>JAHDFB010000097.1 GCA_020628475.1 Saprospiraceae bacterium | reverse complement strand
AATTATCTGGAGTTTTTGCATTGCTCTTATGTTGATCGCGTGTAATGATGGTGTCGATAAACAACGATTATACGGTACTTGGAAAACTATCCAATGGAAAACGATCAGTACAGATCAAAAAATATCCAATCAGCTAGATATGACGCTGGAAGAAGATGGCCAATATGTTATTGATTATGGTTCTTTAAAAGAACAAGGAAAATGGTGGGTGCGTGGAGATTTCCTTCATACCAAAGAAGATGGTCAATTAGAAATGAAGGTCAAAGTCATGGAAGTTACTTCGGATACCTTGGTGATTCATATGAATAGAGGAGGGGCTTTGGAGCAATTAACCTTATTACGAAATAAATAGAAAGCACTGAACGACATGTTGGAGTTACGACAATCCTGTGAACATTGCGATAAACCCTTGCCGAATGATAGCGATGAGGCGATGATTTGCACCTATGAGTGTACTTTTTGTAAGAGCTGTGTAGAGCACATCCTTGAAAATGTTTGTCCCAATTGTGGTGGTGGATTTGAAAAAAGACCGACTCGTCCGCATGGTCAATTGGGGCGGAATCCCATGCGAAAAGACAAAGTGTACAAACCAATTGATTTCGATCGTTATCAAGCTTTAAAGGATAAGAATAAGACGATTCCGCCAAGAAAAAGATAGCCCGTGAAAATATTGATTTGCATCGGTTCATTGAAAGGATCTATAGATTCAGCCCTTATTACGAAGCACTTGTGTGATCATTTAAGGTCCAAGATCAATGATGTGACGGTGGATAGTCAATCAATAACAGATGATGGAGCAGGTTTTTTAGCAATTATACAAGGATTTCAACAAGGCCAAGTACCTGAAATAGATAGTTTCGATCCCTTGGGAAATGATATGAAGGGGAGCTATATCGTAGCGGAGGATCGGGCATTCATAGATTTAGCCACCTGCAGCGGAATGGATTGTTTGGCACCTGATGAAATAGATCCCTATTTATCCAGCACTTATGGCACGGGTGTATTGATAAGAGATGCTATACAAAAAGGGGCGAAATCCATTATCTTGTTCGTTGATACAGCTGCGAGCATAGATGCCGCCACAGGGATATTACATGCGCTAGGAATAGGCTTTTATGACGAGCATGATCGAATGATTTATCCTTCAGCGGAACGACTTTTAGATATAGCTCAGATAGATATAGCTAAGTTACGAGCATTCTTGCATGTTGATTTTCGTGTGGTTCATGATGAGGATCATTATTTGCTGGGCGAATCGGGAGCGGTCTATGTCGATGGTCCACAAAAAGGACTTGATACTGCGGAGGCTCTAGAGGATATCGAAGAAGGTATGGTTCATTTTAGTAAGATCGTATTGGATGAAATGGATGTTGATATCAATGCCATTCCTGGAGGAGCTGCAGGCGGTGGAGTGGTAGCAGGATTGGTCGGGATCCTAAAGGCTACCCCAATCAAAAAAATGGGATTTATAATGGATTTACTTCAATTAGAAGATAGAATTAGGAAAGCGGATGTTATTATTACCGGCGGAGGACAATCGGATGATCAAAGTTGGTCTGAAAAATTAGTAGGGGAGATCATACGATACAGTAAGACGCAGGCGAAACAGCTGATCATCATTTCGGAACAACCATCGGATTCTTTTTTAAATCAAGTGAGCCCTAGTTCTGTCAAGAACTTTTCGTTGATGGATTATACCAAAGATCAAGAACAAAACATGAAACATCTCGAAAAAAACATAAAACTATTACTGGAAGACCTCACCCATTTCCTAATGAAATCTGATCAAATAGATGGATAGCTTCCCGATTTAGCGCTGTACTTCTAAGCCTTGAACGGTGTCCGATTTGTCAGCCAGACTTTCTAACAATTCAAATCCATAAATTCGAATTAGACTTTTTTTCTGTTGATTTTTCATGCCTTGATGATTGGAATTCATATTGATAAGAATGACGATGGCAGTTTCATGTACTGGATCAAAAGCAGAGAAAGATCGATAGCCACCGGTGGCTCCTCCATGCCAAATGTAATGAGCATTATCCTTATAAAGATGCATCCAACCACTTCCTGAATAGCTATTTTTAATGGCCGTTGGAACGTGATATTCTTCCTTCATGGCACCTAACCAACTTTCGTCAGAAGCATCAAGATGGGCTTGTAGCCAACGCAACATATCATGAGAACAGGATTTGACAGAACCCGCTGCATTAATCAAGTTCATATCCCAATATTTAGCCTTTTTGCCAGACTGGGTATACGCGATTAATTGGTGATTTTTTTGGACGTAAGTCCCTGTTGCATAAGAATGATTCATCTGCAGAGGTTCGAAAATTTGTTGATGCATGAGACTGTCCCAAGAGCTTTGTTGTTGATGGGCCAAGATATGGCCGAGAAGCCCATATGCTCCGTTGTTATACTCCCATTTCTCACCAGCTTCGTATTCCAATTCATATTTTTTTAAATAGTTATGATAGTGCTTGTACGCCACGTACTTATTCGGATTCTTTGGCCTAAAAATCAAGGCTCGTAGTATAGGCGATAAAATGGTGATAGGTGCGGTTGAAATTCCACTGGTATGGGTCAACATATGTTTGAACTGAATCGGTTCTATTTTCTTACGATCGTATAGATGATGGTCCGGTAAAAATTCGAAAATGGAATGATTCAGGTCTATTTTTTGCTGTATTCTAAATTGTTGTACCAAGCCAGCTGTCATTGTCTTTGTGATGGATCCAATTTCATAAATAGCATAGGCATTGTCGATTTTTTTTAGACCATCGGTTGATTTTTCATAACCGATGGTGTACTGCTGATCTTGATGAATGATTCCGATAGCGATTTGCGCTTTATTGGGTAGAAGGTCTAAATATTCCTGTAGGATTTCTTGGGTTCTAAGAGGTAAATCCTGAGAAACAATTTGAACCGAATAAAATAGAAGGCTTAAAAAGATAACGATACTTCTCATGTTTTTTTTATGCGAATATCGAAGGAATCTATATTTTGAAAGAAAAGTATTGGTCGGTGCGAAACTTGTATTGATGAGAGTGTTTGAAGATGACGTTTATCAAGTCAAATCGCACACGGATCAATTCACTTGAAAAGAAAACACAGATACTGTTACATTCATAGTAAAAATTGCATCTATTATGAAAATGCCCTATTTGACCATCTTTATACACCTGTTTGTTTGGGCCGTTTTGTTATTTCTTTTGATCAATTCAAGCCTTAATTGGGGGTGGACTTTAGACGCTCAAAACAGAAAAGTGTTCAGTCATATATATGGTGGAATTACGAATGCTTTCGTATTTTATACAACGGCATATGTTCTAGTACCGAGTTATTTTAAATGGAAGCAATTATATCGCTTTATAGGCTGGGGGGTGCTTTTTTTGATGCTCTTTTCGATGATTGAAGCATGTATTGATTATCAAGTTGGAAGCTATTTAGAAACACGATCTTTTCTTCGTAGTCTTTCTATGAGCCTATCCGATAAGATGGTCGATGGAATGGCTTATACATTACCTGTCAATCTTAGTTTTTTTCTCTTCGCCTTGGCGTATCGATTACCCATCGATCGTCGTAAGGCCTATGAACGAGAATTGACACTACAAAGAGAAAAGTTTTCAACCGAATTAAAATGGTTGAAGTCTCAAATTCATCCGCATACTTTATTTAACGGGATGAATAGTATATATCATTTGATTGATCAAGATCCTGAAGGTGCGAAGGAAATGATATTGGTTTTATCAGAAGCTTTGAGATATCATCTGAAAGAAGGTGCCAATGATTATGTCCGATTGAATCAGGAAATTGAATACATTAAAAATTATATTCACTTCAATAAGATTCGATTTGCAGATGATATTGATTTCAAACTGGATATTAATATAGAAGAAAAAGAGCGTCTGATTGCGCCATTATTATTGACGCCATTCATTGAAAACGCCTTCAAATTTGTAAGTAGATATGGTAAAAAAGAAAAAAACTTTATAAAAATTCGCATTTACGTGCAGCATTCTGAGCTTTTATTTCATATAAGTAATAGTTGTGATCATGAAAGTTTGGCTTTGGTTCGATCGGTAGGGATCGGATTGAGTAATGTAAAAGAAAGGCTAAATGCGCTGTATCACGACCGTTTTGAGTTGAAAATCGATGCTTCAAAAGAGCTGTATACGGTCCAACTCAAGATACATTTAGAGTCAAAATCATGAGAAAAATTACTTGTATAGTTGTTGATGATGAATCAATTGCTAGAAAAGCATTGATTTCTTACATTGCGAAAGTAGATGAATTGATTCTAAAGGGAGCATTTAAAAATGCGGTAGAGACGAAAGCGTTTTTACAAAAAAATAGAGTGGACGTAATATTCTTGGATATCAACATGCCATTTATCACAGGTATTGAGTTTCTTAGAATGTTACCCCATCAGCCACAGGTAATATTTACCACTGCGTACTCGGAACATGCTTTGGAAAGCTTCGAATTTAATGTAATAGATTATCTTTTGAAGCCTATTTCATTTCAGCGATTTATGCAGTCCATCAATAAAACAATAAGAGTTATGACAAACATTATTGCAGAAGAAAGGCCAACTTTAATGCTTAAAGATGGTTCGAACATGTTGAAGATCAATGTAGATGAAATACTGTATGTTGAAGCCATGCAAAACTACATTCGAATCTTTACTGAGATTAAAAATTATACCATTTTGATGACCTTGAAAGATTTAAAATCGAGATTGTCAGAACAGGAGTTTTATCAAACACACCGATCGTACATTGTTCAATTATCTAAAATAGATCAAGTCAAAGGTGATGTACTTTCTGTCGGAAAATATCAAGTTCCAGTCAGTAAAAGAACAAAGTCATCTTTTATGAGACATTTCAATCAATACTAAAGAAATAAATGCCCCGTTAGACTGGATCGACCTTATTGGTCGATCTGGTTGTTATCATTGATATTTATTGACGTTCAATTCCAGTATTTTATGTTGTATCGCATATAATACAATACCTACCGTATTCTTGGCATTCGTCTTTTCCAGAATTCGATTTCTGTGACCTTCCACCGTTCTAGGACTTATGTATAATTTCTCGGCGATTTCTTTTGTGGTGTACTCCTTACATATCAACTTCAATATTTCTAGTTCCCGATTGGATAATTCTGTATGAAGCTGTTTTTTCTTGGCTAATAATCGGCGATTTCGAATGAGCTGCATGATGTAGTCATTGATATAGAATCCTTTTTTATAGACTTCTACAATTGCTTTAATAACTTCATCAGGATGTTCATTCTTGGCCAAGAAAGCAGATACGCCCTCATCCAAAAGTTTTATAATAATAGAGTCATTATAATGTGAGCTGAGGATGATGACTTTGGCAGATAAATTCATTTTATTGAGCTCCAATAAAGTATCCACACCATCTAAAACAGGCATCGATAAATCAAGAAGAATAATATCGGGTTCCAATTTGTCTTTGACGATAATATCCAGTAATTCACGACCATTATTAGCGGTTTCAATGATGTCAATTTCAGGATTTTTCGAAAAGATCATTCGCAGACCTTGTATAAATAGATTTTCATCTTCGGCAATAATTAGTTTAATCATAATTGGGGAATTTACAAATTACTTTAGTACCAAGACCAGGGGCGGATTGTAGATCTATTTCTCCATTCAATAATTCGATACGGGTTTTTAGATTGCCCATGCCCAGACCTTCATTTTGTTGTTTAGTATTGAAGCCAACTCCATTATCGGAGTAACTTAATTGAATAAAATTGTTTTCTATTGATTCAAATATGATTTGAAGCTTGGATGCTTCGGCATATTTTAAGCTGTTGTTGATTAATTCTTGAATAATGCGATATATATGAAGCAAATTGAATTGATTGGTGATAGCCAATAAATGTTCATTTTCTACTTGTAATTCTATATAATTTGTCAGATTAACATTATTAGCCAATTCCTTCAAAGCATGATGAAATCCAAACTTCTTGAAAATGGAAGGCATCAATTCATGTGCTATAGATCGCGTTCTTTCTGTACTGTTTTTAAGGGAGGTTTCAATATGATCAATCAGATTGTCGCTTTCTGGTTCGGAATCTAATCGTTCTTTGAGCATGTGTAGGTTGAGATGAATAATACTTAATTGAGAAGTCACATCGTCATGCAATTCTTTAGCAATTCGTTCTCGTTCTTTTTCTTGGGTACGTACCGTATTGACGAGCAGTTCTTTCTGAAATTCCAATTTTTGCTCCTGTCTCTTGATTTTTTCTTTCGAAATTTTGATTTGTGCACGATTCAAAAACCAAATAACAAGAATGCCAATAAGGAGCATCCCTAGTATACTAGAAAGAATATAAGGGGTAAAATTGTTCTCATTCATGCTGCTTGTGTTTTCAAAGTTATCACGCTTAATTTAGTAATATGGTACACGAATATAAATCGTATGCTTAAGAGTATTAAAGCACGAATTAGCCAAATCATCAAATCGGAATCAAAGCTTCCATACTTTGCTAAGAAATTACTAAATAAATTGAATATAATCATGGTGATTTGATATAGAAATACGGCAGTTAAGGTCCATTTTATGAATGTCTCATTGTATTCATTGGAACGATCGTCATCAAGAATCAAATAAAAGTAATAGATACAATAAGCAATGATTAATATGCTCGCCAATATATTCGAATAGGAGTTATATTGATCAAATCGTTGAAAAAATATCGAGTTGGTTAAAAAGAAGATTAGAACTGGAACCAGAATCAAATTCATATTGAATTGAAGCCCTTTTTGATGATAAATGTACTGGAAAGCCTTCGATAATAATAGAAATTCAAAAAAGGTATAAAAATGATATAGGTATAAATTGTTTTGTCCTTTGGCAATGGAGAAGCTATAGATTTCAATAGCCGCAATCACCACAAAATATAGGCATAAGAATTTTATTCTTTTATCAACAAAATTCAATAAAAGTAGCGATATGGATCCAGTTATAATCGTTAATCCAATAGATATGTTTGAAATAGAATCAAGGATTTGTTCAAGCATTTAATCATATAACTTATCTGGTTAAATGCATCATTTTTTTGGATTCTTTGGATAACCATAGCCACCGGTACAATAGGATGGACATGGTTTCGTTAGGTCATAAGCATATTGACCTTTCGTATAATCCAGCATATCATTTCCATTAGAATCGACTCCGACCACCATAAGATGCGGTTCATTCGGAATAATAGAAGTGTCCAATCCTAAATAAAACCGGGCACTATCAACACCACTCTCATTTAAAATAGCTGTTAAATCTCCATCACTCATCGTGAAAAATTCTAGTAAAGTACTGTCCGTATAGGTAACACCGTCGGCCTTCCAAGCAGTGACCCAATTTACAAAGGTTGCCTTCGGAAGATGAGGAACCATGGTATTGGTTTCTGTTGTACTATCGTCATTCGTAGTCGTGTCTTTTTTTGCCATTTCTGTGCATTGAATAAAACAGAAAGCAATGGTGGCAATTAGAATAGTTGGTAAGATTTTGATTGTTTTCATTGTCAAAATTTATTAGTTAATGAATAAGGGTAATACGCACCAAATTGATACAATAGCGAAGGTTTTTTTTGGCTGTATCCATTGGTTTTAAAGATACATATAAATGTGTTAAAAGGAAAAATGCCGTTGTATAAGTTGTTTTTACGCCTTGTTAAGCGGCACTAAATTATAAATTAAGTTGATTTTAGCAATAGGTATAAATACCTGATTTTAAAGACGTGTAAATACTCATAATTGCATTTGGATTTTATTGCAACTTTGGATATATTCATTTTTTTAACCTTTAAAAATCAATTTGTATGGATCCGTTTTTAGGAGAAATCGTAATGTTCGCAGGTAATTTTGCACCTAGAGGGTGGGCATTATGTGAAGGACAACTACTGCCAATTAACCAATATTCTGCATTATTTTCAATATTAGGTACTACTTATGGAGGTGACGGAAGAACCACTTTCGCATTGCCGGATTTAAGAGGAAGATTTCCGCTTCAGCAAGGTAATGGCCCAGGATTACCAACCTATAGATTGGGCGAAAAGGGTGGTAATTATCAAACTACTTTATTAACACAAAATTTACCGCCGGCTTCTATCGCGATCAAAGCCTATTCAGAAGACCCGACAACGGATAGTCCAGAGAATGCTTATATGGCTTTGTCTGAAACGAATTTGTATTCGACGACCACTGACTCGCAAATGGGACATGGTTCAATTGTAGGAGCAGCAAATCTACCTTTCAGTAATCAACCTCCTTACTTAGGAATTAATTACATCATTGCTTTACAAGGCGTATTCCCTTCAAGAAACTAAGCAAACAAAAGTTTATGTGTAGATTCTAGTCAACTGACTAGAATCTACTTTTTTACTTCCCCTCTATAGACACACTAGATATAATAATTAAAATATTATGTTTCCATTTAAACATCTCGTTTTTGAGGGCGGGGGAGTAAAGGGCATCGCTTATGCGGGGGCCATAGATATACTTGAGCAACAAGGTATATTGAAAAACATTGAAAGTGTATCTGGTACATCGGCCGGTGCGATTACGTCAACATTAATCGCTTTAAATTATTCTTCAGATCGAATATCTACCGTTATCTCAGAATTGGACTTTAAGTCTTTTGAAGATGGATTCAATCCAATCCGTCTTACGACCAGTTATGGACTCTACAAAGGAGATGCATTCCTAAAGTGGATGAAAGCTCGAATTCAAGAATCTGGACTCGACCAAAATGCGACTTTCAACGATATGAAAAATGCGGGTCATTTTAAGGATTTAAGAGTTTACGCTACAGATTTATACACCAAATCAGTACAAGAGTTTTCCGCAGAACAAACACCGGATACCATACTCGCGGAAGCTGTGAGGGCATCGATGTCCATACCTTTGTTCTTTAAATCTTGGCAATTCACGAATAAAAAACCGAATGATCATATTTATGTTGATGGAGGCGTATTGTATAATTTTCCATTTGAGAACGACACAGATTTAGACACCATTTTGGGTTTTTACCTAAAAGACTTGTCGG
>JAHDFB010000021.1:32856-47013 GCA_020628475.1 Saprospiraceae bacterium | reverse complement strand
TCTATTCTATCTTCGGAGATACGAAACAACTCCGTTTTAGAAATCTTGAAGATGTGGATTTATCGGGTGCACGATGTGACGATCAAGGAAATCCGAATGCTCCAGATCCGAATGCAACGATCGCAGATGTCCTGAATTTATTGAATGTTGGTACGCCAACTCTGATTACCGAAGATTTGATTTTTGATGCAACCGTGATCTCTTCCGATCAAAGTGGAAACTTCTTCAAAGAGCTGACAGTCCAAGATGAAACGGGTGGAATTAATATTCGAATTAATGAAATAGACCTATTTAATTCTTTCAATCTAGGAAGAAAAGTAGTTGTGAGTACGAAAGATTTGTATTTAGGGGATAAAGATGGCCACCCTAGAATTGGCGGACTTTACGAAGGTAATATTGGATGGATTGAAACCGCGGACTATCCAAATCACGTATTTAAATCAGATAATGGTTCAGAGGTAACACCACAGGTGGTAAGCATCGAAAATTTGGACGAATCACTTCTAAATACTCTGATCACCATCGATGATGTGGAATTCGCGGATGCCGAATTAGGAACCACTTATGCAGAACCAGGCGGAGGATTTGCTCAAAATAAAATCATCCAAGATTGTGATGATAATACCATTATCTTACGAAATAGCGATTTTGCGGATTTCGCAGGATTCAACGTTCCTGAAAATAATGGAAGCCTGACTGGTATACTTGGAACATTTGGAGGAGATTATCAAATCTTTATCCGTAAAATCCAAGATGTAAACATGACGGCTGAACGTTGTGATGGCGGAGGTGGAGGAGGAAACGAAGGCATCGTGATCTTCGAAGAAGACTTCCAATCACTGGAGGCGAATATTATAACCCAACCCGCCGGTTGGACCAACCAGAGTGTTACAGGAGCAGAGCAATGGGAAAGTCGTGAATACCAAGGTAACAAATATTTGATCGCATCTGCATACGAAGCATTAGATGACGAGCAAGAATGTTGGTTGGTAACTCCAGAGATCGAAATGACAGGAACGAACATTCTTACGTTCAAATCAGCACAATCCTTCTACGAACACGACGGACTTACCGTGTTTATTAGTAGTGATTTCTCAGGTGATGCAACGACCGCTACATGGACGGAATTAAACCCAGTGTTAGCAGGTTCTGGAGATGATTTTTGGGCGTTTGTGGATAGTGGAAATGTAGATTTAGCTTCATTCTCTGGAAATGTACACATCGGATTTAGATATATGGGAACAAGTTCTGCCAATACCACCAACTATTTGGTAGATGACATTGTTATAACCAAGTAATGCGTAATATCATATAAAATATAGAAATGGCCGTTCACTAAATAAGTGAATGGCCATTATATTAAAACCTTGTTACATTGAAGTTTTTTCTATCCGTCTTATTCCTCAGTATTTCAAACCTTCTATGGTGTCAAATTCCTATTGCAGAAGCAAGAAATGCTGCAAACGGCACGACCGTTACCATTGAAGGTATCATATTGAATGGTCCAGAAGGAGGGCAATTACGCTTTATTCAAGATGAAACAGCCGCCATAGCCTTGTTTGATGGATTAAATGGTTCCGTCAGTCTGCAATCCTTAACGGCTGGAGATCGAGTCTTGATCGAAGGAGAGAAAACGGTATATCAAGGCTTGGTAGAATTAAACAAAATCAATTCTGTAGATTATATTAGCCCAAATAATCCTTTACCAGAACCGACACTCATAGGATTCGATGAGATCGGAATCGAACATCAATCCGAAAGAATTCGACTCAAATGCGCAACTATAAATAGCTCCTTTACCTTTTTCAACCAAGGTAGTTATGAAATTAGCAACCAAGCCAATTCTAATTTTAGCAAGATCACTGTCTTCGAAGACAGTGACATCATTGGAACGTCCATTCCAGACAATAGCGTAGAAATAGTGGCCATCAATTCTTACGCCAATGAAGGCGAACTGATTATTCTAAACCAAAATGATCTTCTTGAAAAAGAATGCTTGGGATTTGTTCAAGAACCGAAACCAGTAGCCATTTTAAAAAATGAAGTGAACTTCGAATGGACACTAACAGAAGCGGCTAATACAGACATTTTATTTGGAGATGACCCGCAAAACCTGAGCCTATATGATGCCTTAGAAAATGAAAAGGACAACTCCATTATCTTTGAAAATTTACAACCCGGAGTAATTTATTATTGCCAATTCTTAGTCGGAAATGGCCAAGATGAAGTGCAATCCGTGTTGATACCTTTCGCAACTCAATCAAATTCGTCAGGAGAAATTGAGGTATATTTCAATAATGAAGTAGATGCTTCTTTTTCAGATGGATCCAGTCCAAATAGTACCAGTGCAGCAGTATTTGATAGTCGATTATTTCAATTGTTTGATGAAGCCGAAGAGAGTATTGATATCGCTATGTATAATATCAATAGGACTATTATTGTAAACTACCTCATTGACGCCTTCAATAGGGGAGTACAGATACGATATATTGCAGATGATCAGACCAACAATAATGCTTTTAATACCATAACGCCCCCTTTCGGCTTGGTATACGGAAATGAAGGCAGTGCATTGATGCATAATAAATTTGTCATCATCGATGCAGCTGTAGAAGATAAGGCCAAGCTGATTACGGGATCCACAAATTTCACGAATAATCAAATGTCTACCGATCCAAATCACATGTTAGTCATACACGACCAATCATTAGCGAAAGCATATACCATGGAATTCAACGAAATGTGGGGATCCGATACTGAAACACCAGATATCGCAGCTGCTAAATTTGGAAATGAAAAATCAGATAATACACCGCACTATTTTAATGTAAATGGAATCCTCGTTGAAAGTTATTTCTCTCCCTCAGATCGTCTAACGGATAAAATAGAACGAGAGATCCGAAACACGGATCATACCATGGATATCGGAGTGCTAACCTTGACTAAAAATGAATTAGGATCTGCGATTGTAGATCAATTCGACAACGATATCGATGTTCGAGTCATTATTGAGAATTTCGATGATATCGGCACAGAATATAATTTCTTAAAAAACAATGGAGTGGACGTCAGGACACACCCAACAAGCCCCATTTATCACCACAAATTAGCCATATTCGATGAAGGAAAGGCTCAAGCAAGAGTTCTGACCGGCAGTCATAACTGGACCAATAAAGCAGAGTTCGAAAACGACGAAAATACCTTGATCATTCACGATCAATCGATTGCGAATATATTCCGACAAGAGTATGAGGCCCGTTGGTCTTCCTTACCAACCCATTCATACGAGTTTGATACGAAAATCAATATCTATCCTAATCCAGCAACTGCTACTATATTCTTAGAAGTAGATCAGCCTTACAGCCAAGTTAACATCGTTGACTTGCAAGGACAATTGGTATTTCAATCAAATATTCAATTAGAACGACTTAATATTGAACATTTGACAGCTGGCAGTTATTTCTTAGAAATTCTAATGGATGATCAAATGCTACGAAAGTTACTGATCAAGCAATAATGAGTCAGTTCTCCTGTAAAAAATTTGATGTTAAACAACATGAAAAGGTATTTAAAATCACCACAGATGCGACCCTTTTAGGAGCACTCTGTGTACAATATCATTCCGATAAACCATTGCAAAATATTTTAGAAATCGGTTCTGGAACAGGAATCATTTCGTTAATGTTGGCTCAACGATTTCCTGAGGCCAGCATATTAGCATTGGATAATAATCCACATGCCGCCGAACTATCAAAGTACAACTTTAATCAATCCAACTTTTCAGATCGATTGGACGCAAAGTGTATGGACTTTTTGAAATACGAAAATCATGGATTAAAATTCGATCTCATCATCAGCAATCCGCCCTATTTCGTAAATGATACACCAGCTGAAAGTGATATGGCTCGAACGGCACGTCATCAAGGCCTGCTTAGCTATTCTAATATGATTGAGAAATCCATGCAGCTTCTTCATGAAACGGGCATTTTCAGTATGATATGCCCATATAGATATGAAGACATGATCGATCAATCCATTCAAAATGCTTACCCGACGCATAAAATTTACTTTGCCCATCAAAAAGGCGCCCCCATTCGAAATATGATGACCGAAATTTATAAAGAATCATCGAACAAAGCATCCACCAAGGAAAACTTCTATTTAAAGGATAGTGATGGCCAATACACGGACTCGTATCGACAATGCCTGAAAGATTTTTTGACCATATTTTAGCTACTTTGCAAGTATATGATCCAGAATCCCAGCACGGATATAAGCGTACAAAGTGGCGTAAATAGTTGAGTATCAGCCTTGGCGAAATCAGTATCACGAATTCGCTTAAAATATCCTACAAATCTAAATTCTCCAATCGCTCTTAATGCAAATACAATGGGAATCGCCCAAACACAAAATGTCATTAAAAAATTGGGAAGATCAATTACAATGAAATCCGCGTGCATTAAATAAAAAATCCCCATGGAACTTAATATAATGGCAACAAATAGGGTAGCAATTCTGGGAATCTCCAACCGCGTAGCGTTTTTGGTCTTTGTGGGAATTACCTTTTTCAGGCCCCAGATACCTCCGAACAGCCAGTAAAAATGAAATCCACCCAGAATGGAGAAAATAACGAAAAGAAAGAGCGATACGCTTTTTAATAAAATCATAATACAGGAATTTCAAAAATTTGTTCCAATCTTCTTCGATTGGCAGAAGCGGGCATATTTCTAAAGATGAAATTTCTCAAGGAAATAAAAAGAGGATTAGAAAGATGCGAAATTTGACCAATCGACCAACTCATTTGTACCATCTTTTTAGCCTTCGAAAGACGCAGAGATTGAAATTGTTCAAAGGCAGCAGAAGTGGATTTTTGATTCAAACATTCAGCCAGAATATAGGCGTCTTCAATTGCCTGACAGGCCCCTTGTCCCATATTCGGCGTCATGGCATGTGCTGCATCCCCCATCAGACAAATATTCCCTTGACACCATCGTTCAATAGGCTTAAAATCTCCCATTTCAGCGCAATGTATACGTTCACTATTTGTTGATTGTATCACATCCAGCACCAAAGGATCGTAATCCTTAAAATAATCAGATAATTGATCTAAATGAAGTGCATTGGGGCTTTCCCTATACGATTTTAAAGCATACCAGTATACCGTATCAGGTGCAATTTGAACAAAGCCAAATCGATCCTTTTTACCCCATGCTTCTATCAGCACATGTCGATAAGCCTTCGGTAAACGAAAGTTCGTAACACCTCTCCAACAAAGTTGTTTTGCCAATCGAATGGGCGATGTAAGAATAACACTAGGACGCACATGAGAATGAATGCCATCGGCACCTATTATGGCCTCCGACTGAACAATACTTCCATCCTTAAATTGAAGTAAATACGAGAGTCCTTCCTTACTTATTTGATCTAATCGAGCATCTAAATGAAGCGTATCAACATCACAATGTTCCAATAATATTTCTTGTAAAGCCGCACGGTGGATGGCCACATTTCCGACTTGATGCTTCCGTTCAAAATAGGATAAATCAACGGCATTAATCGGCCGTAGGTCAGCTTTGGTAATATTCATGGAAGAGATGCGATTACCGTTCTGTTCAATCTGTTGGCGCAGTCCCAATTTATCATAAACCTGCATGGCATTATTGGCTAAAATAATACCCGCTCCAACAGGTTTTATTACAGAAGCTTGTTCATACAATCTCGTAGAGATCCCATGTCGTTTAAGCGCTAAGGCAGTTGTCAGTCCGCCAATTCCAGCACCAATTATATCGATTGTCATGAAATATACATTTTAGTACAAATGTACTAAATATTTACAATTATAGTACAGTTGTACTATTTTTATATTTTTGTACCATGAGTAAGACAAAAATGAAAATACTAGCCACAGCCCTGAAACTGTTCAATAAACAAGGAATTTCTGCTACTTCTTTGAGAAATATAGCGGATGAAACCGCGATCAGTATCGGAAATTTACAATACCATTTCAAAAAACGAGAAGATATCGTAGAGGCACTCTATTTTGATCTTGTGAATACCATGAATTTGACCATAGTGCCACGACCGCATGAATTACTAAGATCTATTTTTGAAATGACCTATAAAATGATCGAAGTCTTCTATCAGTATCACTTCTTTTTTCTAGATTTTGTAGCCATCACTCGAAAAAATCATGTCATCAAAACGCATTATAAAAGTCTCTCAGAGTTACGCGAAAAACAATATGCACAAATCATAGAGTTATTAATTGAGCAAAACATATTCAGACCCGAAGAATTGGATAATGAATATCAGTTAGCCTATCGAAGAATAGAAGTGATCAGTAACTTTTGGTTTTCTTCTATACTCATTAAGTCCAACTCCCTGTCCAAACATGATGTAGGGACATTCAACACGATCATAAATCAAAGCATGTATCCTTACTTAACCAAGAAAGGCAAAAAACAGTACAGTGAAATCATCTCGAAATAACGAATGTACTTAAATTAAAAAGCAAGAATATTGTCCGTAAACAGTATTCTTGCTTCGCAATGGTTAAAAATAAAAATAGCCTAGTTTAAACTAAGCATATTGACTATTTATGATACGTTTTGCAGCCTCCAAAATACGAGTATCTTGAAGCGTCACGAAACCACCGTTAGGTCCTGGTTGAACGTGAGCATCAACGATCTCACCATTGGCAAATTTCTTGGCACCAAAATAATTCCTAACCGTTTGTTCATCAATGTTTAGGTCAGAAGCAATTTTTCTTACACTACCAGTTGGTAAAGCATGTTTAATTTTGCGCAAGTTTTGAAAAGTAATATTCATTCTTTGTAAGTTTAAAGCATTAAAAAGAAGATATGTGAATGGAATAAGTCAAAGTCAGTTAGAGGGAATTTCTTTATACAAATAAAAATAAGTAAAATTTATAGTCCCACCCAATTATTAACCGAATATTTAAAATGATACTTATCATTAATATGGCAAAAAAATAAAAAAGCCCCATTTTCTTCTTTAAAATGGAGCTTTAAAACTATAATATCTTTAGGAACTAAGCGTAGGGCGTATATTCCATATCAAAGGCTTTCGCCACTGCTTCGTATACGATTTTACCGCCAATTACATTTAATCCTTTTTTCAATGCCTCGTCTTGAGCGCATGCTTTCTCCCAGCCTAAATCTGCCAATTTAATAGCATATGGTAAGGTAGCATTTGTCAATGCAATCGTTGAAGTATAAGGTACGGCACCTGGCATATTAGCCACACAATAATGTACTACATCGTCAATAATAAAAATAGGATCATCATGTGTCGTTGGTTTACAAGTCTCTATACATCCACCTTGATCCACAGCCACATCCACCAATACGGTTCCTGGACGCATTTCTTTCAACATCTCCCGAGTAATTAGGTTAGGTGCCTTCGCTCCTGGAATCAATACTGCTCCGACAATCACATCGTGATTCTTAATCATTCGTCGAATGTTATATTCATTCGAATACATCGTGGTAACATTGGCCGGCATTACATCTGCCAAATATCGAAGTCTATTAAGATTGATATCAAGGATAGTAACATTCGCACCAAGTCCAGCAGCCATCTTCGCAGCTTGCGTACCTACGATACCACCACCTAAGACCATCACCTTCGCCGGAGGTACTCCAGGAACACCACCCATCAGGATACCACGTCCGCCCATCGGTTTTTCTAAATATTTTGCACCTTCTTGAATAGACATTCTTCCAGCTACCTCTGACATAGGCACCAATAATGGTAAAGATCGATCGTCCAACTCAACGGTCTCATATGCTAAACAAGTAGCACCGCTTTCAACCATAGCCTCTGTCAATGGTTGGTGTGAAGCAAAGTGAAAATAAGTAAATACCAATTGATCTTTCTTGATCAATCCATACTCACTAGCAATCGGTTCTTTCACCTTGATGATCATTTCAGCAATCGCATATGTTTCTTCGATTGTTGGTAATATTTTAGCTCCAGCCTCCACATATTCTTCGTCTGAAAATCCACTACCCACACCAGCCGTGTGTTGAACATATACCGTATGACCTCTTTTACTTAATTCATAAGCACCTGCCGGGGTCAAAGCAACTCTATTTTCTGAAGGTTTAATCTCCTTCGGTACACCAATTATCATCTTGATTCGTCTTGATTTTTATAAAATAATCTTGTCCCGCGAAATTAATCAATAGAAGAGATATACTAAAACAAATTATATTCAGAAATCAACCAAATAAATTAATATATTTTACTATTTATTTCATTTTGCTATATAAATCTCAAAATACACCTGCTCAAACAATAAATTATTCATCAAAAGTCACAAAAGCGTATACGACTACAAAAAATAAGCAATTAATAAAAATCTTTGAAGGCCTTCCACATTCCCTTTTGAATAGGTTTAGAGGTGATAAGCACTGGTTCCTTTTTTACAGGATGTATAAATTCTAATTGATACGAATGCAAGTATATTCCCTTCTTGATCTGATTGTCTTTGGAACCTCTATACTTCGTATCTCCTACAATCGGACATCCGATATGACTAAATTGTGAACGAATCTGATGAGGACGTCCCGTCTGTAAAGCAACTTTCACTAAAAACTTGCTATTCAATTCGGCACATAATTCATAGGTCAACACAGCCTTTTTACGATCCGCTTGAGCGGAATCATAGACGACTGTAAAATTTGCCTTATGATTTTTATGTAGATAATGCGTTAAAGTGCCTGATGGTTCCATGGGCCGCTCATCCAAAACAGCCATATAGGATTTGGATATTTTGCGATCTTTCACCAGTTGATTCATCCGAGTTAAAGCTTTGCTTGTTCTTGCAAAGACAATCACACCACTGGTAACGCGATCAATTCGATGCACACAACCTAAAAAAACATCTCCAGGTTTGTTGTATTTCTTTTTGATATATGCCTTGATATCATCCATGATACTCGCATCCCCTGTACTATCACCTTGTGATAAAACACCAACCGGTTTATCGACCGCAATTAAATGATTGTCTTCATACAGTACCTTCATAAGCCTTCTTTCTACAATGAGGCACAAAGTTACGTTATAAATGTATTATAAAGGATATTGCTCTGATAAATAGAAGCAGACTAGAATTTGAGGCAAAAAAAAGGCCCGTGAAAGACGAAAAACACGGGCATTACTCAATTAATAACCAAAACTCATTAAATAATGAGCAAAATGCGTGCCAAACATTACAAAACTTTATAATATGTCCAAAATTTTGTAAAAAAACTCAATCTTACCAATCTATATATACGTTTGGACGCACTTTCTATATCTTATATAATAGTATGACGCCCAAATTCATTCTTTCGTTGTCTACTTTAAATCTTTTTTAACATGTTGATATTCAGACGACAACAATTTTGAGCCAAAATGCATCCTTTCGGCCTCTTTAAAAAATACGGATGATCGCTCTGAAAAAATGAAATTAACTATTGGCAAATTCAATTTTAGATGTACCTTTGCGCTTCGAGGGACTTGCGACTAGCTCCTTCTGAATCCCCCCAGGGCAGAAATGCAGCAAGGGTAGGAGGTTGAGCAGTCGGCAGGTTTCCTCGTTTTTTTTATCCCATCCATCGTATTATCCTTTAAATAATTAAACAAAGCGCAACTAGTATGAAGTTTTTCGTTGATACAGCCAATTTAGATCAGATTAAAGAAGCTAAAGATTTAGGTATTCTTGATGGTGTCACCACCAATCCATCCTTGATGGCCAAGGAAGGCATTTCTGGAACGCAAGCTGTCATGGATCATTATGCGGCTATTTGTAACATCGTTGATGGTGATGTCAGCGCTGAAGTGATTTCAACAGAATTTGAAGGAATGATCAAGGAGGGAGAAGCACTCAGCGAAATAGCTCCGAATATCGTAGTAAAAGTACCGATGATTCGAGAAGGTGTTAAAGCCATCAGCTACTTTACTCAAAAAGGAATCCGTACCAATTGTACCTTGGTATTTTCAGCAGGACAAGCGATTTTGGCAGCAAAAGCAGGCGCAACCTATCTATCTCCTTTTATTGGACGCGTGGATGATATCAATTGGGATGGTATGCAATTAATCCGAGATATCGCCGAATTATATGCGGTTCAGATGTACGATACAGAAATTCTGGCTGCGTCTGTTCGTAATTCGAAGCATATTGTCGATGCAGCCATGTCGGGTGCAGATATTGTGACTTGTCCTTTATCAGCAATGCTTGGATTATTAAAACATCCATTAACCGATATCGGTCTAGCTAAGTTTTTGGCTGATCATGAAAAAGCGAATAAGTAATTCTAGATAATCTAAATATAAAGGCCTTCTCTACCTGTAGACGAAGGCTTTTTTTATGGGCGATGCCTTCGGCCCCAGCTATCCATGGTTTCACAAATTCATCCCTCCGATGCCTATCGGCATCCTACGGGATGCTCGGGCGATGCATCGCCCGGCACCATTTCTATCTGTATCGCAAGAAGGTACCCCAAAGTCATGTATGTTTCTTTATATCCTCTTAATTTTAGACCAACGAAAAATTAAAAATGTATTTCACAGCCATTCACAAGAGTAAACTATTAATTATTTTATGCATAATAATCAACAACTCTTGTCAAAATGCGAAAAATAATGGAAGCTCAAATAGGGTATTTCGTCAATCGAGTATTGAATCTGACACCAGTTTGTGGCTAAAAGAAACAAGGGGGATCCGAGATATTTTGGAAGACAAAGATGGAAACCTTTGGTTTTCCAGTCCTGATTACATCGCAAAATTTGATGGTAAATCTATGTATTATTTTTCTGAGAAGGATGGATTAAACATAACCGGAAATATTCAAGAAGATGACCATGGTACAATTTGGATTGAAAATGGAAATCGAATTTTTAGGTATAATGGAGTTCTATTCAATGAAGAACAAATAGACAATATTTCAGATTCGGATGGCCTCTGGATTCAACGAGGTTTAAATCCCATGGACACATCTTGGGTTGAGCCCGGTTTATATGAATACAGACAAAATCATACACACTTTCACCCATTACCTTTGAAGAATAATATTCATAATAAATATTTACATCTACCCACAACAAAAGCACAATTTGGTAAAGATAGTACGGTATGGATAGGCACCATGGAAAGCGTGTATGGATACAAGAATAATGCATTCATCTCTATTGGACGTGAAGAAATGGGGAGATTAAACGATGAACGCCAAATGGGAATTCGGGGTATTTTTATTGATAGCAGAGGAGTCTTATGGATAGCTGATAATGGAGCGGGAATTTTCACATTCGATGGTGAGCAAACTGTAAATTTTACCAAAAAACATCATTTGGATAAAGCAGATGTAAAAGCAAATAATCTGCATCGAGCTTTTTCAATAATAGAAGATGCTTTTGGTATAATGTGGTTTGGTACAGTGTATTCTGGAATTTGGAGTTATAATCCAATGACCGAAGAATTTTCTAATTATGCCTTAGAGGAAGGCGTCATAAGTGAAAATATTTGGATGATGTACCTTACAAGAAAAGGAGAATTGCTATTCGCTGGAGAATCGCCAGCAGCGGTATATACCTTTAACGGAGAAGTATTTATCAGAAAATTCTAACAACACAATCTAATCTTCCAATTGTTGAAAAGCTTACCCAAAGAAAGCTTTACAAAATAAATCGTTCATCACTCCGTTGAATATAAAAATACTCATACTAAAAACAAGTTATATGATCCTCAAAAACAAACTATTTCTGCTATCCCTTATCTGTACTTTTCTAATCAGTCTTTGTGTTCAAAGCCAAGCACAACAAATCCAAGAAAGTCGTTCCAATGCCAATCACACCAAGCTCGATAGCTGTCATTCTAAACCCGTCATTCCGATTATTAAATCCGACAATGAAATTTTTACCGGTGGAACGATATCACTGAATGCCTTCCAATCCTTACAACAAGTTGCTTTCTTTTCAACCTGTCACAAAAGAGAAATTGAGGTTACCGGTTTCCGTTTAGTTGGCGCCACGGATCATAAAGGACCTATTGTCATTCAAGTATCTGGGAATATCATTCAGTCTGAACATCTCAAAAAATTAAAATCCCTAGGTAGTCATTTTAAACTCTTCATCGAGGACATCCAAGCCGCAGACAATCAAGTGGCATTACAAAATATGCAACTACGCGTGCAGTAACCACGCATTACGCCTTGCACGATTAAAACCGTTAGACTATTTTTTACATAGATCATGGAGACATTTCAATTGATCCGTCACCATGGTATGCTCCATCATAGCCTCCATGTATAATTGTGCAGGTTTACTTAGTAACCGAGAAGTGGGAGGATTCACGACTCCCCAATCATCCGGTTCATATCCTTGCTTTTTATCTAAAAGGATTTTAATTTTTTCGTTACTTTCTTCAATCATTAAATGAATTTTATCCCATACAGAATCTTCTATTTCATAGACCTTTAGTAATTTTTTAACCTCCTTTTCACATAAATAATATGGAAGGTCAATATTTATAATTTTGAATCTAGAAGAATCAATTTCTTGAATCGTTTCTTTAGTAACATATGGTACACGTTCCAGATTAATAGCTCCTTTAAAAACGGCCTTCAGGCCTTTTGACTTCCTTGTTTTTCTAGTGTTTTGGTTTAACAAATGAGAGTACGTTAAACCATTTTTCTTGAGTAAACTATTCAGGTAGTTAAGTTTGTCATTTCTAATAGATAATAGTATCGGTTTACTAGAATTCCTAGATACCTGCATTTTTCTAGCTTGAAATTCAAACTCATTGTAATAATTGTATAGGCTCAATATTCCTGAATTTTCGAAATATCCTCCATCCAAGAATTGTCCTTTTCCTTCTATATTCGCTGGAGGACTGATGAATGGAAATCG
Source organism: Saprospiraceae bacterium (assembly GCA_020628475.1). Taxonomy (GTDB): domain Bacteria; phylum Bacteroidota; class Bacteroidia; order Chitinophagales; family Saprospiraceae; genus JAHDFB01. The sequence continues at coordinate 34,101 of JAHDFB010000021.1, read as the reverse complement.
ATTACAAGTAGTTAGAGCATCTAGAAAAGATAAAGTTCTCCTCTCTCCTTTATATTTTATCTCGAGGATATCTAAGGTTCCAGGTAATTTATCCTTTAAGTGAATTCCAGAAGCCACTCCATAAGTGTTAGTAAGTGAAGTACTATTTATTAATATATTTGGAAAATAATGTCCTCGTCGATTTAGGCTATCGTACACCTCATAAAAAGAGATCTGATCCGCTAATTTCATTTCATCCAACATAGTCGCATAAAAATTAACCGAACGCTTCGCTCTACCTTTACCTAAATCTATAAACGGAAATATATATTCTTTAAAATAATCCTTACCAAATAAACAAGCTAGTTCTATACTCAATGGGTTAGATTGCTTCAGCGTGTTCATAAAATCAATTCTTTGCTGATCAGAATATTTGCCGAATTTTGTAGCTGCAAAGGTGCCTATGCCCATACCGCCTCCTGAAACTCCGCTGAACGCGATAATGTCATTAATATGATCATTTATTTCCAAATGGTTCAATAGTAATAAATTCCAGTAATGTGCCTTCAATCCACCACCATATGCGGCATATAAAATTTCAGATCGAATGGAATCAGTACTATTCTGATAATAGGAATTAACATGATCTTGAATATTTCTTTTCATCTCCACATTCAAAGAAATAGTATCTAAATCATGCACTTTAGAATCTTGGAATACGGCCCATATAAAATAACATAACATACTAAAACAAATCAAAACGTAGCCCATTCTAAAAAACCGAATTTGCTCATAAAAGAATTTAGTGAATCCCAAATTTTTATTATTTCTAAGGGGATTATCCAAATACAAATACATTTTAATTGGAATTATAATAACCGTATATAAAACCACTAAGTATCCAAGAATTATTGAAACCGGGTTAGATATTGCAGCCAAAGAAGAATTCACATTAATAGCAATTATGAAAGCTAAATTGAAAACTCCAAATATTCTAAGAACCTGTAAAAGAAACTTTGATTTTGATTCCTTGAGTTGATTATCTTCAAACCGTAAGGATTGTCTATAAATAAAAACATGTATTGATAAATACAAACAATAAAAAATTTCAACAATGATGGTAATAAGAGACCATTGATTAACATATACTACGATAAATAAAATACCAGTTGCCAGTAAAAGAAAAATGGGACTGAATCGAAGATAGACCTGAATATTCTTATTTCTTTTGTGATCAGCACTATCTATGTCTTTAATATAATTTTT
>JAHDFB010000021.1:22552-32846 GCA_020628475.1 Saprospiraceae bacterium | reverse complement strand
TGAGGAAAGACAAATTTTAAAGAAAAGCGTTGTGGAGTTGGATAAAGAAATTGAACAATACAAAGTATTGTGAAAATTCAATAATTTGATGTTTAGTATATACTCGAACCAACAGACCACTCCAAAGAAAAAACAAAGCATATCCCAAAAACTTTCTGGTACCGCTTTCAATAAACTTAAGCGAAGTTTGATTTATTTTTTCATTTTCCTTAGAATTTGTATTATCTCCCAGTGAATAGTAAATAAGGCCAAAACAGAACGACCTATATCCGTAGACCTCAGATTTATTTCCGAATAGAAACATATAGATATACTGTGGATAGAATGACATCAACAATGCCAAAAAAAGCAGGATAAAATGAACATAAAAAATGTTAAAAAAACTAATTGGTTCATTATCCTGAATAAACAAATCCAAAGGAATCACAAAGCCCTGAGGAAGTCCTATCAACATCAAAATAATAATGGCATAGAATAATAAATTAATGCCCGAACTTATCAAAGCTTTGATCAAATCATTCAATGAAACATTAGGTAATTTCCACATACTGTATACGATTGATTTCTGAAACAAATAAGAATCGTTTCTTCTTATACCATCGCCAGATATGCCAATAGAATAATACTTCTCCTACTTATTTATTAAAAAGGAAATCGGCTGTATTCGAAAGGACAGCATAGGATCTGCACCAATCGAATCGGATGGACTACTAAATATACAAAATATTAACGGAAGCTATACACAACTTTAATTAAATGATTATCAGAATAAACCCAACACGGACTAGCGCTGTGCATTGGTGCCAGTAGCATACTGGCAGATTCCAGCTCCGCTGGAAGCCGAGCAGACTTGCGAGCCATGGAACATAGCGACCGCATTCCATGGCAAAAGACATGGAATGGGGTAGGCCCCAAACCACTAATACTTAAAAAATAAATAACATGATAGATTCACATAAATCCGAAGCTTTCAAGTATCGAATACTAATCCTGCGTTAACTCTTGTAAAATATGTCGTATCAATCGATCTACTGTCTCTCCAGGAGCTTTGCTAAATAGTCCCATCTCTCGATTCGCTAAAATCGCATTACAAGAAATCGCTTTATGGCCTAGAAGATTGGCCATAAGATATATGCCCGCCGTTTCCATTTCCATATTGGTCACCGGAAAGCCGTTGATTTCCAATATTTTGACCTGCTTCAAAAAGTCAGAATGTTCTACTTCTAAACGCAAAATACGTCCCTGCGGTGCGTAAAATCCAGCAGCTGTAATTGCCACGCCTTTTATCATTCGCCGCGCCACTTTTTCCACTAAATATGGATCCGAATGAGCGGTATATAGTGGAATTACGGGATTTTTCACTTCTTCAGTCAACTTAGTATTAGTCATGCCATAGTACAAGCCCAAGCCATCCAATCCAATCGCAGATGTATTAACCACAAAACTATCAATAGGCAAATCTTTTTTCAATCCACCAGAGGTGCCAATCCGTATAAATTGCAAACTTTTCTTTTGTTTCTTCTCGGTGCGCGTCTTTAAATCAATGTTTACCAGCGCATCCAACTCATTGAATACAATATCAATATTATCCGTGCCAATTCCGGTAGAAATAACCGAAATTCTATGACCATTTAAGCTGCCTGTATGCGTCTTAAATTCTCGATGTTTTTTCTTGATATCTACCGAATCAAAGTATTGACTCACCTTCTTTACTCGCTTAGGATCACCGACTGTTATAATCGTATCTGCTATTTCATTGGGCAATAGATCCAAATGATAAACCGCGCCTCTTTCATTCAATATTAATTCGGACTCTTTGTATTTTTTCACTTATTGATTTTTAGGCTGCGAAGATACGCAGTTATTCTTACTTTTACCGGAGAAATAATTTGAATCTCAATGGAAAAAAACAGACTATATCACCTATCTACTTGTAACACTTGTCAGCGAATTATTAAGGAACTAGGTGCCGAACATTTTGACCTTCAAGATATTAAAGAAAAGCATGTAGAAGAAGCGGTCATTGATCGATTAGCGGAAGAACACGGTGGGTATGAGGCGATCTTTAATAAACGTGCCATGAAGTACAGAAGTCAGGGTTTGAATACGATGGAGTTGACTGAAGCGGAGTGGAAACAACACATTCTGAAGGAATATACCTTTATCAAAAGACCCATCATTATTATTCAGGGGAAATCTTATCTGGGAAATAGTAAAAAAGTAGTGGCGGCCGCCAAAGAAGCTTTAGAAAAGGCCTAATCACAAATCAAGGTTACTGGGTCGGTTTGTATTCGATTACTTTCGTTGCCAGCTCGATCGATGACATATATCTCAAATACCACCTCATCTGTAACACCTGGCTCTGGCTGACATCCTGGATTGCAACAAGTGGTGAACAAAACTATTTCGCCTGTGCCTTGGATTCCATTAGCAGCACCTTTTGGTGGGACGTAAGGCATATGAAACCTGTCCAGCACTTGATCCGAACGTGTATCGATGACGAAAAGATCTCTATTTTCCTCAGTACGGTCATCCAAGGCATTACCCAAATCCCCATCTCCATCCGTAAAACTGAAAAATATACGCATGGAATCCTGATTGAGGGCACCTTGAAACATGCTACTTTTACTCATTCCTGTAAAAGAAATGACGGGCTCATCGGGAAATTCCGGTGGTGAGATACAGCTCACGATTAGAGCGCTACAAAAGATTATCCAAAACAATTTCACCTTACAAAGATTGATATTATTAATTACTTCTACTAGAAAAACGTAAAATATTTAGATTTGTTGGATGACAAGTAGACAGGAATTGATAGAAGCATTGGAAAAGGTGGGTCCCGACAATTTTGATTCCATTGCCTTGGAATTATTTTCCTATCAATACGAGTCAAATCCTGTCTATCAAGCATATGTGGATCTTCTGCGTAAGCAGGGCCGTTCCACCTTCATTCGATCCATCGAAGACATTCCGTTTTTGCCGATTTCCTTTTTCAAATCTCGCACGATTAAAACGGGTTCTTGGGAAGCGGATACTATCTATACCAGCAGTACTACCACTGGTTCTATTCCCAGTCAACATTATGTGCGTAATAATGCCCTTTATTTGCGATTGGCCTTGAAACATTTCGAACAATTCTATGGTTCGATTCAAGAATACGTTTTCTTGGCACTCTTGCCAGGCTATTTGGAGCGACAAGGTTCATCATTGGTTTCTATGGCGGACTATTTCATTCAACAATCGAATCATTCCTTGAGTGGTTTCTATCTACACGATCTGGAAGCTTTATTGAAAACCATTGAACAGGCCAAAAGTCAATCCCGTAAAATCATCTTATTGGGTGTTAGTTTTGCTCTCTGGACCTTGGCGGAAAAAGGCGTTGATCTGAAAGATGTCATTGTTATGGAAACGGGTGGTATGAAGGGACGAGGCCCCGAACTACCCAAGGCCGCATTTCATGATTTCTTGAAAGCTCAGCTAAATATTGAACAGGTTCATAGTGAATACGGTATGACGGAATTGTTATCGCAGGCTTATTCCACTGGCAATACCATTTTTAAAGCGGCTCCGACGATGCGTATATTAACGCGTGAAGTGACCGATCCCTTTAATTATACTCCATTGGGTAAAGCAGGTGTAATCAACATCATTGATCTTGCAAACATAGATAGTTGTGCTTTTATCGCCACAGATGATCTCGGAATTCGTTTAGACAAACAAGAATTTCAAGTATTAGGGCGCTTGGATAATGCCGAGATTCGAGGTTGTAATTTGTTAGTGAGTGATATGTAGGCAGGGTTACAAACCCAAATAGCCCTCAATATTATCACTAAATAAGGTACAGATATAAAATAAGATCATCGTACCATCAATGACTCCACTGTAATAATAGTCATGCTTTCGATTCATCGCATAACGCGTAATGGTTTCGATCATCAAATAAGCCATAAATAAGATGATTTTCTGTGAGTCCGTATATAGCCCCGAGAGCATCATGAGTACGATCGCCGCCGCAAAAGAAGCCATAGTTGCAAATTTGATCTTATCCCCAAAAACATGGGCTAAGGTTCGAACACCTGCTTCTTGATCTACCTTGTAGTCTCGAAAGTCAAAAGGAAGCGTAATTGCAAAAATAAAACATGCCTTTTCGGCGATAAATAGATATAAATCCATTCCATCAATCCCATTCATTTGCAATGGAATAGCTCCACAAAGCAACGCCCAAGATAGTGCTACCAAGAAAATCTTAATATAACTGACATCTCTTAATCGATTATTATTCAACAAGATAGGCAATACATACAAGATGGATATTCCGGCAGGAAACAATAGTAAAAGTCTAGTACTCCAATCAAAGTTCCAAACACAATAGGCCGAAATTAATGAAGCTATGGATGCATAGATGATTAAATGCGAGCGGTATTTTCGAATAAGCGCGAAGCGATTTTCCAATCTTGATTCCGCTACTTTTCGTATGCCAACGATGCGATGCAAGGAATAAATCAACATTGTACCTGCTCCGATAAATAAGACGTAATTCGGCTCTATACCAAGTCCGATCAACTGATAGGTCGACAAGACTAAAGCTACGGCACAGAGTGCAATATGGAAGGAACTATAGATGTACAGATTAAGAATGGCTTTCACACAACGAAGATACTAAATAATGCCCATAGCCTATTCTAATTCGAATTCCCGCTGCTTAGAAATACTTGAAGTTATGATTTTCCTCAATCTTAAGGAGTGTCTCATAGATCAACAGCGAAACATGTTTCACATCATCTTTATGAGCAGACTCCACCGTTGTATGCATATACTTTAGCGGTAATGAAATTAAAGCAGATGGTACACCACCATTACTGTAGGCAAAAGCATCTGTATCTGTTCCTGTACTACGAGAACTTGCCGCTCGCTGATAAGGAATCTCTTTTTCTTCGGCGGTGTCCATAATTAATCCAAGTAATTTGGTATGAACTGCCGGAGCAAACGTTAATGAAGGACCGTCTCCAGCCGTTGTGTCTCCTTGAATTTTCTTATCAATTAATGGCGTGTTGGTATCATGACAAACATCCGTTACAATGGCAACATGAGGCTTGATGGTATCCGCAATCATCTGAGCGCCACGTAGTCCAATTTCTTCTTGAACGGCATTGACAATGTATAGCGAGTAGGGTAGTTCAATATTGTTTTCTTTGATCAAGCGTGCTACTTGAGCGATACAAAATCCACCCATTCTATTATCCAAAGCTCTACCTACATAGAACTTATCGTTTAACAACATTAATTCATCTTCGAACGTAGCGACACAACCTACTTTAATCCCTAACTCTTCAACTTCTTCTTTTGATTTTGCTCCTACATCAATGAAAATGTTATCCATCGTCGGAGATAATTTCGATTTAGCGCCTTTTCTAGTGTGAATCGCCGGCCATCCGAAGACGCCTTGAACGGGACCATTTTTTGTAAAAATTTTTACCCGCTTTGATGGAGCAATCAAATGATCAGATCCACCATTTCTTATCACAGAAATAAATCCTTTATCGGAGATGTAGTTGACAAACCAGCCGATTTCATCCGCGTGTGCTTCTATAACGACTCGGTAAGGTTTTCCAGGATTGATGATACCATAGGCGGTACCATAATTATCGAGATGCCATTCATCGACGTATTGCTTGATATATTCCACCCATTTCTGCTGTCCTGAACTCTCAAATCCTGTAGGAGAAGAACTATTCAAATAATCATACATGAATTTCTCCGAATCCTTGTTAATAACTTCCATCTCGATTTACATTTTAAAATTATCATTCCATGCTTGTGGATTCTCATTCCATGAGTCCAGCACGGTTCTTTCTTCAGGTGTAATATAGTTGTCTTTCACGGCCTGTTCAAGTAAAATTTTATATTCACTGAGTGTTTTAAAGCTACAATGTGCTTCTGAAAAATTATTTTTAGCACGACTAAAGCCGTAATTAAATATGGCTATAACCCCCACAACCTCTAGTCCTTCGGCGCGCAATGCTTCCACTGCTTGAATGCTCGAACCACCGGTAGAAATCAGGTCTTCTACGACTACATATTTTTTTGCTTTGGAAGGATCACCTTCTATCAGATTCTGTCTTCCATGCCCTTTGGCCTTGGAACGCACATAGATAAATGGTTTATTCAGTTGATCTGCCACATAGGCCCCGTGAGCGATACCTGCAGTGGCTACTCCCGCAACACCATCAAAGTCGCCGAAACTATTGGCTAACTCTGCCAGTTCTTTTTTAACGAAATTTCGAATCTCAGGATCAGAGAGGGTCATTCGATTGTCACAGTAAATAGGCGATTTCAAACCACTGGCCCAGGTAAATGGATCGTTTGGTTGTAATTTGATTGCTTTGATTTGAAGTAAGTAACTTGCCAGTTTTTCTGCAACTGTCATGCTGATTTTTTTTGGAAGGCAAAGGTAGCTAAAATAATCGTTTCGAATCAAATATGTATCCCGGAAATTTAGCCAAGTAGATGACGGAATACCATGCAAGATTCATTATACTTTCAACAATTCTCCCGGTTTTAAGTCCCCTAAACTGTATTCCGAAATACGGGTACGTATCAGTCTTAATACAGGATAATCAATGGCGGCAAACATCTTTCTAACCTGTCGATTCTTACCTTCTGTTATGCTAATTTCTACCCAAGAGGTAGGCACTGTTTTTCTAAAGCGGACCGGTGGATTCCGTTCTGGTAAAGCCGGAATCGGGTCCAGTATTTTCACCGTTGCTGGTTGACTGACAAATTGTTTTTTCTTGATGCGCAGTTCGATGCCTGAACGTAAAGGTTTTAATGCTTGATCGTCTACAGCTCCTTCAATTTGTACAATATACGTTTTTTGTTTTTTCGCACTGGGATGTAATATTCTATTAACCAGTGACTTATCATTGGTCAACAAGAGTAATCCTTCACTATCACGATCCAATCTTCCGACAGGATAGACATCCTTTTCTACATCGATGAAGTCTGCTAAAGTCACATGATCTTCATGTTCCTTTGAAAATTGAGAAAGTACGTTGTAAGGCTTAAAAAATAAATAAGTGGAAAAAGGATTTTCCATCGGTATATTACTTAAACATTAAACAAGAAATGCATGATATCACCGTCATTTACCACATATTCCTTACCCTCGACGCCCATTTTGCCCGCCTCTTTAACCTTCGCTTCCGAGCCATACTCCATGAAATCATTGTATTTTATCACTTGCGCCCGAATAAAGCCTTTTTCGAAATCCGTATGGATCACGCCTGCGGCTTCTGGACCTTTAGCTCCATTTCTCACCGTCCATGCTCGTACTTCTTTCTCGCCGGCGGTAAAGTAGGTTATGAGATTTAATAATTTATAGGATGCGCGGATCACCCGATTCACACCAGGTTCTTCCAAGCCCATATCTTGAACAAATTCCATGCGTTCTTCATAGGTATCTAATTCAGCTATATCAGCTTCAATTTGAGCACTGATTAAAATCACCTCGGCTTGTTCGTCTTTGACCGCTGCTTTGAATGCTTCTGTATGCTTATTCCCCGTCAATATAGAATCCTCATCCACGTTACATACGTATAAGATAGGTTTCGCCGTCAGCAGATACATATCCTTGAACATATCCATCGCTTCATCCGGCACATCCATCGATCTGGCTGTTTTACCTGATTCCAAATGATCGTAAATTTGTTGACCTAATTCAACCGTTTTTTGAGCAGCTTTCTCTCCACTTTTAGCTGCCTTCTTCAAACGTTCCAGTCGTTTCTCAACCGTTTCTAAGTCTTTCAAAATCAGCTCTGTATCAATTATCTCTTTATCTCTTACTGGATCAACACTTCCATCGACATGAATGACATTATCATTGTCAAAACAACGAACAACGTGAACAATTGCATCTGTTTCTCGAATATTCGCTAAAAACTGATTTCCAAGGCCTTCTCCTTGACTAGCTCCTTTGATTAATCCAGCGATATCTACGATTTCTACCGTGGTCGGAATCGTCTTTTGAGGTTGAACCAATTCGGACAGAGCATCCAATCGTTTGTCAGGTACTGTAATAACACCAACATTGGGTTCTTTGGTTGCAAAAGGAAAATTCGCCGCTAGGGCCTTCGCATTCGTTAAAGCATTAAATAAAGTCGATTTTCCAACATTTGGTAATCCTACAATACCACTTTTAAGAGCCATAAATTACGTTTTTTAGCGGCGCAAAGATAGGTTATTTTAATAGATAATAAGGACCAATTCAAGAATTCTGAATAGATTTACGAGCATAAGATTAAAAATTTTTGAATTACCTCGCTCATATCTATTTATCCTATCATAATGATGATATCTTGATAGGGAATTTCGCCGCTGATTTTCTCCGCAATAAGGAGGTAAAAAAATTAGAAGAATCTCAAATCAATGGTGTTCTTTTACATCGCTTAATTGATGCTTACACGGATATTCATCCGACGGTCAAAAAATCGACCAAACGACTTCGATCGATTCAAGGAAAATATGCCCCAGTTGTCAGTGATATCATTTTTGATTTCGTATTAGCCAAACATTGGGATCAATTACATCCTACACCTTTGAACACATTTAAAAATCAAGTTTATGAGCGACTGGACAAACAATTACATCTAATTCCCAAAAAGACGAGCGAAAAAATTCATCATATGATTCGTGGGGACTTTATTCGATCTTATGAAAGTATAGATGGTATACATTCTGTATTCGAGCGAATGGATCGAAGAACCTCTTTCCCATCAAAATTTATGGAAGCTACCGAGCAACTAATTCAAGCAGAACAAGCATTCACAGAAGATTTTATGGATTTCTTTCCCATGATGCAAGCAAAAGCCCAGGCATTTCTACAAGGACTGGCGCTCAATTATACTTGGGATTAAGCTTTTTTCAAAAAGTGATACTGTAAAGATATTCCTAGACTAGGCCTAAAATCCCATTGTGCTTGATAGGAAGTTGAGCCAAAGGTACGCGTAGTGGTATTACCCTGATTATCAAGTATTGTGGTAGTAAGAATTATAGTACGTCCATCCTCGACATCGCTCTTTGTGGCATAAAATTCTGCAGCATTCAAAACGGTATAAAATTGAATAGACCATCTGGACGATAGATTGTATTCTGTCGTAAATCTTAATCCTGTAAACAGGCTAAAACGCTGATAAAGCAAATCCGGTCCGAAATTATCATTGGCATATTGTACAGGCGTTGCTTCGGTATTTTCATAATTATATCGAGTATAGTTTGGGTTTAGGCTCACTCCTGCACTAAGCCTGATTTTATTGATCTGAATCGATTTCGAAAGCGCATAATATACGTTCCAATTGAATATCGATTGATCACCGGTATATGTTATTGGTATTTGACCTTCTGGAGTTTCTGTTTGAACAACTCGGTTATACACGTACCTCTTGTTAAAAGGTATGTTACTTTGAAAATAGTGCTCCACAGATTTCAATCTTTTCGTATAACTTATTCCCAAATGAAATCGTGGCAAATCCACATAATCTGACGAAAATGGATAATTTAATCCATTCGTATCATAATTTTTCCAAGCCAAATTCTTGTATTCGGTCTGAATACCGACAGCATGGTGTTGAGCTGAGGATTGAAAGTAAAAAAAAGCAGAAAAGATTAGAATGCGTGTTATGTGCTTCATTTGTGTAATTTATGGATAAACAATTAACTCTTAATAAATATATAGAAAAGACACAGTAAGAAATAATCAAATTATCGGAATTAAATCAATCTTAAGAACTTTTCCAATAATTGTTAAAATGCAATAAGGTTTACACTTAACAAGCCTTATTGAAACTTGAAAATCGTTCATTTCACCACAATCCAACTAGAACTGCGAATACCTCCAAATATTACATTTTCACTAAATACTTTGGAAGTATTCAAAACACTAAATCTACGAATGGGAGTTTGTCGTCTCCTTCATGCTTCAAACGTGTATTTTTATGTGTTTATATAAACGATGTCTACTTATATAATACGAAAAGAGGATTGAGATATTATCTTATCAATTCATTTAATTTGAATAATACTATTTCAATCTCGCCTTATTCTCCTACTCTAATCGCTAACTGATCCACTTAAGCTTTTTATCGATCATGCTCCATTTACCATTGAATTTTTTAAAGGAAGCGGCATATCCGGAACCACATAGTAAGCCACAGTATTGCTCAAAATACACAAAGCCAAAATCATCCACAATCAATGGCTTTCCAAAAGAAAAAATAGCTTCAAATCCTTCAAAGTCTTT
>JAHDFB010000021.1:0-22452 GCA_020628475.1 Saprospiraceae bacterium | reverse complement strand
TTATTCATCGTTTCGTTTTTATTCTTGTCTTAAGTTAGCAGCAAATCTCCTTTTTTCAAACAGCCTGTTGCATGAGATTCGGTTATTTGTCGCTCTAGATTATAGTAGAAAGCTTATATTTATTGTTTTCTACTAGATTAGATCCATATTCATGAACAGTACAGCTCGAAAAATAAATGCGTTCAATATGCTCAAACTACCTGCGGCCTACTTCACAGGTGTTCGAGTCATTGATATTTCTGAAAATCATTGTATCGTCAAGGTCAAGCATCGATGGATCAATCAAAATCCTTTCAAATCCATGTTCTGGGCGGTGCAAGGCATGGCAGCGGAGCTTACGACCGGGGCCTTGGTCATGATGAAAATCCGAGCTAGTGGTAAAAAATATTCCATGCTTGTTACAAGCAATAAAGCCAATTTTACCAAAAAAGCGACTGGAAAAATATACTTTAGTTGCAACGATGGTGCCTTGATTGATAAAGCTTTACGAGAATCTGCTGAAACAGGCGAGGGGAGAAGCTTTTGGATGACATCGGTTGGTAAAAACGAAGAAGGTGTGATCGTATCTACCTTTCAATTTGAATGGTCGGTCAAAATCAAATCCTAATCAGCGACATCTAAGACGAAGGCAAACACAATTTCATGAAAAGACCGTCTAAACAAGCAACGGCCACACTGGCGCTTTCATTTTTAATCCTGTTAGAACGGTTTGCTTATTATGGAGTACGCGGGATCATTGTGCTGTATTTTCTTGAATCCCTAGGGCTAGATGATGAAGCCATTTCAGTAGCTGACATCTCATCCATTTGGCAAAATAGCTACGTATTTATTTGTATACTTTGTAGTTTATTGACGGATTTTTTTATTGGTCAACGAAAATCGATTTTCCTCGGTGGTGTGCTCGTATTACTAGCATATGTAACCTTTCAATTGCAAGGGCAATACATGTTATATGCCGGTTTCGTTTTACTATTAGTAGGAACGAGTTTTATAAAACCAAGCATGACTATACTCGTAGGTCGACAATTCAAGAAAGAGAATCGATCGAGAGCCTTAGCAATGATGGTTTTTTTTATGTTTATCAATATCGGTGCATTTTGGGGCACCTTAGGCGTGGGCTATGTTTCAGAGACAATATCTTGGCGACTTGGTTTACATCTAGTTTGTGGGGCCATGGTTTTGTATTTAATACTTGCTATGGTTTGGCGAAAACACTTAGTAGAAAATGAAAGCAATACTTTAGAAAGTACGAACACAAAGATCTGGTTAAAGAGGAGTATATGGATACTACTATTTTTGACGTTTATCGAGCTGGTACATCAAAGTGTTATAGAAATACAATCTGCTCAAATCAATGAATTGATCTCTAAAACCGTGGATACGTACCTATTTCATTGGAATATTCCTGAATTGTCCATTGAACTATTAAATGATCATTGGTATTTAATTATTTGCATCATGTTACTTCTTATATGGGGAGCTCGCGGTGTTCCCAGCTTATTTAAAATGATAATGATCGCATTTGCCCTTTTGGCTGCCTCGCAGATCGCCTTGTACTTCATGCCCCAATTTCCGGTACATCAACAGATCGAATTTGGTACTTTCACATTATTTATAATAGCCTTTTCTGAAGCTATTTACAGTGCGATCCTCATCTCATTTGTAACACGTGTTGCCGATATCCGATATTCAACAACGATATATTCCTGTTTTATTGCGATCGTTTTCCTTTCGACCAATTATTTGACGGATCATTTAAAAGAAACGGGAATACTTATTTTATTGGGATTTGTAATCCTAGTTATTCTTTCTAGTACATCTATTCTTAAAAAATGGAGTAGCGGTTTGGATTAATTTGGTAATTTTACGCCATGTTTATACAAATCCATACAAATAGACCTACCATTCATCAACTGCTGAATGGTCAACCGCTTTTCGAAAATCGAAGGATGGAATAGCTATTTGTATGTATGAAATAAACATATACGAAAGAATTAAAGCGTCCGATCGAACATCGGGCGCTTTTTTTTTGCCAATATTTTAACCAAAACATGAAAAAATGAAATAAAGCATTAGAATGAGATAAAAACACATTTATATTGATAGACAACATCTTATAATATCAAGGTTGAAATGGCCTTTGGCCTCATGGCATACTTATGTCCAAAAACAAACCTTATCACCTGATTATCAAAGAAGTAAATATTAATAATAATTTGTCTATTTGAAATAATCTATCGTATCTTTACCTCAGAAATTAATCATCATGAAACCATATATGCACCTACATCAATATCCGTCCATGAGTCTCCAACAGGAGTCCTTACAAGATGTTACAGGTCGGATTCATCAATAGATCTATTTTCTCGGTAATTGAATTGTTCTGCTCGAAAAGCACCTTCGAGTAATCTTACAAACTATAATCGAGCTACGGAAGTGGCGGAACAGGCATACGCACTTGATTTAGAATCAAGATTTTGAGAGTTCGAATCTCTTCTTCCGTACAATTTCGGCCAATCCATCTTCATTGATAAAATGCAGTAATATTTTAGTAATGGGCACAGTAGTTTAACCGGTAAAACACCTCTCTGTGAAAGAGGAGAATAGAGTTCGAGCCTCGCTGATGCCCCATTTTGTCCAGTAGTGTAACAGGTTAGCACATGAGATTTTGATTCTCAGGGTGAAGGTTCGAGTCCTTCCTGGATAACCGTTCCATCCGAATCAAAAAAGTAGGATATTACTCGGTCATCGAATTGAATCGATATCGGTATATTTACGCTGTACTAAACGATTCTACAAATGAAGAGTACGTCCAACTTTGATCTTGAGGAAATAATAACTGTGCTATCTAAGACGCCTGTCGTTCTGGAATCTTGGCTGGTTCATCTACCACATCGATTCATCCATAATCATGAAGGCGAAAATACCTGGAGTCCATTTGACATTGTGGGCCATTTAATTCATGGCGAAAAAACAGACTGGATTCCTCGAGCAAAAATCATATTATCTGGTCTCGAAAATAAAGCATTTACCCCCTTCGATCGATTTGCACAATTCGAAGAGAGTCAAGGCAAAAACATCATTCAATTGTTATCGCAGTTTAAAACACTTCGACATCAAAATTTAGACATATTATCAACATGGAGATTGGACGATAAAAAGCTCGCCATGAAGGGTTTACACCCAGACCTCGGAATGGTTTCTTTACAAGAGTTACTGTCAACTTGGATGGTGCACGACTTAAGTCATATTCATCAGATGGCGCGCGTGATGGCTCGAAATTATCAATCTGAAGTAGGGCCTTGGAAGGCTTATATTTCCATTATGTCCGAAAATCGATAACCAATTGAAGTTTTTCAATGTTCTATAGCTGGATCACCGTTCATAGAGGTCATTCGAGTGAGCGATGTACAAGCATTCATTATCTAACGAAACTTTTAATATGAAGAAAATTGTAGCACTTGGCGGTAGTACTAGTCGCCAATCGATCAATAAAAAATGGGCCGGTCATGTTGCTGGTTTAATACCGAATAGTAAGGCCCATATACTAGATCTCAATGATTATAATCTTCCACTGTATAGTATTGACCATGAGCAAAACAAAGGAATTCCTGTCGATGCACATAGATTGCTGGAGCAGATTCAATCCGCAGATGGATTGGTGATTTCGTTGGCCGAGCACAATGGTTGCTATACGGCCGCGTTTAAAAATGCCTATGATTGGATGTCAAGGATCAATAAAGAAGTTTGGAATCAAGTGCCGATGTTCTTAATGGCGACCTCTCCAGGAGGCCGAGGAGGAGCCACCGTATTAGACATTGCTTCGAAGGGTTTTCCTTTTCTTGGCGGTAATATCATTGCCACTTTCTCGTTGCCAAGATTCTATGATGTATATTCGGAAAGCGGTATACAAGACATGGCACTACAAGAAACATTTGAAGAAGCTTTTTCTATGTTTCAAAAAGCTATTTAGGGCGATCCGCCTCTATTTCCTACACAGAAAATAGAGGCGTCGCTATGCTCCATAGTTCGCCATTCGGCTCATCCATTGGCAGCGTTAATCGCAGCCTAGGATGCCTTCCTGATCGTCAGGCACTATTTCGCAGCGCTATCGCAATGGAGATAAATCAAGTAGTTATACCCTAGAAAAACACCTACATTATTCAGAACTTCGGAACATGTTTGCTCCGAAAGATAAAGATTCCAACACCTCTAAATCACAAAAAGCCGCTGGTGGAGATACAAATCTTACTGCCCCGTCTTCCTTTCAGGACAATCGTCCTATCGCCCAACTTCAACAAAAAATGCAAGCATTGGCGAATAGTAGTGAGCAGGTTCAACAACAAGCCATCATTCAAAAAATGGCGAACGATTCTGGTGCGAATCAAGCCATGAGCTCGAAAAATGGCAGTAAAAAATCCTTACCAGATGGATTAAAAAGTGGTGTCGAACAATTGTCCGGATTTTCGATGGATGATGTACAGGTCCATTATAATTCGGCTCAACCAGATCAAATCAACGCGCATGCCTACGCTCAGGGTTCTGATATTTTCTTGGGCACGGGACAAAAAAAACACTTACCGCACGAAGCTTGGCATGTGGTACAACAAAAGCAAGGTAGGGTAGCACCCACGCAACAATTAAAAGGAAAAACGGCTGTCAACACCGATTCTAACTTAGAAAAAGAGGCAGATATCATGGGATCAAAAGCTATATCTTTATCCTCGAATATAGCCAGTGGAGCCGCCGAAGATCAACCAACCAAACCAACCACGTCGATCATTCAAGGCTACTTTAAATTTGGCAATCAAAAAACCACGGATCAAGACATTTTCTCGCCCGATTCTACGGATCAAGAAAAAAGAAATATTATTTGGGAGGGCTATATTCTGCCCCATTTACCAGAAGGATTAGATGCCTCTGATGTCGAGGAGTTTAAAGGAAAACTTCTTAATATGGCATTAGATTCAAAAAAATATAATTTTTCTAAGTATACCCGATTAATGCAAAGGACACTGTTGGAACGAGCAGAAAATGCCCTTCCTCTTGAAGAGCGAACTTCCCCTGATGCCTTACTTTCTCTTGTTTCTACTACACCCGATCTTTCTGGTAAGGAGAAACACAGTACTGCTACCTATCTTCGTAGAAGTGAAGAAGATGATGAGCCCACTCGAGAGTCTTTTAATTCTGATAGTTATACCAAAGGACCATCCAGACGAGATAGAAATAGAGGACCTGTCACCACCCCAAAAGGTGATATCGAACAAACTTGGACTGCGGACGATGTTAAAATGAGCATTGCAAAGTGGAATTGTGAATATCCTTTGGCTCGACATCTCGCTTCTACTATCTGGCCACTGATACAAAACGATGATGAAGGTAAACAATGGGAATTAAAATTTCGAGAGATGGATCGGCTCATAGAATTTAGAGAAACGGAAGGTCAGAGCGCTCATATTGCTATCTATGATTCAAGAACCAATGAACATTATGTGACTGTCAATCGAATAGATTACACCAAAGATGCTCGTAAACTACTTAGAAAGGCCATTTTAGATGATGAGCCGCATCCTGTCAATCAATCCAGCGTACCTTTTTATGATCAATTGCTTAAACAACGCATGGATGATGATATTCAAGAAGATGACGGAACAGGCATGTTCAAACTGAATCGTAATTATATGGCTACCGGATCAGGTCTTTCCATGATTCTGACACATTGGAGACCCATTTTATACTTCGATTGGATTTTAGCAGAAGATGTAATGAATAATGCGATCACACCTGCAGAAGATGTCGATAATGATAATAATGTGGAATAAGGCCAAGTTACTTCAATTTTTCCATGCGATAGCGCTGTGCAGCTATAAGCGCTCGAAGACGCTTATCCTGAAAGGATGAGCCGACTGGCGAATAGCGAAACATAGCGACCGCCGGGTGGTATCACACGGTGGTATCGCCCCATTCACTACGCAAAACCCCCATCGCTATAGAGTCATAATACTGGCCGCCAACAATGCGCGCTTGACGAAATCGCGCTTCTTCCTGAAAACCCAATTTCTCCGCCAATTTGATCATCCCTAGATTGCCGGACCAAGTCCTTAGATCTAAGCGAACAATTTGGGGAGCATGTTGAAATAGATAATCAACCCAATGTTTCAAGGCTTTTGCTCCCAATCCCTGTCCCCAAGAAGTCTCATCATAGATGGCAATTCCTATAGACATCCAATGCGTTTCTTGACTTTGCCAGTACCAATTAACCGTGCCCAATATTCGATCAGTGACCGCATCTGCAATCACCAGTCGTTCCCGAAGTTTTGGCCAATGATCACTCGAGATTTTGGCACGAATTTGATCGATTTTTTGATCGATTTCCACAATACTTGGCTTCTGATAATAGGGCCCATTGAAATCCATCCATCGATGATGACCGACATTCCATTGTTTGTATAATGCTAAGTCTTCTACCTTCCAATCTCTCAATATGATGTCCATGTATATTTTTCTTGTTAAACGACCGAATCAAAAATAATGCTTTGTCAATTTCTTATCCGCTATATCACTGCTTATATTGCTTCGATATATTCTTTTTATTTTAAGTTGTATATTCGTCCGTGATGCAAAAAAAAGAGGATACTTGTCATCCGAGTACATTCAAGAATTTCTACGAGCAACAAGGAGAAGCTCTTTATAACTACTTGTATTACAAGAGTGGAGAGACCGGATTTGCTGAAGATACGGTGCAAGAATCGTTTATCCGATTATGGAAAAATTGTAGTAAGGTTCCTTTGTCCAAAGCCAAGAGTTTTCTGTATACAACGGCCACGAATCTTTTCCGAGATATGTTGAAGCATAAAAAGGTACAATTAAAATTTCGACAGCGATCCGCATCTACATCAACGGCGGAAGATCCCTCATTTATATTGGAAGAACAGGAATTCAAGGAAAAATTGGAAGCCGTCATCAATAGTCTTCCCGAGGATCAACGGACCGTATTTTTAATGAACAGGATTGATCAATTAAAATACCGTGAAATAGCGGAATTGCTTGGTGTCAGTCAAAAAACAGTTGAAAAACGTATGCATAAAGCATTATTGATTTTACGAGAAAAAATAGGAAATATATAAATAAGCGAGTAGGGAAAAACACCTCTAAAACGTTATATTAATACCAGCAATGGTCAAATGCATGAAAGATAGGAAGATTTAACGATGAAAGATTCTAAAGAATTTGATGATACATTCTTAGCCAGATGGCTTGATGGTTCTCTGAGTCCAGATGAACTTCGTGCTTTTGAGCAATCGGAAGACTATGTCCTATATGCCAAAATCGCTCGAGAATCATCTCATCTTAAACCACCTAGTTGGAATAAACAGGCTTCTTGGGAAAACATCGAACAGGCTACCACGAAAAAAGGTCGACGAATTGCTCTAAAACCTATTTTGTACATGGCAGCGGCCTCGCTGGCCTTATTGCTTGCCGCGATCTTTTTATTTCAAGATGATTCCATGCAGGAATATGCCACTCTTGTCAAAGAAAAAAGGAACATTGAACTTCCAGACGGCTCCAAAGTAAGCTTAAATGCAGCCTCCAATATTCGCTTTGAAGAAAATTCCTTTCTAAAAGATCGGCGCATTCAACTGGAAGGAGAAGCTTTTTTTGAAGTAGAAAAAGGTAGTTCTTTTATTGTGGAGACCGCACAGGGTCAAGTGGAAGTATTAGGAACGAGTTTTAATGTCCTAGCAAGAAATCAATACTTTCAGGTCCAATGTTACACAGGAAAAGTCGGCGTGGAATCCAAGGCGTCTAATAAAAACAGTATTCTTGAAGCTGGGGATCGTATCGCCTACACCGCTGATCGCATCACCAATCAAACTCGTCTGAAGGAAGCATTAGAGCAGCCAGCTTGGAAAGGCGGTCATTCCGTCTTTATAGATGCGGATATTCAAGAAGTATTAGACGAATTAGCAAGACAATATGAGATCGACATTCAGACGGATCGAAGTACTATTTTTTCAGGAAGATTTAATGGTGGGTTTCCACATACAAATTTAAATACGGCATTGGAGATTATTTGTCGAGCCATTCAATATGAATATACTATAGATGGCAAACTCGTTCGTTTAAGTGAAAAAAAGTAATTTTAGCAGATCTTTTTGAACTATGATTCGATGGAGTACCTTCTTGTTATGTTTACTTTTCTCTGTGCTATGCTCAGCCCAAAACCGTACAGATTTCGAATATGATGGACAATCATTACAAGAGGTCCTACAAGATTTGGAACAAGAATTTCAAGTGGTTTTTTCGTACACTACCGATATAGTTGTTGATAAATCCGTCTATCACAGCAGTTCAGGCAGAGACTTAGAGTTCATATTGTCCAGTATTTTAGCCTCCTTCTATTTAGAATATAACCATTACGAACAAAGTTATATAGTTATTACCAAAATCGAAAAACCAACATGGCAACTTTGCGGCACTGTGCTCGATGAAGAAGGACTCGCGTTGGCTTTTGCTACGATTTATATTGGGCGTCTACAAATCGCTCATAGCTGCGATGATCAAGGTCAATTTTCTTGGAACTGTTCCGCTTACGGTGATGAGACTGTTTCTATTCGATATATTGGATATAAAGAATATACATGTTCGATCGGAGAACTTTTGGATTGTCCTACTATAACCTTAGAAATGGACCTTATTTCTTTCGAAGAAATTGTAGTCAAAGAATATGTTACTTCTGGCATCGAGCAATCGGAGGATTTAGACCATATCATATTACGACCCAAGAAAATTGATATGATTCCGGGATTAACGGATGCGGATGTTTTACACATGGCTCAATTATTACCGGGTATAAAAAGCATTGATGAATCTGCTTCGGGATTGTATGTTCGTGGCGGCACTCCTGATCAGAATTTGATTTTATACGATCGCATACCAGTCTATAATAGTGGTCATTTTTTTGGAATGATTTCCGGCATTAATCCGTCTTTGGTTGATCAAGTAAAAATTTATAGAAACGGATTTTCTCCAAAATATGGTGGAAGAGCCTCCAGTGTAATTGACATTGCCAGTATGGACAAGATTCCAACGAATATACAATTGGATGCTGGTATTAATTTTACACATGGCGATGCTTCGTTGACGGTCCCATTATGGAAGGAAAAAGCAGCCTTAGTCGTCGGAGCACGTAAATCATATACGGAAATCATCGAAACACCTACCTATAGACGCTTGTCCGAACGTGTTTTTCGACGTGGTAAATTTGATGACTTGAACGAAGATGAAGATCTACCAGTTGAAACCGTACTTGATTTCAATTTTTCGGACTACAATGCGAAACTATTGCTACGTCCCACTAAAAAAGATCAAGTAAGCCTGAGTTTTTTCTCGCTCCACGACCGATTAATTTTTGATTTTACGGATGTAGAGGATGATTTCCAAACGGTAGACCGTATACAACTCCAGTCCTACGGCTTGAGCGCCATTTGGAAGCGGACTTGGTCGGATCGCTTTCGATCAGAAATCTTTAGTACTGGCACGGTCTATAGCAATGAATATAGCTTGAATATCTTAGATGGCGATGAAGAAGATCATTTAGAAGAACTTCAACTCAATCGAGTGGAAGATATTAGTTATCATTGGAATAATGATTGGGATTTGAATCGACACATCCATCTTCAATTTGGTATTCAATATGCTGACTTGGCGGTGGAACGTTTTTATCAATTTGAAGACGAAGAAACCGAAATAGATTTGGAAAACGATGAAAATGAGATTTTAACCGGACATCTCAGTGTACATTCTATTTTCAATAAACGATTCAAATCAACATTTGGTATCCGATGGAATCATGCATTTTCTACCGCTGAATCGTTTTGGGAACCTCGATTCTCGATGCAATATTTACCTTTTAAACATGTGCAACTTAATGCTTCTGCGGGTATTTATCGACAATTTATGAGTCAGGTGTTAGAGTTTAATGATTTGGGCTTGAATCAAGACTTTTGGGTTTTATCCGATATAGAAGAAAATAGTGCGGTGGTTCTGAGTAAGAATTTTTCTGCAGGCATGATTTATTACCCCTCCTCGTTTATTCTTGAAATCGATGGATATTTTAAACAGCAAGATGGCCTAGCGGCTAACTTTTCCAATTTTCAAGAAAGCGATATCGGGGATTTCGAAATAGGACAGGCCAATATTTGGGGGATTGATGTTCTTCTTAAAAAACGGTGGAATCAATTCCAATCTTGGATTTTATACAGCTATAATAGGACCTTCTATACCTTGGAGTTGGACAATGCATTTATCCAATTTAGAGCACCTCATGATGTTCCTCATAGCTTTCGAATGACGCATCAATACGATGGCTCTTGGTTTAGTGTTTCTGCAGGTTGGAATATTTCTTCAGGTATACCATACACCCCCGTTTTCGAACTAGATGAGGATGAAGAAGGCGCTTTGGTCTATGAGCAAGATCAAATTAATATAGAAAGACTTCCTATGACACATCGGCTGGATATCTCTGCCATGTTTCAACTCTTTAAAAAGAATGGATGGAAAGGTTCTTTAGGATGTTCTATTCTCAATGTTTATAATCAAGAAAACATCATGGGGCGAGAGTATTTTTCCATTTATGACGATGATCTAGAGCTTTATGAGTTGCAAGAACGCGATCGTAACATGCTCCGTTTCACCCCGAACGTAGTGTTCCGCATTCAATTTGACTAGTCTAAGGTAGTCATACCATACCACATTTCTAGTATAGCATACATCGTGGTAAAAATTATTACATTTTTTTAAAGAAAAGGGTAGGGTATTTCTAAACCTCCTCTTTTAATAAGCAAACGGAGCAAATTTTCTGAAAGAAAAATAACTGGATAGCTTATTGATAAAATTTTACAAACGATTCAAAACAAAAATTAAGACAGATAATACTGTCTTCCTTGTAAAATTAAACGCAACATTATGCTATTTAGAAATTCATATTTATTAGTATTAATCATTCTTTGCTTGATGGCTTTTGGAATAAGCCTAAACAAGTATATTCATCAATCCGTAACGTTTCAAGACATTGTACCCAAAGAAATCTATGCAGTACATCTCGATATCGACGCTGCAAAAACAAAGGCTCCAGCTTATATAAAAACTTATATTCCTGAAAACTCCGCTAGACAACAGATACACTTTATCGAACATGCAAGCGAACAAAGCAGCTTAGATCGTTTAACAAGGGATGCATTTGGTCAGGCCCTGAACATACACATTCCTCCAAACAGTTACATCCAAAAGCGTTTCAGTTTTGAGTTTGAAGGCAAAGATTTACGATATAACGTCGCTAAAAACAGTGATTTTGAAAGCCAGTATCCTGATTCTATTCGATGGTTTTTAAATAGTGAACCGCTGATTCAGGCTTCTCATCATTCCATTGATTCCTTAGCGAAGCAATTGAAACAGCCACGCTTATTATCTACTTTACAAGCAAATTTTGACTATGTCAGAGGGCTTGAAAATTCGAATACAAGAGTCCTTACCGATGCCTTGAGCACCTTAGAACTCCAAAGAGCTTCGTGTAATGGAAAAAGCCGCTTATTTACTGCTCTTTGCCGAGCACAAGGTATTCCATCAAGAGTAGTAGGCGGTATTATTTTGGAAAACACCTCGAAAAGGACTTCCCATTTATGGTCTGAAATTTATTACGCTGGACAATGGATTCCATTTGATGTTTTAAACAAACATTTTGCGCGCTTACCCGCCTACTATATGCAATTATACACGGGTGATGTCTTTTTATTCAGATATAGTAAAGGCTTGGATTTTGACTATCAATATAGCATTGAAAAGAAGTATGTATCGGATCAGACGGAAGCAGCTGCAGGGATCAATCTATGGCTATTATTACAGCGATTTCATATTTCTTTCAATCTACTAAGAACTTTTCTCTTACTGCCTTTAGCTGCATTGATGATTGCTATTTTCCGCAATGTTATCGGGCTTAAAACATACGGTATTCTCTTACCTGCTTTGATAGGTTTGGCCTTGGTTAATGTAGATCTTGTATTGGGCATAACAACCTTTGCGATCGTGATCGTGGTGGTATCCTTGCTGCACCCATTGCTCGAAAAATGGTCCTTATTACATATTCCGAAAGTCAGTATAATTTTAACCTGTGTTATCATCACTTTATTGGTGCTAAGTCAACTTAGTGCAGCTTTTTCATGGTCAGCTGGAGAAATGGTTATTTTATTACCCATCGTCATCATTTCTATCACTGCTGAACGATTTGCAAAGACACTTTCCGAGGAGCAATTTTCGGCCGCATTAAAAATGCTATTGCACACTTTTATCGTGGCCCTTTGCTGCTATCTTATATTTAAATCGAAGGTTTTATTGGGTATTTTCCTCTCTTTTCCAGAGCAATATCTCACGATTCTTTGCTTGCTGTTACTCTTGGGAAGATGGATCGGTATGCGCCTTTCGGAATATAGAAGATTCAGCCCAGTTGTCTAATTAAAGTCCCTTTATCTAACATTTATAAATCTTAAAATATGTTGAAATTATGGAAGAATAATCAGTTAAAATCAGAGATCCTTGGGATCAACGAGCGCAACATGTCTTATGTATATGCGCTCAATCCGAAAGAGCATTTTATTCTAGCGGATGACAAAATACGTTGCAAAAAAATTTTAGAAGCGCATGGATTGGCCTGTGCCAAAACCTACTGTATTGTGGAACGCATTGGGGATATTCCACAGGCCATCCAAGCTATCCAATCTTACCAATCTTTGGCTATTAAACCGGCCAAAGGTTCTGGAGGTGGTGGAATTCTAATTTTAAGAAAAAATGAATCTGGCCAATGGGTTTCAGGAAATAAAATTTGGAAAGAACAAGCGATATATAGCCATTTGGCAAAGATCATGATGGGCATGTATTCTTTTGGACATTCAGATCGTGTTCTTATTGAAGAGTGTATCCAGCCACATCCATTTTTCTCTGAAATTTACCCTGCTGGTGTACCAGATTTCAGGGTCATTGTCCTCGAGGGCAAAGCTATCATGAGTATGCTGCGCATGCCAACAGATCGATCTGACGGAAAAGCAAATCTACATCAGGGCGGTCTAGGAATCGGTATTGATATGGAGCGAGGCGTATTAAAACAGGCTTTTGATGGTCAAAGGTATCACGATATCCATCCCGATAATCAAGCTCAGATTCTAGCTAAAGAGATTCCATATTGGAAACAATTATTGGAATTATCGATTGAAACGGCTTCACATTTTCCACTCCAATATTTAGGTATTGATATCGTCCTAGATGCGAAAAAAGGACCAATGATCATGGAAATCAATGTGCGCCCTGGTCTAGGCATCCAACTTGCGAATAAACTCGGATTAAAACCATTTTTACTTTCATCACAATTAAAATAATACGCTGTATGAACCATCAAAAATCAGCATGGCCTTATCTCATAATTTTAGGTATTCTTCTTATTGGCTTCCCCATTTTGGATTATTCTGTTGAAAAGCAAAATTCACTCGAAATGATCATTGAATCAGCACCTACCGAACAGCTTGATCAAAAGGAACTGGAAGTAGAAAGCTTTCATGCAACTGCCAAAACAATCACCCGAAAAACACCTTCTAAAAGCAATCATTTATGAATGGATTATCGATAAAACCATCAAAAATTCTACTCTATTTAATCTTTGTGTGGATGATGCCCCAAACTGTACTTTCACAACAGCAATGGAAGCTACAAATGGGAAGCAGTTCTGGATATGAATACAATGTTTTCAATGTTCATCCCAGTCAAGGCTACATCGTTGATGGCGTATCAGAATCAGCCTTGCAAAGTGGTTATTTTCAACACGTTTTGTTAGGAGCTTCTTATAAATTAAAACGAAAAAAGCATCAACTCTTTATTCAGACCATAGGGCAAATGGATTATTTCCCTTTGCTCCCAATAGTCAACTTATATAGGCCGACGATATCTTTGAGTTATCGATACAAGTATTCGAAATTTCAGCAATGGAGCTTTAAAAGTTCATATGGAGCTTATATTACGAATCGTGTCGAAAACCAAGATGAGGTATTACGACCTCCACGATCTTATCAACGCGTGCAGTTGCGTTTGAATTATGAACTAAAACCTTTTCGTGGAAATATAAGTAGGTTGGAAGCGCATTGGCGGCATCATCGATATAACACGGAGGAGATGCGCTTGTTTTATTATAGATCGTTTGGATTGAAGGCTTCCATGGAACAAAGTATCTTCAAAAACAAAACATTTCGTCATAGTCTGGCTTTAGAATCGGAAGTCGTACAAAGAATGTATACAGACATTGAATTCGACTCGATAGAAGATGAAGAAAATATGGAGGAAAGATTGTGGAGGTACGCGCAGTTTCGAAGCTTTTATTCATTCACGAAAAAACGCTTTTTGAAAACTAGTGTTGGTGTTGATCGGACGACGAGATTAGATATTATTCAAGAGCGTTTTGGATATACACAGAACCAATGTTTTGTTAAAATGAGGGTAGACAATAAAAAAATGAATTACCAATGTCGTATTTCTGCTGCGCATAGAGTCTATCATGATCTTATGGCAGCTCGTGAAATCGATGAACCATTGGTACATAATTACTTTCGAGGATACTTCAAAGCCACGCGAACATGGAATAAAAAACTGGATGTATATCTGAAAATACAAGGGGTGCATCGTACGCGAAATTATTCAGAAGTAGCTACTAGTTTTTTAGCTTATACCAATGGTGTAGTGCGCTTAGGCATTGTCTATCGCTGGTGATATTGAGTATCATTCTGTTCCATTAAATCGACCCTTTTTTCTTCTTATTACCGTATTAAATTCAATTCGTATGAAACAATCTATTTTTCATAGTAAAACAGTATTTGTTCTTGCCTTCCTCTTACTCTCTCTTTGTTCAGCTACCATGGTCGATTCAACTATTGACCGATATAAACTGTATAAAAAAACGGCTAATGAAATTAGAACGAAGTATGAGCGTAAAGCCTATAAACTCAAACCATCGAAAGCAGGTCATATGGCTATGCGGCTATGGAGAAATTATGAAGATAGTCGCTATAAATATCTGCTGTTGCAAGGCATTCAAGCGAGTAGTACGGCGCTCGATAAAATGATCATACACGGAATTGACAAACCCGCTTTGGATTGCTATGTCCAAGAAAGTAATCAGCGATATCCAGCAAATACTCCAAAAAAGAAATTGAGAAAAGAAACCTTTGCGGACTTTCCCAATTATCGTCTCATGAGTACGAAAATTTTAAGACATTTGACCAGATTGGATGAACTCGGTCTTCGACATCAACATCATGATCAATTTATGCACTTAATGCGGCAATATGATTATCGTTCCGTTATTATGGATGCTTCTATGATAAAAGCCTGGGGTGCTCAATTGGCTAATCAGGTATATTGGTTGAATCAACTAGGTATAGCAGATTATCGTCTAGCCTTTATGCAGTCCGTTAACTTGGTGTATCCCGATGAAGACGATGCCGCATTGAGTAAACAGCAATTTGAAAACAAAATTTACACTTTAACCCATATTATCATTGCCGCCTCCGAGTACTATAGACATCCCGTTGATTCCGTTGAGTATGGTGATATAATTAATTATTTTAGAAATCATGTTCATGAAATTATTACTCGGTGCAAAGAAGACGTCATTATCGAAGTTGGACTATCATTGCTCTTATCCAATCCGAACTATCCGGAAATCGATATTATACGATCCTATATCTTGTCAAAATATGACGAGAAATACAATATGATTCTATCTGAAAAGGGGCGGGCAGACTTTGCCCAAGGTGAGCATCGCAATATCATTGCTGTATTATTACTGGATTGGGGTGGATGTTCTGAGTCCCCCAATATCGATGATATCCGTCGTCTAAAACATGCATTAGCTATATCATTGCGTCTTAAAACAAATGAATCTTAATTGAACCATACGGCATATCGTTTTCTGCGGAGCTGCAGGGCTAGTTCTTTCTCCATTTTCAAGGCCTCCTGTTGATTCATTCTTGGAATATCTTCGAAAAGGCTAGGCCTAAGATATAGTCCATATCGTTCTACGATTTTAGAGGCAATTTTATGACCTTTTTTGGTACGATAGCCCGTTTTATGCTGTTTGAATCGCTCTTGAGGTGATTTGCTAGACATACCAACATAGAGGCATTCTAGCACACCGTTGTATTGAGGATTTGCTTCGCGGAAAGCGGTATTTTCGGACCATACTTTTCTGGACAATTCAATCACGTAGACTCCGTATTTCAATCTATTAGACATCAAATTCGTTCGTAATATTAGTACAATAATAGCTATAATTTTGACATATATATCTATATTTCAAAAATATATAAATTATAAAATTATTTAATATTAAGTATTCAATGTACCCTTGGTCAAATGAGTAGATGATTTTTCAAGTAATAATGGTTTTTAATTTGAATTTTGATTATATTTGATAGAACACTTGAACTTGTTAGAAGACATACTTAACAGACACCATATTAACTTTAAAAAAAATATACATGATCTAAAACTTTAATGAATAGTCCGCGGATAATATTTCAGTATCCGATTTAGGTTTCATTTAAATTGATAATATCACCTAGGTTCTATATGATCCTCTAATCGAGTATCCTGTAGTTATTACAATGGTCTGTCAGACTCGTCAATTCTTAGAATGAAACGCATATATGCTTTATGCATGGCTAACATGTAATCTTTATATCCATATAATGAGATGTAGACATTAGATATCTATGCTTAATATTTATTTAAACACTTTAAAACATTAATATGAAAAATATTTCATTCATTTTCATTTTACTCGCTTTTCTGACTTCGAATCTTGTAGCTCAGACTTATTCTATTACGGATGATCTTATCTATGAGGCAGATTGTGATCCAAGTAATACGGTCATTGCCACCGATCCATTCAATTTTGAGATTGAGTTTGACTCTTATATGCAGAATTCAAATTTACAGCATCAATTTTCAAGAACGGTTGAAGCAGTATTCACAGATGCTGCCGGTAATATTCTTAAGACTGTCAATCTAGGTTGGAACAGGATTGTTGATGCCACTTATGATATATATGAAACACATTTTGACGGATTACCCGATGGAGAAATACATGTCGATATCGTTGTGACCTATAAGCATACGATCAATAATCCATACACCAATCCGTTGACGGTTAAAGAGAATGGAACCAATGTAGCGAGTATTACATTCACAAATACTTCTCAAGAATTGGTGGTCACTTTTGAGGATGTGTTATGCTTTACGTTCAATAATTGTGACGATTTAGATGTAGGGCTTTACATTAAATTAGGATATATGAGATCTTCTGTAAACCCAGGAGGAAGCAATGTATCCTATCAATGGTACATTGATCCTAATAACGGTCCTGGATATTATGCAGGAACCAATGACCGTGTTGCTTTAATCAGTGGATGCGCAACATACTACCTTACTGTTACTGATTTGGATACGGGATGTAAGTATAGAGCAAGCAAATCGGGTTGTAATGTTGATGTCATTGGAGATCCACAATGTCTTATTGGTATTCCATCAGGATTAGCTTGGACCGGTGTAGATATTTTTGGTGGCTATATTCTCGACTGGAACGATACTCCTGGAGCAGGAAGTTATACTGTTATTATCACTCTCAACGATGAAGCATGTTGTAATTCTCCTTGGGGAGAGACCGTACTTACCTACAACAACTTAAGTCAATCAACCTTTACATTTTATCCAAAAAGTTCAACAACTACACCGTGTTTCTCTTGGAGCGTCATTGCTCATTGTCCTGAAGGAACGAGTGGCTCGTCTACATCAGAATCGGTATGTCTGTTTGGTCTTCAAGCCGAAGAAGAATTGGATACTAGAAATCGCATAAGTTCAGAGCTAATAGTTTATCCAAATCCTGCCACGGACGTCGTGAATATTTCATTACATGCCATTTCTTCTGACCAAGCGCAAGTAACGATTCTAGATGCACAGGGTAAAGTAATTCATGACATTTCTATTTCTACGACTTCCAATAGTCTAAATTATAGCTGGATGATTCCTTCAAATATGAATGCAGGTGTTTATTATGTCCAAATCAAGGATCAAGAACAACTGTATACAAAGAAGTTTATCTACCTTAAATAGTGAACGTTTGATTGTTATTATATAGGTAGATCAAAGGGCCGTCTCTAAAAGAGGCGGTCTTTTATATTTGTATCTATTAACTTTAAAATGATTGGGTGAATCGATCGATTCAAAATGTCTAATAGTATGCGATAGCGCTGTGCAAGTATACTTCCTTAGGAAGTATCCCGAAGGGATGAGCCGACTGGCGAATACTGGAACATAGCGACACGGAAGAGGTATTCATGCCTCTGGAGTGGATCGCCCTTATGCTTTTAAAATGTATACGAAATTCCGATCCCGCTGATCTGTCCATAAGCCGGACTAGGAAATGACTTCAATTCGAAACTAAGATCTTCGGAAATATCAAAGTTGGTCAAATGGGCATCGGTGAAAGCCTCGATCATCGAAATCAAGTGTATCACTATCACCGTTATTCCCGCACGTTCTGAATCCAATAAGTATTGATTTCTCAATAATCGCAAGCTCTCTGCATTTGAAATACCGCGATAATTATCGATGTCTCCCGCAAGAAATAATTCGTAGGCCGTCTGGTATCGCTGGCAAAGTGTACGATTATATACATACCAATAGACTGCCCCGGCATCCGCCGCTAAGACGATCGGAACCTTCCAATAGCGTTTGTTATATATTTGACCGCCTGCCGGTATCAGTAAACCGTAAGCTGCAACTTTTCCGGGTTCTCCGCTAAATATCACCTTGAAGGTCTGTAGGATTCCTCGTTCTAGTTTGGCAGGAATCGTATCCTGTGGTCGCTCAATCAATTCCTCACCAGCACCCAATTGTCCATGTGCAGCCGAAAGACAGAATATAAAACATATAAGAATTCCTATTTTTTTCATATTACTACGAATTTATATCCTTCTAACGTATTCTATGACTACTTTGTGTGAACATTTGACTATTGTAACAAATCTATAAGATCATTTAACTCATCGTCGGAGGCAAAAGGCATGATTATTTGTCCTTTTCCTTGGTTATCTCGTTTGATCGAGACTTTGACACCCAATTTTTTGCTCAGTTTCTGGCGAATTTTCTTGATTTCCGGGTCTTCTTGCACTGCTAATTTGGAAGGTCCGGCAGCAATTGCTCTTGCTTCTTGCTCCAATTTACGCACAGACCATGATTGATTAACGCATTTACGGAATAAATCCAATTGCTTGGCTAAATTGTCCAATCCTGCAAAAACCCGCGCATGCCCCATACTGATGACCTCTTCTTTAACCGATTGCTGAATTTGTGGAGGCAATTTCATCAGACGCATATAGTTGGCCACTGTAGAGCGTTTTTTACCTACACGCTCGGCTAACTTTTCTTGGGTTAAGTTAAACTCCGTCAATAATCGCTGATAAGAAAATGCAACTTCCATTGCATTGAGATTCTGCCGTTGGATGTTTTCGATCAAGGCAAATTCCAACATCTCCTCGTCATTGGCAATACGAATGTACGCTGGAATCGTCTTTTTTGCGGCCAACTTAGACGCCCGCAATCGTCGCTCCCCAGATATCAACTGAAACTTGCCATCGCCCATAGAACGAACGGTAATTGGCTGTACCAGTCCGTGAATCGCTATAGAATCCGACAATTCCTGCAACTGCTCCGGATCAAATTCTTTTCTTGGTTGATAGGGATTGGTTTCAATATTATTAATGGCGATTTCTTCAATAGAAGACGCCAATTTGGTAACGATTTCTTTTTTCTTGCGTATTGGACCTTTCTCTACATCATTTAACAATGCTCTTAATCCCTTTCCTAAATCCTTTTTCTTAGCCATATTCCGAAAATTTCCCTCCTGTATTATCTCTAGGCGTTTAAGTTCTTAATACGTTGTTTGACTCGTTTAGTCGTCTGGCGATTATTTAATGAATCTTTATTTCGCTTGAGGAATTCATAGGCCAAATTGAGATAATTTGCCGCCCCTTTACTACTGATATCATAGGTAATAATCGGCATTCCCATACTCGGTGCTTCGCCAATTTTTGAGTTTCGATGAATGATCGTTTCATAGACTAAATCCGTCAGACTTTCGGTTACTTCTTGTACTACGAGATTCGCCATTTTAAGCCGTTTGTCGTACATTGAAAGAACAATTCCTTCAATTTCCAAATCTTCGTTTAAACTCGCTTGAACCGAACTGATCGTACTTCGCAACTTACTATATCCCTCCAATGAAAAGATTTCACACTGAATCGGTACCAACACAGAATCTGCCGCTGTCAATGCGTTCAAGGTAATCAAACCTAATGAAGGAAGGCAATCGATGATGATGTAGTCATATTCTTCTCGAATCGACGCAATGGCCTTTCTTAGATGATATTCCCGTTCTTCCCGGTCAACCAGTTCTATTTCAGCCCCGACTAGGTCGATCGATGCAGGAATCAGATGTAAAAAAGGTACATCGGTTTCAATCAAGGCATCCTTCGGATCATCTTGATTGATGAGGCAATCATAAATGGTATAATCTTCCTCTGTCACACGAATACCTAATCCACTGGAAGCATTTGCTTGCGGATCAAAATCAATCAGCAATACCTTCTTTTCTAATATAGCTAAAGCCGCAGCTAAATTAATAGCTGTTGTTGTCTTTCCAACGCCTCCTTTTTGATTCGCAATTGCGATGACTTTACCCATTGATCAAGCTTTATATATTAGACATGTGTTTTTACCGAAACACAAAGTTAGCTTATTCTATTCGCTTTCCTAGCTTCATCACTAAGAAATACATGGAAACAATCGATATGCTCACCAAAAGAAGTGATATTAATAATCCTCCGCCCAATAATGTTGATAAAAATGTACTTAATATGGCAAAGGCGCCGACTGTCAAGGCATATGGCAACTGTGTTCGAACATGATCAATATGATTACAATCGCTGGCCAAAGAACTCAGAATAGTCGTATCTGAAATCGGAGAACAATGATCTCCAAGCACTGATGCCGCCAATACCGTGGCAATCACATTGTACATCATCTCCATGGTCAGTCCTGTATCAAATCCATTATTTTGACAGATTATAAAGGTCGTCGGAATTGCAATCGGGTAGAGGATGGCCATGGTACTCCAGGAAGATCCTGTTGAAAATGAAATAAATGCTGCTAATATGAATATGACTACTGGAAGTAAATAAGGATTTAATGAATTCGCCAGATTACTGCTTAAATAATCGGCCGTATGTAATTCTTCCGTCGTCAAGGCTAGTGCCCATGCCAGCGTAAGAATGATTAATGCTGGCATCATGGTTTTAAATCCGACCACCAACCAATGCATACTGTCCTTAAGTTTCATGATTCGTTGTGACCAGGTGATCACCAAACTAGCAATAACACCGACTAAAGAAGCCCAAATCAACGCTGAATAAGAATCTGCTTGACCGATCACTGTTCCCAATTTCGTGAAGAATCCCATATCTGATATACCGGACATTTGTTCCATGTTCGCCCAGGCTTGCCCCCAACCTCGATAGTTGGCATCACCTTCATTGATGGTCGATAGTATGGACGAGAATCCTGTTTCTAATAGCCCAAAAATGGTCATCAAAATCACGAGTGCAACTGGAATAACCGCGTTGTACCATTTCAATGCAGCTCCTTTTACAGGAGTCAAATCTTCCATATCCGGTTCGTCTTCCTCCTCGGTAATAGCTGAAGATACTCTACCGGTCGTTAATGCTCGATGCTCGGCTTTCCACATAGGACCAAAGTCCTTTCGAGTATATATGATGATCAATATAAATGCTAGTGTAAGTATTGGATAAAAACTGTATTTTAATGATCCAATAAAAATTCCATAGGCGGTAGGGGAGCCTTCTAGTGCGAGTCCTTTGATCCCATCATCGATATAGCCCAACTCTGCTCCAATCCAAGTGGTTATAAAGGCTATTGCTGCCACTGGTGCTGCTGTTGAATCTACGATGTAAGCTAATTTTTCTCTAGAAATTTTAAACTTATCAGTGACTGATCGCATGGTATTTCCTACGATCAAGGTATTGGCGTAATCATCAAAAAAGATCGCTACACCAAGTAGCCAAGTTATAAACTGCGCCGATTTAGGTGTTTTTGCATATTTAGAGAGCGATTGAACGACGCCAGCCATACCTCCATTTTTCGATATGATGGAGACCATTCCGCCTATTAATAAGGAAAATAAGATCACCATCAGGTGGCCGCTGTCATTCAGTGCATTTACTACGAATTTTTGAACGACATCAAATAAGGACTGTAACCAGTAATAGAAAGATGACCATC
>JAHDFB010000096.1 GCA_020628475.1 Saprospiraceae bacterium | reverse complement strand
ATTTGAATATCAATGAAACGCAGTTTGGTTATAGTGATATGAATCTAAAATTGCATCACCAATTAACCAAGAATAATTCGGTTTCTATCAATACTTATTTAGGAAGAGATATCATCGGTTTTAGAACTATTTTTAGAAATCCTCAATCTCCCGTCATTGTCAATTTGGATTCTCAGAATACGGTACGATGGTCCAATAGGTTGGTGAATTTTCGATTTGACCAGATCGTTAATAAGAAATTGTTCTTTACTATTTCTAGCAGTATTGTCAATTATAATCTCAGCACTAGATCTTCCAATAAATTTAGGGATTATGATGAAGAATTACAGATGTTGGTTCAAAATGAAATCGATGTTCTGGCAAACTCGCGCATCATCGATAATAATTTACGAACCGACTGGGAGTATAGTGAAAATACGGATCATGTCATTAAATTTGGAATGGGCTTGACAAATCATACCTATAATCCAACGGTTATTTCCAAAAATGTGATACAGGATAATATTGCCCTTGATCCTGAAGCTGGAATCAAGGCCGTAGAACAGTTTTTTTATATTGAAGATGTGTATGATGTTTCTCCGTTTTTATCTTTTAGAACAGGGTTTCACCTCAGTCAATTTTCAGTAGAGGATAATTTTTTTACGAGTTTTCAACCAAGGTTGGGAATCAATGTCAATTTTAATCCCAAGAATGTAGTGGATATTTCCTATTCCAAGATGACACAATTCGTGCACTTGTTGATCAATCCTGGTACCGGTCTTCCATCGGACTTATGGCTTCCTTCCACAAGTAGAATACCACCCGAAAATTCGATTCAGTATAGTTTGAAATATACACGGATATGGACGCCTCAAATCATAACCTATGCAAGCGTCTACCATAAACGTTTTCAAAATTTAATCGAATACAGATCTGCATTTCCACTTTACAATCCAATTATTAACGAAAGTACAGTATTACCGCTTTTTGATAACCCTTTAGATTGGGAAGATCGTGTTGAAATAGGAAATGGTATGGCTACAGGATTCGAATTTTTTATTTCTTATCAGACGGACAAATGGAAGTCCAATCTTTCGTATGCCTTATCGCGTTCAGATCGGCTCTTTGAAAATATTAATCAAGGAAATCAATTTCCTTTTAAATATGATCGAAGACATGATTTGAGTTTGAGCGCTACCTATGAAATTTCGGATCGTTTTACCTATGGTATTAATTGGGTATTTGGAACGGGACATGCCACGACGTTTTCTACCACACAATTTAAGACCTTAGAAGGCGAAGTCATTTTTTTTAACGGAGATCGCAATGCTTTTAGACTTCCATCTTACCACCGTCTGGATCTGAATGTACGGTATTCGAAAAGGATTTCGAAAAACTTAAGTATCGAAACGAATTTGGGATTGTACAATGCCTATAACCGACAGAATCCTTACTTTGTTTATTTGTATTATGACAAAGCAAATGATGACTTTATACCTCGCCAAGTCAGTTTGTTTCCGGTGCTTCCGTTCATAAATGTCAGCTTGAAGTACTAATTTGCCTAAAAGCCATTAATTTTTCTCAATAAATATAGGGGTATTGAATTCTAAATCCGTTTTAGAGTAAAATACTTCAAATTGAATCACAACGAGGAAAATATCCTTTCCATCCTTTCTGGCACAAATCTTAAAGATTTGAATGCAGAACAACATCAATTGGTAGACCAATGGAGTCAGACTTCATCTGAAAACTCAGCATTATTGGATATGCTTCAATTTATGGAAGCACATCAGTCCGAGTTTTCGACCTACAGAAACTTTGATAAAAAGAATAGGAAAAAGAATCTCTTTGGTCCTATCGTTTCTGTTGCTATTCTTGTCATATTTGCTTTGGTATTGTTTCAATATTTCTTTAAATCACCCATAGCTGGTGAAGAAGCTATTCAGATTGCTTTTTTGGATGACCAAACGGAAATTCACCTAATAAATGGGGCCAGTTTTGAAGTTGAAAAAGGTTTTAACCAAGACAATCGGATTATCCACTTGACAGGAGATGCCTTTTTTGATGTTCGTCATAATGAATCGCTTCCTTTTATCATCAAGCAAGGAGCAAACTCTATTGAAGTACTCGGTACTTCTTTCAACATTCATTCTAATGGAGAGGGTATGCATGTATCCGTTTATGATGGACGCGTAAAATTGTCCAATAAAGTAGGTGCTTCTAAAATATTAACGAAGGGACAAGCGGCGATTAGTTATCCGAATGAGATCGTTTCTACCAAGAATTTTGATAATCATCAAGTGCTGATTTCAAAGCGCTTTCAGAATGAAAAAGTGACTACTATTCTCCAGTATTTAGAGCAAAATTTTGGCTTTAATTTGAAGGTACATGAATCTATCGAGCACAGTAACTGTCGCTTCAATGGAGCATTCCAAGATGCCAGTTTAACGGAAATTTTGGAAGAATTTGGATTGTTGTTTAACATGCAATATCACGTTGAGAAATCACAAGTCATCATTGATTCCATGGAGTGCCGGTAAACCATGTTACATTCTTCTAGAATTTTATTAAATATTACTTAAAAAAACTGTCGTTTTAAAGGAATAGCAAAATATTATTTGTATTTTGCAGTAGTGAATCGGACACTTCAAATATTACTTTGTTTTTTTGCCTTGTCAATGCTGTTTTTTTCTTGCGAAAAAGACCTAGATATATCAGGTCAATATGAAGAAAAATTAGTACTCAATGGTTTGGCAGAAGTCGATCAACCGATATCCATAGAGTTGAGTAAGACAAGAAATCTCCTAGACAAGGATGATGAAATCTCTTGGATCAGAAATGCAGAAGTTTATCTTACTTGTGGAAATAATTCCTATCAAGAAAAATTAGAGTATGATTCTTCGGGAATCTACCGATCCACCCATATCGCAAAGTATTCGGAAAGTTATGTTCTAGAAGTTGTTCATCCTACCTACAAGGATGTATTCGCTACAGGTGTTATGCCGGATGCTCCAGAGGCGGTCGTGAAATACATCGATCAAGGACCGGGACAAAATAATGCTGTATTTAACATTGAAATCAAGCATAAAAAAGAGAATGAATTCTATATATGGGAAATGATCTATAGTGATGAAAGTGTTCAAAATGAACAGAATATTTCTATTGTTTCTACCGATGTTAAAACAGATAATATTTTACCAGACGTTTCTCAAGTACAAAGTAAGATTTTTCTAGAAGGTTCTAGTGTACAATCAGATAATATCACATCGTCTTTTATTGCAGAAGATGTGGTAGTGGAAGATATTACCAATGTAAAGGTTCGTTTACGTACCATGAATAGAGATATGTACAAGTATTACAGATCTTTGGAATTATACAAAAATGCTCAAACCAATTTCGTGGAACCGATTGAAATTTACAGTAATGTAGAAAATGGACTCGGAATATTTGGAGCTTTCAGTGAATCTGTCATTACGGTGGAATTTTAATTATCTTTTCTCATTTCTTCCTTTTACTTTTCGACACCTTTCCTTTTAATTTATGTTCGCTTATTTGCGGCTGTCTTAACGCCTTTTGTTCCATTATTGTTGAAAGATGATCTGCACATTCGAATAACTATTTTGGTATTGATGAGTGTTGCAGTGATCACGGATATTTTTGATGGTGTCATTGCACGAAATCGAAATCTAGCTAGTCAAACCTTACGATTGTGGGATTCTAATGTCGATCAGATTTACTGGCTGATTACGCTTGGATTTATTTTTGTGTATCGGAAAAGTTTCTTCTTAGAACATTGGATAGCGATAGGGGGCATTTTATTACTGGAATTGATTGCTTATGTAATTTGTTTCGGCAGATTTAGAAAAATGGTAGCGACACATTCTATTCTGGCCAAGATATTCACCTTAAGTTTATTCATTTTTTTATGCGAGTTGATGTGGTATGGATCGAGCAAATGGTT
The DNA here is from genome assembly GCA_020628475.1 of Saprospiraceae bacterium. GTDB lineage: Bacteria > Bacteroidota > Bacteroidia > Chitinophagales > Saprospiraceae > JAHDFB01. The sequence continues at coordinate 5,440 of JAHDFB010000096.1, read as the reverse complement.
ATTCTATATATGTTTGATTCTTGGCTTTATTTCTAGGTTGGAAATCATACTGATCGTTTCCTTTTTAAAAGAGTGGAAAACGGATGTATCTGGAATAGTGGAATTGATTAAACCCAAACGGATAGATTAAGGGAATTGTAAGAAAATGGTTGAATGCAAGTAAATATTAATTATTTCTTAGATGAACATGCTTGGAGTACATGCCTAATTTCTACTGTGGATAAAAACTATGAAATGTCTATTACACACATATATCAAGAAGACCCCATAGAAGATTGTATACATGCACTTACTGCCATCATGAATGGTGAATCAAAAAGTCAATTTGTTTGGTATGGCGAACCAGGCGGAGAACGGATAACGATTACCGAAATTCCCCATCAGAAAAGTATGGTGCATTTTAAAGTACAGTTTTCGGTCAGTGAATACGGAAAGGAACTAAAAGATTTCGAAGAAGGGATTCAATTTGACATTAAAAAAATACAGTTAGTAAGAATGTTTTATTTTGAATTTAAAAAAATCTTCGAATTGATGAAAGACCCCGAATATGAAGAACATAGAAAGAATCATTTCCCCTTTAAAGGTTTCAGAGCATTTGAAAAATTGGCAGTGGAGTATCTAGGATTGAAATCCCTATAAATCGATTTCTTTCAGATTTTTTATACGGTTTCGTTCTAAAAAGGCATCGATTGTTTCAAAATGTTCGATCACCCGTTTATTCTTAAATTCAAATACTTTTTGAGATAGTCCCATCAAAAAATCACGATCGTGCGAAACGAGAATAAGTGTACCATCAAATCCTAGTAATGCTTCTTTTAAAACGTCTTTGGACTTCATGTCTAAATGATTGGTTGGCTCATCGAGAATTAATACATTGACTGGTTCTAATAGAAGTTTTACCATGGCAAGCCGCGTTTTTTCTCCACCTGAAAGAACTTTGACCTTCTTGTCGATATCTTCTCCGCTAAACATAAAGCGTCCTAAAATATTTTTAATTTCTTTGCGAATATCACCTTTCGCCACTTCCTCCACGGTTTCGAAAATGCTGAGATTGGGATCGAGTAAGGAGGCTTGATTTTGAGCAAAATAGCCGACCATGGCATTATGTCCTAATCCACATTCTCCTTCAAATTCTATCTCACCCATGATTGCTTTGATCATGGTCGATTTACCTTCTCCATTCCTGCCAACGAAACATACTTTTTCTCCTCGTTCGATGGCTAGATTTGCATCTTGGAAAACGACGTGTTCCCCATAGGCTTTAGATAAATCTTTAGCAATTACAGGATAATCTCCCGAACGAATGGAAGGCGGAAAACGTAGTCTTAAGGAAGAATTATCGACTTCATCAACTTCAATAATTTCTAATTTTTCAAGCATGCGTTCTACAGAAGCGACTTGATTGGTTTTAGAATACGTTCCTTTAAATCGCTCAATAAAGCGTTGCTGCTCCGCAATGAATTTTTGCTGTTCTTTATAGGCCTTCATTTGTTGAGCCCTTCGCTCTGCTCTCAATTGTAAATAATGCGAATAATTCGCTTTGTAATCATAAATACGTCCCATGGTTAATTCGATGGTCCGATTGGTAATATTATCTACAAATGCTCTATCGTGTGATATTACTATTACAGCCTTTGCCTTATTCACTAGGAAGTTTTCCAGCCAGATCACCGATTCAATATCGATGTGATTGGTGGGCTCATCCAACAATATTAGATCTGGTTTTTGTAAGAGTATTTTTGCCAGTTCAATACGCATTCTCCAACCTCCACTAAATTCTTTCGTTTGACGATGGAAATCGTATCGCTCAAATCCTAATCCTAGAAGTGCTTTTTCTACTTCTGCATCATAATTTACCTCTTCTAGACTGTAGAATTTTTCACCTAAATCAGATGCTTTTTCTATGATGGACATGTATTCTGGTGAACTGTAATCTGTTCTTGTTTCTAATTGATGATTGAGATGTTCTAATGTTTCTTTCATCTCAAAATATGATCCGAACGCTTTGGAGGTTTCTTCAAATACCGTGCAATTATCCTCTGTCAATAGATGCTGCGGCAAATAGGCGATTACATAATCTTTTGCGCATTGTACATGCCCTTTGGTCGGTTTTTGAATACCAGCAATAATTTTCATTAAGGTTGATTTCCCAGCACCGTTTTTACCCATTAATGCAACTTTATCCTGTTCATTGACAACGAAACTAATGTTATCAAACAAGCTTTGCCCACTAAATTGAACCGATACACCTTCTACTGAAATCATGCTTTACTATTTGAATGCGCAAAAGTAGTAATATGCTTTTAAATCGCTTACTGTAAGCTTTTAAATCAGCTGTAAAATCCTTTAGTAATCCGTAGAAATCCTTTAGAGAGCCACTTAGGTCTGTGTTTACTTTGCAAGTATTATTTCAGTAAAAAGTAAAGACATGACAATTACGAAAGAAATGCATGATCAAGAATTACAAGCTCAATACGGTCAATTTCGATTTTTAGTTTCTATGAATTCCCGAAAATGGGGACTTAAAATCATGAATAGTATGGTAAGAATGACTAAAGGTCAAAAAATAAAAGATGTTATCAATGAAACCCATCAAGTATCCAGCAATCATACAAAAGGACATATGATTCGTACTAGAGCTTTTCGACCTGAGGGTACCGCTAGTGAAAAACTACCAGCAATGATATACTTTCATGGAGGTGGTTATATGATGGGGATTCCTGAAATGGCCAATGTCTTTTATGAAGATGTACTGAAAAGAAGGAAAATTGCCATTTTCTCTCCGGACTATCGATTGTCTCCGAACGCACCATTTCCAGCGGGATTTAACGATTGTTATGATGTGCTTCTTTGGATGCGTGACAATGCCGATGAATTACAGATAGATTCCAATAATATCATCATTGCAGGGCATAGTGCTGGTGGCGGAATGGCAGCGGCTATCACCTTGAAAGTACGAGATACAAAAATCATCAAACCTGCCTTTCAAATGCCCATCTATCCGATGATTGATCATCGAATGATCACCGAATCTTCGAAAATGTTAGGTTCAACCATGTGGGATGCTAAAATTAATGCGCGTGCTTGGGGCTTGTATCTAAGAAATGTAGGTGGAAAAATTCCCGCTTATGCTTCACCGGCACTCAATGAAGATTATACGGATTTCCCACCGACCATCAGCTTTGTAGGAGACTTGGAACCATTTCACGATGAGAATGTTGCCTATATAGAAGCTCTAAAAAATGCATCCGTACCAGTGAAGTTTAAAATTTTTAAAGGAGGATATCATGGATTTGAGGTTGGTTCTCCAAAAGCTGCTATTTCAAAAGAAGCCAACAATTTTCAATTGGATTGTTTCGAAGAATTTTACGACAGATATATTCAGAAATAAGCCAACATTGAATTTAAGTAACTACACAATTATAGAATACTATGAATCAGATTATCGAAATACATAAGGTGTCTGAGATGCATCAATTGGGACAGCTACCGAAGCCTGCTCATCCTCTGATCAGCGTCATCTACAATCGAGATTTGAAGACAGCTTCCGGATTAGAAGGCGTTAAGGTCATCAATCATCTGTATACGATTATTTTTAAATCTTCCAATATCTGTAGCACCTTTTCCTATGGACGAAATTCTTATGATCATGAAGAAGGAACCTTGGTCTTTACAGCACCAGGACAAGTCATGGAATTCAGAAATGACATCACTGAAGACGAGCAGATTGATCCTGATGGATGGTCCTTGGTATTTCATCCAGACCTTTTTAGGAAGTCGAGTTTGTCAGATAAAATGAATAGCTACTCTTTTTTTCATTATGACTCCAATGAAGCATTACATGTTTCTGATAGAGAGCGCACATCGATTGAAGATTTATTGGCAAAAATCGTTCAAGAATATAGTCAAATGTTAGACAGACATAGTCTACATCTGATCGTTTCTAATGTAGAATTGTTTTTGGACTATTGCCTTCGATTTTACGATCGACAATTTTTTTCGAGAACGCATTTAAATGGCGATACCATCTCCAAATTTGAGCGCTTCTTAAATAATTATTACGAATCAGATCAAGCTAGTGAGAATGGGGTTCCTAGTGTAGATTTATGTGCCAGGCAACTGAATGTATCGCCCAATTACTTGAGCGATTTATTAAAAAAGGAAACTGGTAAAACTAGTCTGGAGCATATTCACTTGTTTTTAATAGAACGTGCGAAGAATAGCCTTCTCAATTCATCGGAATCCATCAGTACCATAGCCTATTCATTGGGCTTCGATTATCCTCAACGTTTTAGTAATTTGTTCAAATCGAAAACCGGGATGAGTCCTAAGGAATACCGTTTTTTGAATTAATAGGCTGGTATGGCCTACTTATTACATCCTTGAGAAAAACTGGGTTAAGGATACATTCTTATTGGTGAGTTCAAGTTTTTTTCTCAATCTTGAACGGGATACTTGGACACTTTTAGGTGAGATGTGTAAGATATTGGCGATTTCTTTCGAATTGAGCTTCAGACGTAGGAAGGCACATAATTTCTTCTCTCCAGGCGTCAGATTTGGAAATTGGGCTTCTAATTTTTTGTAAAATTCTGAATGTGTTTCTTTGAAGTATTTTTCGAAAGCTGTCCAGCTATCTTTGTCCTGATGATTTTTTAAATCCAAGAGTACTTTGCTGTAGGTATTTCTTGTGCTTGGATTTAGGTATTTTTTAAAGCTGTTTAATTCATCAATGATTTTATTGATGTGTTCGTTTCGTTCGAAAGCATACATCGCCTGTGCCGTCAGGGCTCTATTTTGAGATTGGACTTTTTCTTGGTTTTTCTTGCTTTCTTGCAAAATAGATGCTTGTCTGGACTCTTGCTGCTTCTGTAAGTTTTTACGGTATAACCACTTTTTATAGAGTCTCCATGAAATTAAACTAAGTAGGGCAATAATCAATATGTAAATTAGACTGATACGTTGCTTTTGAATCTTGTGAAACCGATCGAGTAGGTTCTTTTCTTTTTCGAGTTGACTGATTTTGAGTTTATTATTTTTTGCTTCATACGCAACCGTGATCGCCTGAATTTTTCCTAGGTTTTGTCGATTGGAAAGACTATCACCAATCAATTTGAATGTAGTCAAATATTCAAAAGCTTGTTTATAATTTTTGTTTTTCTTTTCGACCATTGCCAATTCTTCTAAGGCCATGGATTGAAGTTGAAGTGATGAGATACTTTTTCCGATTTTGTAGGCCAAATTATAATATCGGAGGGATTCTGGAGGATTATTATCTTTCAAAATCTCTCCTAAATAAAAAGCTGAGAATCCGGCATCATAAGAGCTAGAATCAGATTGAAGGACTTTTTCGAAATGTAATTTAGCCTCGAAAGGTTGACCTTGTTGAAGACTAATTAGACCTCTTAGACGCCATACCTTATCCTTTATATAATCAATGTTG
>JAHDFB010000020.1 GCA_020628475.1 Saprospiraceae bacterium | reverse complement strand
AAAAAAGGTAACAGTGTAAGCATATGATTAATTCCGATACTCGATTCAGTCATGCATCCAGCAAGTAGTGATTTGTTGTTGTTTTTTGCAAATTGTACGATATCCATGATGGGGCTGATACCCCCACATTTCGTCAATTTTAGTACAAATCCGTCATAATACGGTGCCATTTTTTGGGCAGAAGCCAAATCCGTCACACTCTCATCCGCTAAATGTTGCACACCTTCTGGAAAATGTAATTGATGGATTAGACTGGTCTCCTTTTTATTGACCAATTGTTCTGCGTAAACGCCACCATGCCGATGTACTAAATCGATGACCTTTTGGGCTTGACCCAAATCCAAGGCACCATTCGCATCAATACCAAAAGCACGGCCAGTATCTTGCATGATCTTCATGATCTCCGCTCGAGCATGTTGTGCATTTACTTTGATTTTGAAGAAAGGCCAGCCAGCTTCTATTTTTTCATAAACCGATGTTAGACTATCACTCAGGCCTATTGTCATGCTGGACACCACTTCCGAATTTGAATTAATGTGAAGAAATGAACGAGCCGTTTGAGCATTCATGTTAGATTGTAAATCGATATAGGCCGTATCAAAGGCAGACCTCAGAAAAGGCTTGTCCGGAAGTAATTCGAGTAAGCCTTGATAAAAGGTCGACACGGCTAGAGTACTGGGGAGTTTTTCTATGAATGGCTTTACGTGGAGTGCCGCTTCGTAAAGGCTTTCGATGGAATAACCATAATAGTCAATGGCTACGGTTTCTCCCACACCAACATGCTCTTTCTCAGACAGTTCGATGATTAATTGATCCCGATAGTCATAACTTCCATGACTAATGGTAAATGTTTGCTTTAAAAACAGTTTATTTAAGTGTACTTTTACAAGCATCTATATACTTTCATAGAATTAATGACTCAAATGGACAAGATATTCAAATTATTCTTTTTCTTATTGGCACTTCATTTTTTTTCTTGTGATTTTCCTTCGAGAGATTCCATACTAGAAGAGACCAAGGATGCATTATGGGCTATACCCTTGTTAAAGGATGAGATTAAAATTCAGGATATCTTTGTAGAAGATCAGGATGGGGTCAGCCTTTTTTCAGATGATGAAGGAAAGGTCATTGTTACCTATGAAGGGGAAGTATTGCGAGATCCTGCATCCGTTGTTTTTCCGCCGATTCCGGGTATCGTTCCAATCCCTCTTACCAGTACGACCTTCGAATTGGATTTAACGATGGGTGGAGGCACCTTAAATGAAATTGACTCCGCTGTTTTCTTGAGGGATTTTTTACATTTTAGAATCAAATCGGATGATCCAGCCCCGTTCACAGTAAAAGCTTGGATCGATGAAATCAATAAGGACGGTGAGAAACTGACACAAGAACTGGGTTTCCCAGGCTCACCGGATGGCTCTGAGATCGAAATTATCGGAGAGGATATCAAGTTGAACGGATGGAATTTAATAGGAAACGATAATAAGATCACCTTTCATTACGAAGCGAAATATCTCAATAATGAAGTAGCAGAAAATGTTCAGGTGGAAGTCTTTTTCAATATCCTTGAGTTTTCCTATGTGCAGGGTTATTTTCCTAAGACGATTCGGCCGGTTACCGGAAGTTTTGTTCCGATCAATTTATATAATCGGTGGATTTCCGGTACGATGGATTTCGTAGAACCAAGGGTAGTCATGGATGTCGAAAACTCTTTCGGTTTTGCCGTCGGGGCAGATTTCAAAGAAATGACTATTGAAACGATCGATGGAGCGAAATTACCTTTAGAATCTGAAATAATTGATAATGGAATCATCTTTGAATATCCAGAATTGGATGAAATCGATGTGGTAAAAAATACCAATTTTGATTTTGATAAGGACAATAGTAATATCGCGATTATTTTTAATGACCGCGTTGCCCAGTTTAACTATACCATTGATGCGATTGCCAATCCAGCCAATGAGCTTGATTTTCTGGGATTCATGACCAATAATAGTTATTATGCCGTGCAAGTAAAAGTAGAGGTTCCGATGCACTTAGCTATTAATAATATGCAAATAACGGATACGTTAGATTTCAACTTTTCGCCGGATAATACGGGATTGGACACCTTAGAATTGAAAGTGATTTTGGAAAATAATTTTCCGGTGGATGTTCGGACACAGCTATATTTTTTGGATGAAAACAATGTGGCGATCGATAGTGTATTCAGTGACGGAGAAAAATTCTTAAAAGGTGGAACGTATAAAGACGGAGGTGTGTTAGAAGATGTAGATGAACAAACCTTTTTTGTTGATTTTTCTGAAGAAAAATTGGATAATTTGGTCAAATCGAAACGAATTCTGGTCAAACCTACGTTTATATCAACACCCAATGGTCAAGATCATTTATGGATCTATGATCACTATAATATCAAAATTAAAATGGGTGCCAAATTTAGCATTAAGTAACAATTACTATTCACTAACTACATGAAGTATCTTTTAAGTTTTATCATTCTTCTTAATGGTCTTTTGCTCTCTGGGCAGGAAGAATTGAGTCTCTTTTTTCATCCGGATGTGGTCCAGTCAGGACAATTACAACCGGCCTATGAAGGAAATTCTAAATTTACCATAGGATTTGGTAGCGGTTATTTACACGGAGACTTTAGAGGTCCTCGATTACGTGATTTTGCCATCAGCAATGATTTTTTGGCCAAGTTGGCTTCTTCTTCCATTAACAATTATTTGAGTGGAGACGCATCCTTCAATGTTTTTGATGTGGGCTTTAAAAGTAATGATTGGTATTTTCGAGGCGGATTCAATTCAAATACCAGTTTATATGCCAGTTTTCAACCCGATTTTGCCAAATTGTTTATCAATGGTAATGGGGATCAAGTAGGGGAGAAGTTGGATTTTGGACCGGATTTGTACGCACGACAATTTTCAGAATTATACATTGGAGCGTCTTATCCGATATATGAATATTACCGTATTGGGGCTAATCTGAAATTTATTTCGGGTTCTTTTGATTTTAGTACTCCAAGATCAGAGCTTAGTTTAACGACCGGAGAGGAGATCTATGAGATTACGCTAGAAAATGACTATTTGATCAATACCTCGTACAATTCATTGGAATTTTCATTTCGTGAATTAGTACCTTTTTCAACACCTCTTCAAGATAATCTAGGCGTTTCAGCGGACTTTGGATTCCAATTCTTAAGCGAGAAATGGGATATTTCTGCTTCTTTGTTGGACGTTGGCTTTATTCATTGGAAGTCGAATCCTATTAATATCCGAGGTGAAGGAAGGTTTACCTTTGATGGTTTTACCTTCGATGATTTCAATTTGGATACACTGACACAATTGGGTGATACATTGGTTTCTGTATTTAATGTTGACGTTACCAATAAAAGTTATAATACCATTACACCGGTTAAGATTGTTATCGGTGGTGAATATCATATTAATAACACGCATTTAGGCGGTATTCTCTATGGTGAATGGAAGCAGAATCGATTTCTACCAGCGGTAGGCGTCAATGTGCGTCAACGGATCTGGAAGGCTTGGGATCTTGGTATTTCATATGCCTATAAAAATAATACCTACTCCAATCTAGGATTGAGTTCTGTGATGAATTTGGGTCCTTTTCAAGCATATATTCTTTCCGATAATGTACTGGGCCCATTCTTGCCGAGTATACACCGAAAAGTAAATGTTCGAGTCGGACTGAATCTGATATTGTGGAAATTAAAAAAACCGAAGCAAGCGATTCCTAGAGGAGACGTTGCTGCTATCTTTTAAGAAATATGAATAGAGTTTTTACTGTACTGCTTATTTTGTTAAGTCTTTTAACGTCAGTTCAAGCGCAATTTGACTACGGCTGTAATGGAGAACGATATGTTGTCGAAGGTTTTGACAATATTATTCAAGAGGAGGTCCAATATGGAAGTAATGTGCTTCCCAATGGTGACAGTACAAATTTATTCATGAATGTATTTTATCCGGAAGTGGATGATGCCGATGCAAGGCCAATATTCATTTTAGCGCATTCAGGAGCTTTTATTAGCGGTAATAAGGTGGAAATGACGCCGTATTGCGAACGACTAGCTCGATTGGGATATGTGGCGGCTGCGATAGATTATCGATTATTGGATATTGTAAACGGTATTCCAGACTCGATCGGTAGCATGGATATAGCTGTCAAAGCGTCGCATGATATGCGGGCTGCTATCCGTTATTTTAAGCATTCTTCAGCAAGCGATAATCCATACAATATTGATGGTAATATGATGTTTATTGGTGGATATTCCGCAGGAGCCATTACGGCTCTTTTGGCTGGAGTTCTGGATGAAGGAGAAATAAGCCAAGATTTTATTCTGGATGTTGTGGATCAAAATGGTGGATTCGAAGGGAATAGTGGAAATCCGGATTACTTAATTTATGATACGGATGTTCAAGGAATATTGAACTTGTCTGGAGCCATCTATGATACGAGTTGGATAGACATCAATGATCCAATTATTCAAAGTTTTCATGGAACAGCCGATGAAACAGTGGGTTATGGTAAAGCATTCGCATCTGTATTAGGTATTGATATTATATCCTTACACGGAAGTGGAAATATTATTCAGCGAACGGATAATATAGGAGCGTTGGGTTATTTATATACAGTAGAAGACGGAGGGCATGCGGATATTTACTTTTCTCCGATGTTTGAGGACGATCGTAACAGTTTTACGGGACATGCCGATACTACTTTTGCAGAAATTATTTGTGGTACGCTCGTACAGATATCTGAAGAAGATCATAGAAGTTGGACGATTTATCCGAATCCAACGAGTCATCAATTGGTGATTTCAGGGATTCAAGAAAGGGTACGATGTACTATTTTTGATTCGATGGGACGGCTTGTACATAGCCAATCCATAGATCGAGAAGTAACCATCGATGTAAGTTCACTGAATACTGGTTTATACTCCTTACAGATTCAATCCGAACAAGGAAGTCAAAGCAGCTTTTTTCTTATTCAACGATAAGCAGCTTTTTGAAGCTATTTTTATAGTGTACATAATAGATGCCTGCTTGCAATGCAGATAAGGAGATTTGGCTTTTTCTTTGGAGGGCTTTCGCCCAAAGTACGAGTTGACCTTGGGTGTCGTAGATGGACATTTTTTCACCAGTATATTGCTCATCTTCAAGTATGATTTCGTCCTTGGCTGGGTTCGGAAAGAAATTCCAATCCTTTGTTTCTGGTGGTGTTTCGGTCTGTACTATACATATATTATCCAAATTGTCTTTTAAAGAACTTCTTGGTCCATTCAAGGTCTGATGAATACGATTTTTTTGTTCTGCGGTGAACATGGTCATACAGGCATCATCGGTATAATCCATAAAGTTCATAAACATCACGCCATTGTTTTGTGTGCAGATGTCTGCTGCAGGAAAATCTGGGCAAGCAAAACTGGGATCATCTTGTAAGGGGGTATCATTAAATCCATCGTCATCATTGCATCCATTTCCAATGGTACCAAAAGTATGAGGTAGACCGAAATAATGTCCCATTTCATGGACGCAAATTCGACCGAGATCATGTGGATAAAATTCTTCAGCCACACCTTCTCTCCCAAAGAATTTAAAACTCATTAGAATCCCATCTTTTCCTGGCGGATCAGCCTGGTCTGGAAAGGTGCCGGAACCGGAAATACTCGAATTGCCTAGATCAGCTACCCAAATATTGATGTAGCGACTGGGATCCCAAGCATCAATGCCACCCAAATTAGTTTGATAATAGGCTTCGGTAAGTCCTATATCATCAATATTGGTTTTGGTTCTTGTAATTCCTGTGGTTGGATTTCCATCCGGGTCTTTGTCCGCTAAGCAAAATTGAACGTCTACGCTAGCCGCTACTTCTTTAAATACAGCTGGCGTACCATCGAAGTTATCATTGAGCTGATTGAAGTCCTCATTCAAAACGTCTATTTGCGATAAAATTTGCTCATCGCTGATACTGTCGATAGAGGTTCTGTGTAAAACATGGATGACTACTGTCAGATGTGTTTTTTCTCGTGTCTGAATGAATATTTCTTGAGATTCTGGCTCATACATACCCTGTTGTAAGCACTGTACATGCTGTCCAAAGGTACTGGTGACCAAAAAAAATAATATGATAGAATGACAGAGCCGCATCTATGGTAAAAATACGATATAATCTTTGTAATTATTGCACTTTACGATGTTTGCTGGATGAGTGAGTACTGCTGCTGACAAATTATTTTTTAAATAATTTTGAAATTCTTGCAGCGAATTTGATTTGGTGGTAGTAATGCCGATGTGAGCCGCTCCGATATTTTAGGATTGAAGAAATTTCCAATCCGATCATCGAGAAAAATAAAAAAATGAAAACAAGCATAAATAGTATCCTTTGTATCTTGGTTTTGGGCATTGTAATCATTGCATCCGGATGTCGAAAAGATCGATTTGAGGATGAAATCATTAACAACAAACCAGACCCTTCTGTCAATCTCGTAGTAGATATCCATGGAATAATGCTGGATAAATCCAATCTGCCTATTGAAAATGTACAAATAAAGGTGGGGGATCGCATGGGACAATCGGATGAAAACGGTGTTTTCGTGTTACGCCAAACCAAAGTCAATGATGCTGGTAGTCGATTTAAAGCGGAAAAAAATGGTTATTTCGATGCCTATAGAATCATCTATCCGCACAAGTCGGATGAGAAAATCTTTATCGAACTTCAATTAACTGAAAAGGGTGACCCAATAAAATTTCAATCCGATCAAGGAGATCAAGTCGTCTTTAATAATAATGCAAAAGTAGATTTTCCAGCCAATGCCATCGTAGATGAGGCGGGGAATGTATACAATGGAAGCGTTTCCGTATATGCACATTGGTATGATCCAACAGATCTGCGTTTAGCTACGAATAGTCCGGCCAATTTAGAGGGTGTGGATGCTTCTGGAAACAATGTTGTATTGAGTACCTATGGTATGATGGCTGTTGAGTTAGAATCAGATTCTGGTCAGAAATTACAAATTGGCAATGATCAATTAGCTACTTTATCATTCCCTATTCCAGCAAGTTTGATGGATCAGGCACCCAATTCAATTCCTTTGTGGTCCGTAGATAATGCGACCGGTAAATGGGTTGAAGAATTCTCGGCCAAAAAAGAAGGTATGGAGTATGTCGGATCTGTCAATCATTTTTCTTTCTGGAATTGTGATGTTCCGAATGACTTCATTCAATTGGAGGGCTATCTAAAAACCAGTGACGGCGCCCCAATAGCAAATAAAGCAATCACATTAACAGAAGGCAGTGCTAATTCGGCAGTAGGCTACACCAATAATGTCGGATATTTTGAAGGAAAAGTTCCAAATGATGCCTTATTAACGATGCGCGTTAGTAGTTGTGATGAATTAGTATTCGAAGAAGAAATTGGTCCATTTAGTACAGATACAGATATGGGGGATGTGATCGTCGATATATTAATCGCAAGTACGAATATTTCTGCATCCTTGAAAGGTTGTGTTGGAGAAACGTTGACCGGTGCTTATGCCATATTAGGAACGAATCAATTATTGAGTGCGGATAGTAACGGAGACATATTTGCTGTGTATACGGCATGTACGAATGTTGAACATAAAGTCAAATTCTATGATGGCCTGAACCAGAATGTATCGGACGAACTGAATATTGACTTATCGAGTTCGGAAAACAACTATGGTAATGTGACAGTATGTGAGCAATTGGGAGAATTTATTTCTTTTAGTGTGGATGGAGGTGATTACTGGTTGATCGAAGATCCAGAAAGTTATATTATCAATGGAAATAAAATCACACTTGTTGGCAAAAATACGGGAATAGGCTATACCTTTAAAACAAGCTTCCCAGGTGCGACTGTAGGTGATTATAATCCTTCAGAAACCATAGCATCATTGCCGCCGGATTCTGAGAATCCAAATGGTCTTTATCTACAATGCACGGATAATGAAAATGTCAATTTCATATGTGATCAATTTACGGTCAATCTTCTAGAGGTTGATATGACCAACGAATTGGTTTCTGGAACCTTTGAAGGCTATTTGTTAAGTAGTGCCGATGGATCACCAATGAATCAAGAATTATTTGTTACCGGTTCTTTTCGGTCAAAAATTACCGAACAATTCAATGAAGCGACTATTAATGGCCGAGTATGGGTTGACCTCAATGAGAATGGAACCCGTGATGGAGCTGATGAGGACGATGCTTGTGTAAATGTATTGCGTATCACGAGGGTGAATGAAACAGGCCAAGTAGATTTGGGAACAGTACAAGCTTATCCAGATGGTAATGCATATACCTTTACTGGAATTCGTCCAGGAAATTATATGTTGACTCTGTATGATGCAAATTATGAAGTGACGGATTACCAAGTAGGGGACCCTACAAAAGACAATGATTTTAAAGATAGTGATAGCTTTGGTTTTGAAACAGAGATTTTCTATATCGGCGACGGAGAAGTAATGAATAATATAGATATAGGCTTCAAGCCACCAAGTCATGTGAATGCCTTTATGTACGGATTCGGTTGTGTACCAGATTTACAGATTCAATGTGTCATTTCAGGTGGTATGAAACCATACTCCATTGAATTGAGCGATGGACAATCTGAGGTGGTCGATGGCACGGTTCAATTGACAGTAGCTGAAGGCGGAACCTATGAATTGACTGTAACAGACGCTTTAAATAATTCTACGACGACGTCTGTAGAGGTTTTCTCTTACAATAATATGATTGCTGGATTCTTGTGGGAAGATAAGGACGGTGGAACAGAAGGATTTTATGATACAGATTCGGATTCCCCTATATCTTCAGCCATTGTAACTATATATGATTCAAATGATCAGTTTGTTGGAGAAACGAACATTAATAGTTCAGGTGGATATGTATTTAGAAATATGGAACCAGGAGATTATTATATTGTTCCACAGATTCCAGTTGGGATGGAAATTTCTGATCTGAATGGTGATGAATTTTATGGTAATGATATAGATCCTAGTACAGAGCAATCTCCAATTTTCACCATTACAGATTGTAATGAGTCGGTTCGAATTAATGCAGCATTTAAAGCACTATAATAACTTGAAAAATCCGAATAACATACAGAGAATCATTGATGGATGCTGTAAAAAGCGTCCGAGATTTCAGCGACAATTTGTCGAAAGATACAGTGATTTTCTGTATGCTATTTGTTGTCGATACATGGGTGATCGTAATCTGGCCCAAGATCAATTACAGATTAGCTGGGTCAAAATTTTAGATAAAATTCAAACCTACGATCCCCATAAGGCAAAAATAGAATCTTGGATTTCTACCGTTGCCATCAATACTTGCTTGAGTGAATTGAGACGCAAAAAACCAAATACTATACCCATTAACGAAATACCAACAAGAACCCCCAAAGTAAATCCAGCGGTTATTGATACCATGAAAACGAATGATATTTTGAAGTTGATTGAGACTTTGCCAGATATCTACCGAGAGATTTTTAACCTAGTAGAAATTGACGGTTACAATCATAAGGAAATTGCAGCATTACTGGGTATCAACGAATCTTCATCAAGATCGCGACTCGCTCGATCTAAAGAAATGTTGAGGATTAAAATTTTGAAGATGAATAAAACAGAATCATGGACAAGTTTAGCATAGAAGATAAAATAAGAGCGCGTCTTCAATCTCATGAAGAACCAGTAGATAAGGAAGCATTGTATGCGGCTTTAGGTATCGTTCCGAAGCGACGAAAAAAAGCTTTGATCTTGCTCCTGTTTTCAGGCTTGACCATAGCCATATTCTTGACATCATGGTATTATTTTGGAGAGTATGAAGTAGTAGCGTCACCAATGTCAGAAGTGCCAAGTACAGAGGTCGATGCCACCAAATCTTCAGAGAAGCCTGTCGAGATATCTACGGTACCTGCCCAAACAAGCTCTATAGAGACGGACAACGTAAAGGAATCCACTGTAGCAGCACCGCATTTGGAAAGATGGGAAGAGCAGACTAATGGGGTCGAAGTACCAGCGGAAATTCCTGTAGAAATTAAAGTAGATAATCATCTTAATAGCTTCGAAGGAAAAATGGAAGTGGAAGAAATAATAACTCCACAATTTACTATGCTCGAGATAAACAAAGAGAAGAAGGTTGATCCGGAAGCAGAACGGCTTCAAGTATCGACGGTCTCTGATATTATGATTCCAAGACATGCCATGACTTGGTTAGATCAACGTACTAAAGCAGTTCTATTTCCTATTCAGCTGGAATTACCGGAAAAGCCTATACAGCTTCCTAAAAAAGAAATGAATCAGTCGGATTATTTCATGCGTGCTTATGCCTCTTATGACCGTTTTAACTCAAATTATACCGTAAATAGCGAGCTTGGAACGCTGCATGCAGCTTTACGTGAAGAGAGTGAACGAGCATTGGATTATGTCTCTGTTGGTATAGATTTCAACAAATATATTTCTGACCGTTTTTATCTTGGTACAGGATTGGAAGTCGGGCAGTATCATTATGAATTTAAATATCAGGAGTCTTTCACTCAGCAAGGTCAGGATACGGGCATCGTCCAAATTGATGTTAATTACCTAGGAGATTCTACCTTCATGGTTGGGTCTTATGTCGCGGAAGAAGAAGTCATTCGAAAATGGACGGTATATAATCAACTACAAATGATACATGTGCCCCTTCATGTAGGCTTTCAGCAAAGCATCCGTCAATGGGATGTTTTCGTAGAGTCGGGATTGGTGCTAGGTCTGCGTATGAGATATGTTGGACAATTGTTTAATCAAGCGCAAGAATTAGCTCCTGGACAAGCTTTATATGGTTTACGGCCTAGTTTTTGGTATCAAGGTGCCATCGGACTGAATTATCGTATCAATCGTCAATCAGCATGTTCACTTCGTTTACGTTATCGACAGAGTTTGAATGCTTTAAGCGCCCAATCAGATCCGGTTAAAGAATACGTTCAGCAAATTGGCATTCAGGGTGGATATGTCTATCGATTCTAATGCAACAAAATCACTCGCTTGGTTTGCTCACCGATCTGTAAGAAATAAATGTTATTGGGAAGCCTACTGATATCGACAAATTCTTGTTCTTGACGAATCGTACCTTGATAATGGACGGTACCAAATACATCGAATAAGCGGAAATCACTCGGATAGTCTACATTACTCCGTATAGTGATAATGCCGGACGTTGGATTGGGATATACTTCAAAGTCGGATGAGTGACTGCTGTAGTTATTATTATATACAATATCTTGATCACAATTCCCTGGAATATGTTCGTCTAACCAGGCGACTCGCTCTGAAATCCAATTTTTTAAATAGATGATTTCTTCCTCATAGGATTGTGGAATGGGATCTGGTTCGATCCAGATAGATTCTCCTATATGGTTATCCCAGCGCGTAAAGTTACGATCGATGGCTTCACTGATCCAAGATCGATTATCATCGATATATTGATGCAGACTATCTATGTGCAGAAACTGATTTCTAAAATCAGACCATCGACAGTGAAGTCGGTTTTGAAAGACGGTATCTTCCATCATGGCTTGCCACCAAAGGGGCATACTTTCTAAATCTTCACAGTCGTTTTGATTTTGTTGATATGTCCACCCATAACTTAGATGATTGGAACAGACTAAGGAGACCCCATAGGTTTGATCGAAATCCCAGATTGGTCCTGCCTTCAGTCGTCCACCTTTACTGTCTTTATCCTTGTGAACATAACTACTTAGTTTGTATCCGTCAGCATTTTTACTCAATTCGTTGATGATCAAAAAGTCGACAAAAGCATTGAGATCGATATAATCCGTATACCGTTGTCCATTTTCGTTGAAGTAATTGGATGAGAATAGGGCTTCTTCAAACTGGGACATCCAATCTTGAATATATTCTGCCTGCTGTTCTTGAATGTTTTCGGCTTTTGGATAATACCATTGGAAGGTCATCGGATCCCCAGACTGTGATTCATAATCCGATTCAAATCCTTGATCATCGTCAAATTCGTCCAACCAATCAATACGAAGAATGTATCCTCCCGTTACAGAATCTCCGGCAATATCATCGCTATCTAACTTGGCAATATCTACTCGATCATCATCACGTTTTATTTTTTCCGTAAGAATATATAACCCTTGATATTCATCGTTGAGGATCAATTCGACATATTTCCAATCAGTGGCATAGTTACCCATTCGTTGGGCCAAGTAAAAACTCATGGGAATTCGAATCTGGGATTTATCGATAACCATGGCATGCAGTATCCAATCTTCCTCTCCACCCATATCAAATAGATTGGCCGTCAGATCATTATCATCATTGTCCCGTAATTCTATGGAGTAGGTTTTCTTATCAAATCCTTGTGTGGAGTTTCCTCGTGTTTCGATGGCAATATTTCCCTCGTATTCTGTAAAGGCATCACTGATCTGATTGATTTGTCCATCGCCATTATAGATGATACCCATGGAGCCTGAAATCTTGGGTTCGTCGGGAATCTCATCATCGGTTTCTATGATGATAATGGGAAGATTACTACTGTTCAATTCTTGAGCGAGGGCAGAATGATAGGTGAAAGTAAAGCAAATCATGGACAAGGCGAACAGAAATGTCTTCATAGAAAGGATTGAGCGATTAGGAAATACTTCTGATGCCATAACGATATGGTTGCTAAAAAAATGATATTTTTAGCAGGGATTTTTTCCAAGATTTTGGAATGTAAGCTAATTTGTAGGCATTAAAGCAAAAATTAATGAAAGTAAGTGTTATAGGGATACCCGTTCGAGATCAAGAAAAGGCATTGCAGTTTTATACGGAGATATTAGGATTTGTAAAAAAGCATGATATTCCTTTAGGTGGTGGAAATCGTTGGTTGACCGTCGTTTCTAAGGAAGATATGGATGGTCCTGAAATTTTGCTGGAACCGGCACCGAATCATTTCGAACCAACCAAGGTCTATCAAGAAGCTTTGATGGAAGCAGGTATTCCATATACACAATTTGATGTTCAGGATGTTCAGGCGGAGTATGATAGAATGATCAAGCTTGGTGTAGAATTTTCGGTAGAACCCAAGTCCATGGGCACCGTAAAAATTGCCATTTTCAATGATACCTGTGGCAATAGGATTCAGTTGGTTGAATATTTATAAGTATAATCATCACATCAAAGCTTGATGTCGATGCGTGAGGTATATGGAGTGCAGACCGAAGGTCTATCCCGTCAGGGATGAGCCGATAGGCGAACACGTAATACGCCGACGATTCCTATACCTGAGGTATAGGAATGGGCACGCCCATACATTGATACTATAAATCAGACGTTAAAATGAGATTGAGATCGGTCCAATGTATGCCGAATCGCTTACTCAGATATTCGTTGGTTAATTTTCCTTTGTACATGTATATGCCGTTTCGCACGCCTTCGTTGTTGTAGATCATTTGAGCCAGGCTTACTGAATTTCCCATGCGAACCAATAAAGGAACCAGTATATTACTAAAGGCGATGGATGCTGTACGAGAGACTTTCGAGGCAATATTTGGCACACAATAATGAATGACACCGTGCTTGGTAAAGGTCGGATTTTTGTGCGTAGTGACCTGAGATGTTTCGATACAACCACCTTGGTCAATACTGATATCTATGATAACAGCCCCTTTTTTCATTTTACTGACCATTTCTTCGGTGACTACTACCGGTGCACGCCCGGTTTCACTATGCAGCGCACCGACAACTACATCGGCACTGAGCAATTGATAGCCCAGATATACAGGATTAATCGTACTGGTATGTAACTGTCTTCCAACCTTATTTTGAAGGTCCATCAATTTATAGATATCATTATCGAACACACGGACGGATGCACCCATCGATAAGGCTGTTTTCGTAGCGTACTCACCGGTCACACCAGCACCGAGTACTACGACCTTAGTCGGCGGCACGCCCGAAATACTTCCCATGATAACCCCGCGACCTTCGTTGTCATTGGTCAGTAATTCAGCAGCCGTTTGGATAGAAATCAGTCCTGCGATTTCACTCATGATACGAACCACGGGGAAACTTCCATCAGCCGCTTGCATGTATTCCATGGCCGTTGCTGTTACTTTCTTTGCCTGTAATTTTTTAATGTATTCCTCATTAATCAGCGGGATCGAAAGTGGGGAGATCAACATTTGATTGTAACCCATCAAATCGATTTCCGCGAGGGTTGGAGGCTGTATTTTAATAAGCACGTTTGACTCAAATACCTTCTTTTTATCCGGAGTCACCTCCGCTCCTGCTTCGGAATAATGATGATCTGAAAATCTTGATTTTTCGCCTGCTCCCGATTCTATGATGACCCGATGACCCAATCCAACTAAAACCCGCACATTATTAGGAACCAGTGCCACCCGATTTTCGACCATGGTTGTCTCTTTCGGGATTCCAATTAAGAGTTTTTGTGACCGCTGAGCAATCTCCAACATATCCGTTTGAGTGGCGTATTGTTCTTTGGTAAAAAAGCTTGAAAATGGATTTTTAGTTGTGTCGCCCATATTGAATAAGATAAGTAGTCTAAGTTAGTGAATATAAAGCGAATTATTGCTCTTGGCGAATACTAAACTTTCGCTGTTGATCGGAAAGTTGCTCTATTTTGATATGTAGATAGCTATCCAAGAATGGCAAGGCTAGATCGGCCCATTCTATAAACATAAAATCGGCCTTATCGAGATATTCCTCAAAGCCCATGTCGTATAATTCATCGACTTGATTGATCCGGTAAAGATCAAAATGAAATAAGCTTTTTTGATCCTCATTTCGGTATTCATTGACCAAAGAGAAAGTAGGACTTGAAACCGCTTCACGTACTTCTTGAGCTTCGCAGAAATATTGAACAAAGGTCGTTTTACCAGCACCTAAGTCACCCTCCAACACAAAGATATGTTGATCGGGATAGGTTTCTCGAATGAGCGAAACCAAGGATGCCAATTCTTGCTCGGCCGAAATATAAGCTATCATCGATCTAAATGACGCATTTAGAATGGAAGATCATCAAAGTCTTCTGCAGAATTTTGTTGAGAAGATACACCAGCAAATGGATCTTCCGTAGGGAAAGATGCATCGCTTACAGGCGGATTGTTGATAGCTGCTGTAGGCGCTTGTGCTGCTTCTATTTTCCAAGCATTTAGATTGGTAAAATATTTTTCGTTCCACTCTCTACCTCTCAAATCGAAGTATACTTTGATTTCATCACCATTTTTGTAATTGTCCACGATACTGCAACGATCCTGTGTAAGTTGGAATTTGATCATTTGAGGATATCGGTCATTGACCGTTTCGATCACAAATTCACGAGCTTGAAAGCTAGCTGTTTTACTTTCAATGTCAAATATCTTGACAACTTTTCCACTTATTTCAAAAGACATATATAAATTTTTCGCAAATATAGTGAAGCCTTTAGCTTTCTAGCTTTTTTGGGCATACATTTTTATCAGATAAGACATATTGTTAAATTTTACCATATGTTCAAGCTTAATTTGAGACCGTTCATCAGAGAAAAAGACCTATTCACTTTTTGGTGTTCAAAAGCTGTACTGAAGGCTCCTGATTGTATGTAGATTTGAAGTACATATTGTTGATACGACTACCCATTAATTCTACCACTGGGTGATAAGTAAGATCGACATATCGCCGGACTTTAGAGGATACAATATGTGTTATTTGCCATACACACCTCAAGAGACTCCATTGTGAACGAGTCACACCATGAGAGCAAACAACACCCTTCATTATAAATGTGACATCCATTTAAAATTTGAAAGCGTCCTCACCGAGGGGACGCTTTTTATTTTTTAAATAAGTTTAAAAACTCGGTCTTTTTTGTTTTTGCTACCGGAATTTCACTACCATCCATCAGTTGAACAAATCCTACCTTGTGGTACTTTTTAATACAACTCAAATTGATAACATAGGAGCGATGAACTTGAAAGAAGGCTGTGGGGTCGAGTAGATTGGTGTAATAGTTGAGCGGTTTAGAACTCATGATCTTCGTACCATCTTTCATAAATATGAGTGTGTAGCCCTCAGATGCATTGAGTTTTAGAATGTCTTCTGAATCGACAAACTCTAATCCAGATTCTACCGGAATGGCCATCATGGTATTTCTAGTTGAGGCTTTTAAATATTGACTCAATTGTAGGATGTTTTCTTTGCTGTGTTTCTTCTCAATTCGCTGGATGCTGTTGTTCAACGTTTCTCGAAGTACCTCCATTTCTAGAGGTTTTAGCAAGTAGCCGATGGCAAAATATTGAAATGCCTTTACGGCGTATTTGTTATAGGCGGTTACAAAAATAATTTCGAAATTGATATCTGGTATTCTGTCCAACAGATCGAAGCCGCTACCATTCGGCATACTAATATCCAGAAAAATGAGATCTGGATCTAATGATTTGATCCACTTTTCGGCTTCCGCAATATTCTCTGCTTCAGCCAGAATTTGAATATCTAGATCCAATTTGTTTAGCTTGAATATTAGATTTTCTCTGGCGGATTGCTCGTCATCAATAACGATCGCTCTTATCATCTTTTAACTATTTTGATGCTCCATCGAATATGCGACATGTCAGGATGTTCGAAAAGAATGCGAAATTACAATCTATCCTTTTTAATGTAGCATAACGCGCCGCTCTTAACGCTTCTTTTGGATTATTTTTTTAGATATATATTGACACAGGTACCCTTTGGTAACTCGTCTTCATATAAATCAATGATTTCATACTCAATATTTATTCCTTCTAACTTCTTGATCGCATTGATTTTATCATCTAGGATTTCTATGGCTCTAGATTTATGTTGGTCGGCATAATTTTCTTTAAAGGAGGCCGCTTTTTTTCTGCCGACACCATCATCAATGATTTGAATAAGAATTTGATCCCCTTGACTCAGTAGATTAATGTGAATAGTACCCTTTGATTTTTTGTGAAAAATACCATGATTAATGGCGTTTTCAACGAAGGGCTGCAGCATATTGGCCGGTATTTTTTGCTCGAGCTCCACCTCCGATAAATCGTTCTGAAACTCGAGGTGTATTTTATCTTTAAATCGTAATTTTTCTAATTCAAAGTAGGCTAAAACAATATCAACTTCTTCTTGAATGGTAACGAATTTATGTTTTGATCCTTCTAAGAACAAACGCATGAGTTTGGCAAATTTAGCGATGTAGGTGTCCGCAAGATCAATCTGATTATTTTGTACTAAGTTCTGTAATGATCCCATGGCATTGAATACAAAATGAGGATTCATTTGTGATTGTAGGGCATTGAGTTCTAATTCGGCGAAACGTTTTGATATCTCAATTTTATGTAGAAGTTGTTTTTCTCTGGATCGATAGATAATATAAAAAATCAAAAAACTAAGTACGACGCAGGCAAAGAAGAAGTAAGGACTCAACCACCAAGGTCGTCGAATTTCTATTTGTATGGAATGTTGTTTGCTAGAGCGATCCAAGGCGTCAGAGGCGTAAATATTGAAAGTATATAAGCCAGGTTTGAGGTCTGGGTAACGAATAGAACGGTTTTCGGTGGTTTGCATGGTCTTATCGACTCCAACTAATTGATAATTATATAATACGGTATTATTGGAGGTGAAACTGAGCGATGTGAAATCAATACCAATGCTACGGTCATCATAGGCTAAAGAAATATTTTTTGGAGCCGTAAAGATTTCTTTATCGGTTTTGATGCTTTTGATGTGTAGCGTGATTTCTTTTTTGTCAATTTCAAAATTCTGACGATTTACATAGTATATCCCTTTATTGGTTGCAATGACTAATCTATCCTCTTCAATTACTACATCATTGACCCGATTGGAATTGGTAAATGGATTGATGGGATATTGTTTGAGGACGGATATATTTTTGGTAATTGGATCATAGATCGACTGGACGATTCCTTCTGAATGAACAATCCATAAGTATTTATCTCGAAATTGAAGCGACTGTACACTAAAGCCATCCAACGATTTTTGCGAAATACAGCCCCCTTCTGAGCAAATCCAAGATTGTAGATGGTCATTATGCACGAAAAAATAATCGGCATCTAAGCATTCAATCAATCGGATTTTATCGATGGTCGTATCAATATTTTGTAAATCGTCCTGTTGAAGTAGAAATAATCCATCCTTGTTTGAGATGATATAACGCTCTGAACAATTATTGAATTTAAAAGATTTCTCGGCCCATAAGCGTTTTTCTTCAGAGTCATTAAAATCCATATGAATGAGACCTAGTTCAATTCTTATATCGATGGCATCGTCGGCGATGAACATTTCTTTTATTCCATTCCATTCTTTTTGGGAGCTAAATTTAAAACCAGGAGATGAGGTACGAATGTACTCGTCCAAGGTCAAAGGGGTCATTGGATTTCCTTGATACAAGCGGAGGTCAAAGACTAAAATACCAAGATTTTTGTATGCGATAAAGAGATGATCATTCTTGATAATCATATCATAGATAGGTTCCATTTTGGTCGTTAAGGGATGCATGTATAGGGCTTCATGATCCTTTTCATCATAGATGTAAACATCGCCGTTTTTCGTTGTGTAAATGTATTTTTCGCGGTATTTCGAAATCGCAAAAATATCCGAATTTCCAGATCGCTGTTCAGTAAGAATTTTGTTTTTAATAACATTGTTATCGATGAAAAGTACTCCTTCTTTTATCGAGACCCATAAGTTTTCATTGTGGTCGTAAAACACCGTATTGATTTCTTCTTTGTTAGGAAGAAGAATGTCGATGAATTTTCGCTGATTATCTTTCTGTATGATACAAAGATTCTCTCCTTGAAAAATTTGAATATGCTGATTCGTGATATCATATTGAGCCAATGGCCGATCGATTGGCCAGTCAATGTTTTTATTCATCATAAAAGTATCCGATTGGATACCTGATGCATCTAAATAATTTCTAAGGATTTTATTATTGCTAATGGAATAATAGCACAAGCGGGTTGAATCAATGTTTAAAAGTTTGTAGGCTGTTTTTCGTACTTTTCCATGTTGTATATAAAGTGAGCCTTTTTTATGAGGCGCAATTATTTCCCATTGGTCCAATATTTTTTGAATATATTGATCTCTGTCTAAACTTCTTATATAGTGGTGTTGGTCAAAAACATGAATGAAATTACCGTCATCAACCCAGACCGAATCTTTCGTAATGTTTTCTATGGAATGACGTTTACTCGCATCAGAAGAGTAGGTAATTATACTATCATTTCTAATACAACTCAGAATGTTATTGTCATTGAATATCCAAATTCGATTATTATAATCTTCCACTAAATGAAACACATCGTTAGAGGGTAGCCCTTCTGGGACTTTGAAGGTTTTAAAAGAGTAACCATCATATTTGGCAATACCATTGATGGTAGCAATCCATATTTGTCCTTTCGTATCTTGAAGAATCCTATAGACATTATTGGAAGGCAATCCATCATCAGCCGTATATAGGGTATATGGATAATATTGCCCGGACAGGCTCAAACCGAACCAACAACAGATGATTAACATCTGCATGCTCCGGATATATCTATTATGGCCTTTCATCTTGGCTATAAAGCTACGGATTAATTTTTGGAGCTTTTACAAACAGCCAGAAAGGAAAGACTTCAGTTGATTATTGCTGATTATTTATGATTTCGAAAGCTTGGTAAACGGCTTGGTGTAAGGCATCTCCATGTGATTTGTCTTCTAAGAATTCATAGAATAATTGCTGATTCAGCGTGGAATCTTGTTGAAGTTTTTCGTATAGTTCCAATGCCGTTCGTTCCATAACAGCTCCTTCTTTTCCCACAGCAATGTAAATAGACTTTGTGGATTGAGCTTTCTGAATGGTTCTTTTTAGTAATTGTTCATCGTCCCACCATAAACTAGGACTTACGATGATGTATTGATCGAAGAGATCGGGCTTTTCAAGTAGTATTTGAGTCGCTAAAAGTCCGCCCAACGATTGTCCAATGATGGTTTTTTGATACTTGGTCCTATAGGTGGAATCAATCAATAATTGTAACTCCTTTTCTATAAATTCAATGAACTTGGCAGAATGACCGGAAGTTGGGAAATCCTCTTGATCGAGTTTATTTCCGGAAGGATAGGTAAAGTCTCTTTTTCTATCAACATTTCCGATTCCGACAACAATGGATTCAGGAATTATATTGATCCAAGGGAAAGAACCGAATTGTACAATGCCAGATATATGAATAAAGTCCTCATCTTTCGAACCATCCAATAAATATATGACAGGGTAGGACTTTGAATCATCTGACGAATAACTAGAAGGAAAATATACATTTAAAATCCTATCTTCATTCAATATCGATGAATGAATCCGGATGGACTTTCCAATAGAAAAATCAGCTTCTTCAAGGATATTCGCTTGTTCTTGCCCGTTCAGTCCAAAAACATGTAGTAAAAGAAAAAGCGTAGCCATTCTTAGAATCATGATGTTGAATTTTCTTCTTTCTTAGGATACCAAGAACTATATTTCATATAATTTCTGGCAGTACGTTGAATGAAGAATTCGAGATTGTCCTGTTCTAATTTCTTGATTTTTTTAGCTGGAATACCGCCGTATATCCAGCCTGATTCCAAGACCTGATTTTCTAAGACCACAGCACCAGCAGCAATGATAACATGTGATGGAATCTGTGCATTATCCATGACAACGGCTTTCATACCTACCAACACTTCTTTTTCTATGATACAGCCATGTATGATGGCTCCATGTCCGATAGAAACATCGTTACCAATGATGCTCTTACTTTTCTCATAAGTACAATGAATAATGGCGCCATCCTGAACATTGACACGATCACCTAAACGGATGGCGTTGACATCACCACGTAAAACGGCACCATACCAAATGCTGCAATCTTCGCCCATTTCAACATCTCCAACAATTCTTGCTGTGTCTGCAATAAATGTACGAGCACCAATTTTGGGTATAAACCCTCTCAAGGGGACAATAGAAGGATCCATGGAAGCCATTAAGATTTTAAGATGGGTGTTACAGTATAACCCTGTTTGCGTAAAAGAGAAATAACCCCGAGATCGCCGACCAAATGTCCAGCACCTACAGCAAAGAAGGTAGGTTTTTCCGACATATAATTGATCATGATAGGAATCCAGTTTTTATTTCTGTTATTTAGAAGAATATCCATATCACCGACGGTTTCGTCACTAAACATAGAAGCCATGCCTTCGAGATCCTGTGCCTTATATACCTCGATCATTTGTTGTAGCTGATCATCTCCTTCATTTCCCATTTTGATACTTTCTACCAACATATCCGCTTGGTCCTCATAAGGAATGGAATCAAATACAGAGAGCTGGTAGTCAATAGATTCCAGACCGTCCATATCCATTTTTTTACCTTGAGCGATTTGCATAAATTCCATTTCATAGGATTTCATAGAGCCATCTTGCATAGCGGTAGGAGACATATCATCACTAGCAAATACGGTCAAAAATGCTGGTTTCATGCGTTCGAACATCATCATCGGTAATCCCATTTCATTAAAATGGTCCGAGACAAGTTTATATTCTTCATCGCTTAACAAATCTTTGAGTGTTTTTCCATCATTCATCAATGACTTTTGCATCAGCTGCATTTGTGCACCCATGTCGGTCATCTCATTCATATCGATCTCAAAGACCATTTTTTTAGTCGCATCGATAGCTTGTAGCGTACCTTCTGGATAAAAGAAATCTTCCGATGGGATGATATGTATTGTACCATACAGATAAGATGGTGCTGGGATACCTTCTTTTTCTATTTTCCATAGTAACGCTTTTTCAGTTGGTGCGGTTTGTTGCGCTTGAACCACTTTTTTGCTGGCTCCGCAAGCCGCTAAAACACTGAAAGATAAAAGAATCGATAGATATCCGAAAAATGATTTATTCATAGAATTATATTTTTAAACGCCTTATTTGGCGCGACATTTACTGACTTCATATAGTACAACACCTGCGGCAACAGATACGTTCAATGATTCGGTCTTTCCGACTTGATTTATTTTAAAAGTCTGACAGGAACGCATCACTGAAGGGCTTACACCTTTGCCTTCGTCTCCAAAAACAATGGCCACGGGACCACTAAAGTCAACATCGGCAATTTCCTGATTCGCATGATGTTCTGCTGCAAAAATGGTCAATCCCATATTTTGCAAAGCTTCCATTGTACTGACGATACTTTTTTCTCGACAGACGGCAATATGTGACAGGGCTCCACCGGAAGTTTTATAAGCAATTTCATTGATGAGCGCCGAGTCTTTGACCGGACTAACGATGGCATGAGCACCAAAAATTTCTGCACTTCGGGCTATAGCACCCAGATTTCGTACATCCGTAACACCGTCCAATACCACAATAAAAGGCATCTTTCCCTGATCATAGAGCAGACTAATGACATTTTCTATGGATTGGTATTCGACGATGGAAGTAAATGCGGCGACCCCCTGATGGTTACCAGAACTCAATTTATTTAATTTCTGCAAGGGCACATGTTGCACGGGAATATTTCGCCCTTTCAATTTTTGACGAAGTTCCTTTTCAAAATCTCCACGTGTACCGACTTGCAACCAAATCTTCTCGACTTGATTGGCTGAATCTAGCAATTCGATAACAGCATTTCTTCCAATAATCAGATTATTTTTCATTGTCCCAAAAGTACATTTTTTTTGGGCGATCTTCTGTTAGATCGGCACGGCCTCCTCACAGAAGCCAAGCTATGCGCGGTTTCACTCGTTCATCCTTCCCTACGGTCAGGACCCGCCTCGCTTTCGCTTCGTTGGCCGCTACTATCTTTATCGCAATCAAGGAACGGAGAAATAGTCGATATTTTACATATAGTAAAAAATTAAATATAACATCTTCGAAATTCGATAAATAATAAGCGATTTGTGCATAGATATTTGTCTTGTCAAACGAATTAAAAAATTGTAAAACAAACAAAATCAATATTTAAACTTAAAAACAATTTATTATGAAAAATATAATTTTATTAATCGCCCTATTAGCTGTAACGTTTTCAACCATTCAAGCACAGGATATTATCGAATTAAAATCCGGTGATCAGATGCAGGTTAAAATCACAAAAATTGGATTAGAAGAAATCGAATTTCGACCATATGGATCAAGTGATGTGACGGTCATCAAATTAGACAAACACCTGATCAAACAGTATCGTTTTGAAAACAGCGATGCACCCATTAGTCTGTACGCTGAAAAATTGACAAATCTTCAAGTGAAAGATCTGTATGGAGATAAAAAAGTATTCGCTATCAAAACACAGCCAATTAGCCTAATTTCAGGTAAGTATCGATTGAGTTATGAGCAGAATTTGTCTTACAATCGATCTATGGAGATTGAGTTAGGTGTTACGAGACGTACTGGGCTTTTCGATACATTCGATGATGAATTTGTAGGAATCAATTCTACGCTACGTTATAAAATGTTTTACAGACCTACGTCTATAAAGATGACAGATATTGGAAGAAATCCATTACACGGTCTATACGTTGCACCAGTTGTATCCATTGGTTCTTCAAGGTCAGTTGATCACGACTCTAGTTATGGTCCACAGAGAAGTCCACAAAATGTATTTGGGGCGTTGATGATGGATTTGGGTTATCAATGTGTGGTAAGCCAAGTGATAGTTGATGCTTTTGTTGGTACTGGATTTTCATTGAATTCAGAGAATGAAGACTTTAGTTTTAATTCTTCACACTTTTCAGCTGGTAAAGCAGCTATTCGATGTGGATTTAGAATTGGACTCAACCAAAGTTATTAATTATCTACCCATTGCACACCCCTTATTTAGCAATTAGCAGAGCGTCGCCAAATTATTGGTGGCGCTTTTTTTGTCCCCCTCAAAAGTTCGATGGCGGACGATTGGATACACTTACAAAATAGTATTGTCGTCTATGAGCAGTAAGCGCGCCTTCGATGAATGTTAATTTGTGTCAAAATTGTATATTGCGGATGATTAAACAAGTAGTTATTATTATGTGCATTTAATAACTATATCTCTTAATTATTTCGTATTTCCGAAATTACACTTAAAAAAAGACCAAATGCTTAAAAATTTACTATTTACTAGTTTATGTCTTTTCTTGACGGTGGGACTGTTTGCGCAGAACCAGAAGGAAGTAGATATTGCTAAATCTCGATTGGTACAAGATGCCGAAAAGTACGGATTGAATGCCGATGAAATCCCTAATTATGTGGTTTCAGATCATTATGTAACGAAACATAATGGAGCGTCGCATTTATATCTTTGGCAAACCCATGAGGGCGTTAAAGTTTATAACGGTATCATCACCGTAGGACTTAAAAATGATAAGATTTACAATTTAGTTTCAAGCGCAGTTAAAAATATCGATGAAAAGATTGTGAATTCTGAATTGAGTCTTACTCCAGAAGCGGCTATTGCGGCTGCAGGAGCACAGTTGGGATTTCCGAACAATGAGCCATTTTCTTTGATTCAGACAAAAGGAGAAAACAATTTCGTATATGCCGCAACTTCTTTTGCATCAAATAATATTCCAGTTTATTTATGTTATGATAGAACAGAAGACGGGAATTATACTTTGGCGTGGAATGTAGATTTAGATATACCAGGAAGTAATTACTGGTCGGTAAGAATTGATGCTAAAACAGCAAAAATTTTAACTAAAAATAATTACACCGTTCACTGTCAATACGATCACGATGTGACGCATTCTCATGATTTGACGTGTAAGTCTTCTTTTGCTCATAAGGTAGAAACGAATTCAACCAATGCTACATTGGCGAATAGTATGATGATGGAAGGCACCTATAGAGTATATGAGGCGCCGGCTGAATCACCAAATCATGGAGATCACGAATTAGTGACAAATCCAGCAGACCCTATGGCATCACCTTTTGGATGGCATGATACCGATGGAGAAGCAGGTGCGGAGTACACAATTACTAGAGGTAATAATGTACACGCTTATTTGGATAAGGATGTTGATAACAATTCGGATGGTATGGAACCGGACGGAGGTGAGGATTTGATCTTTGATTTCGCACACGATCAAGCTGCAGAACCTGAAGTGAGTGAGTTAGCTGCACAAGTAAACTTGTTTTACTTCAATAACTTCTTACATGATTTCTTATGGAGACATGGATTTGATGAGGCAAGTGGAAACTTCCAAGAAAACAACTATGGAAATGGTGGTTTAGGTGGAGATTATGTATTTGCAGAGTCTGCTGATGGATCTGGAACAAACAATGCAAACTTTGCGACACCACCAGATGGAGGATCAGGAAGAATGCAGATGTTCCTATGGGGAGCAAGTGAATTTGACTTACTAACTGTAAACGATCCCGTTGAACTTGCTGGAAAATATGAAGTTCGAGCGGCTGGTTTTGGAGCTGCCATTACGGATGATCCAGTAACTGGAAATTTAGTTTTCGTAGCAGATGATTCTGCAGATCCTACACAGGGATGTTTTGACCTAACTAACGGAGATGATATCAATGGAAATATTGCAGTCATTGATCGTGGTTCATGTGAATTCGGATTGAAATGTTTAAATGCACAAAATCAAGGAGCGATTGCAGCAATTGTTTGTAATATTCCTGGTGTTAACGGTGGTGACGGTAGTGAAATTTTTGCTATGGGAGCAGGAGCCGTTGGAGCAGATGTTGATATTCCCGCGATTATGGTGACATTCCAAGATTGTCAAGATTTGAGAGCGTCTATTGATGCAGGTATTCCAGTAAATGCGACTATTCAATTACCACAGGTGGTTGGTCCTACGAATTTAGATGCAAGTTTTGACAACGGTGTTATTGCGCACGAATTAGGGCACGGTGTATCGAACAGACTTACAGGTGGACCTTCGCAAGCTGGATGTTTAGGAAACGATGAGCAGATGGGAGAAGGATGGAGTGATTACTTTGCCTTAGTTACTACGGTTGAGCCAGGTGATCAAGGAACAGACGGAAGAGGAATTGGAACCTATGTAACGAGTGAATCTGTAGATGGTGGTGGAATTAGAACACAGCGATACAGCACGGACCCAGGAATTAATAATAAGGTTTATGATGACATCATTGGAACGACAGCACCGCACCCTCTAGGAGAAGTTTGGGCTGCTATTACTTGGGATATTTACTGGGCAATGGTTGATAAATACGGATACGATGCTGATGTAACCAATCAAGAATCTGGAAATGCACGAGCAATCCGATTGGTAATCGATGGTATGCGTGAGCAAGGTTGTTCTCCTGGATTTGTTTCAGGAAGAGATGGAATTTTGAAAGCTGATACCTTAAATAATGAAGCAGATAATGCTTGTATGTTATGGGAAATATTTGCGAAAAGAGGTGTTGGAATCAATGCATTAGAAAATAGTACAAATGATCGAAATGACGGTGTTCAAGATTTCGAGCCTTGGCCATTCTGTATTGAAGAATTGAAAATTGAAAAGACAGCTACTGAGATTGTAAAAGGTGGCGGGGAAATCGAGTTCACGATTGTTGTCAAAAACCACGTGCCGAATACATTGGCAGGTGTCGTAGTTACGGATGAAATTCCAACAGGAACAAGCTTCATTGATGGTTCTAGTAATATTTCTGCTACAGTGGCTGGTAATACAGTGACTTGGGATCTTGGAGATATGGAATACAAAGAAGAGATTATCATTACCTATAAGTCATTGGCTGAGGAAGCAACCTTATCAGAAGTATTCTTCTTGGATGACATGGAAAATGGAGACGGAAATTGGGATATTGAAATCAATGAAGGAACTACAGCATTCTGGGAAATTTCTACAGAAGCTGCTGCTAGTGGACAAGAAGCTTGGTTTATTCCTAACTCTGAAGAAGAAACGGACAATGAGCTATTCTTAATTGATTATTTCGAAGTACAGGGAGATCGTCCAACCTTAGCATTTAATCATCAGTATACTACGGAGACTGGATCTGATGGAGGATTTGTAGCGGTTCAAGAAGAAGGTCAAATTGGATGGACTCGCTTGAGTTTTGACAATAATGTATTAAATGGATTTAATACAACATTGGCTTATGGAACCTTTGCTTTACCGAATTTAGCAACATTCTCTGGAACGACAAATGAAGAATTCGTTTCTACCTATCTAGATCTTTCTGATTATATCGGCAAAAATATTCGAATTCAATTCCGATTTGGAACAGATGCAAATACAGCTCCTGTTGCTTTGTTTAACGGATGGGCTATTGACGATGTATCCATCATCGATTTGAAAGATTACGCTGGAACCGCTTGTGCTACTGCTGAAAGTGGTGAAAATGCATGTGCAACAGCAACGACACTGATTGATTCAGAAGTGGTTGTTAATAATAAGGAGACGGAAGCGGATGATTACTCCATGTCTATATTCCCGAACCCAGCTTCTAATGTGGTTAATATTCAATTTACGGCTTCAGAAAAAGAAAATGCGGTACTTTCCATTTTCTCTGTAGATGGAACATTGATCAGTTCTCAGAATATGACATTAAATCAAGGAAAAGAATTGGTAAGCATTCCTGTTAATAATTTACCTTCTGGATTTTATGTAGTACAATTAAGAGGAGAGAAAAATACGTCGATTAAACGATTAATGATTGATTAATTCGATTCGTATTTATCGAAATATAAGAAGGTCGGCAATGATATTGTCGACCTTTTTTTTGATTAATATTGGATTCAATGTGTTTTCTATTCATAGATTTATAAGGTATATTTCTGGCTAAAGAATGGGCCGAGAAAAGAATAAAAAGGGTAAACCATATAATAGTTGTACCTTTGCGCTTTATTTACAGGAGAAAGTGCTGTTCTAGTGGATGATATGCAGCCGATTCGCTCCATACACAACGACTAGATGATTACATTCAATGAATTGAATTTGAATGCCAAGATTATTCAGGCTATAGAAGAGCTTGGATTTGAACAGGCAACAGAAATTCAAGAACAGGCAATTCCGTATCTCTTGGAATCAGATAATGATCTCATTGCCTTAGCACAGACCGGAACTGGTAAAACGGCCGCTTTTGGTATTCCAATATTAGAACAGATTGATACATCGATCAAAGATGTACAGACAATTGTTTTATGTCCTACTAGAGAGCTTTGTATGCAATTAGCGAAGGATTTAGTATCCTTTTCTAAATATATGAAAGGCTTGCAGATTTTAGCTGTTTACGGTGGAACTCCGATTAGTGGTCAAATCAAGGATTTAAAGAAAGGGCCACAAATTGTAGTTGGGACTCCTGGGAGGACCTTAGATCTGATCAATAGGAAAAAATTAAATCTTTCAAATATTCGTTTCGTAGTATTTGATGAAGCTGATGAAATGTTGTCCATGGGATTCAAGGATGATATGGATGCCATTCTAGAAGTAACGCCTGATGAAAAGCAGGTATTACTTTTCTCAGCGACCATGCCGAAGGAAATCGCGAAGATGGCGAGTCGGTATATGGAGGATCCATTTGAAATATCTATAGGGCATAAAAACACAGGATCATCTAATGTAGAACATCAATATTATGATGTGCCGGGCAGAAGAAAATATGAAGTGCTCAAACGATTGGCTGATCTTAATCCTTCCATTTATGGGATTATCTTCTGCCGTACCAGAGCAGAAACCAAGGATATTGCGGAAAAATTGGGTCGAGATGGATATTCCGCCGATGCAATTCATGGGGACTTGTCCCAAGCTCAGCGGGATATAGTCATGAATCGTTTTAGAAATAGAAATATTCAACTATTGGTGGCTACTGATGTCGCTGCTCGTGGAATTGATGTCGATGACTTGACGCATGTAATTAATTACAATCTTCCAGATGAAATCGCCACTTATGTCCACCGAAGTGGACGAACAGGTAGAGCTAACAAATTTGGTGTATCCATTGTATTGCTATCTGGTAGAGATAGAAGCAAATTGGGATTGTTGGAACGAAAAATTGGGCGACAAATTCAAAAGATGAAGGTTCCTTCTGGAAAAGATGTTTGTCGAGTTCAGTTGCTACAATTGATGGATAAGGTAAGAGATGTGGAAGTTA
Organism: Saprospiraceae bacterium; assembly: GCA_020628475.1. GTDB lineage: Bacteria > Bacteroidota > Bacteroidia > Chitinophagales > Saprospiraceae > JAHDFB01. Next base: position 18,313 of record JAHDFB010000020.1, on the reverse strand, counting down.
GTGAGGATATCGAGGAATATTTAGAAGTTATAAATGAAAAGTTTGAAGGATTTTCTAGGGAAGAACTCATTCAGAAGTTTATTTCTTTGGAATTCAATCGATTTCTGTCTTATTATAAGGATGCAGACGACCTAAATGCTAAATCCAAGAAAGATCGATATAAGGATCGAATGGATGATAAAAGAAATCGAAGAAAAGATAGACGCGAACGACGAGATCGTGGGAGATTCGAAGAAGCTAGAGGTAGGTATGATCGTTTTTACATCAATTTGGGAGAGAAACATGATGTAAATCCTGGAAAAATCTTAGAATTAATTAATCGGCAGACGAAAGGACATTCAGTAGATGTCGGACAAATTGAAATATTATCAGGATTTTCATTTTTTGAGGTACCCAGTGATTTTACACCGATCATTTTACAATCGTTTAAGAAGGCCAAATACAATGGATTTGCCGTGGTAGTGCAGCCTTCCAATCCAAAACCGGAGAAGGCGAAAATGAAACGAAAGAAGAAACGATCTTTTAAAGAGGATGATCGAAAAAAATCTAAACGTAAAAAGAAAAAAGGATAACATAAAAAAAGCTTCATAACAATCCGTTATGAAGCTTTTTTTATTGAATCAGAATATGATTTATTCTGCTGATTTAATATTTAGTGTATAAGAATCAAGATCATCACTATTTGTGTTATCAGTATTCGTGATTGTGATCAAGTAAAGTACACCATCTAAAGAAGCTGCAAAAGTAGATCCAGTAGATAATACAGGTGTTTCTGTTACCTCTGTACCTCCGTCATATGCTTCTTGAAGTCTTTCTTTAGAAGTCACGCTCTCGTATGTATAAGCTGCATCAATAGTTCTGATAGAAGTAGTTGATCCTGGTGAAGCTCCTATTTGCATTCTCCAGTTTCCTGATCCGTCGTTTCCTAAGTCTACAAGATCATCATCTGCGGTAGTAGAACTAACGTTCGTTCCAGTTTGTAGGTCAATTCCTCCAAATCCTGATCCTGCGTTATTGAATAAAGGAACATCTGTGTATTCAGTAGCAATTGGTGTTAATAAAGTGATCGAGTAATCGATAGTCGATTCGTTACCCGCTTCGTCTGTCAATGTTATTGTATAATTCGTTGTTCCAATAATAGATTGAGAGGTTAGGAATAACTCAGCACCTTCGAATCCCTCTTTATCATCACCGGTTAAAGTATAAGGATTTGCATCGAATGGTATCGTACCCCAATCTAATCTAGATAAATCGTCAATCGCTGTACCTTCTTCAGCTACAGTAATTGTATTTAGAGGAGAAGACCCTTTAACACCTGTTAAAACAATCTTTACTGTTCCAGGATTTAATAATTCAATACTAGAGTTCATGTCATTCGCAAGAACTGGTGGTTCATTTGACTCTTCAACTGTAATGCTGATGCTCGTCGTTGCCGAACCAGTATCGTCAGAATCTACTTTGAAAGCATAACTTGAAGTTCCTGCTTCTACAGGAGCGGTAATAGCTATTTCGTAAGTAAATCCTGTTCTGTCACCATCAAATAACAATTTTGGATTGTTATCTGCTAAACCGTCAATTGTAAAATCAGTAGTAGGGACGTTTGTGCCATCTTTTGTAATGGTAAGAGAGTTCATTTCTCCATCTCCTTTATCAGCTGATAATTTAACGGTAAAAGTAGCTCCAGCATCCACTGTAGCATCTGCAGAGATAAATCCAGCCTCATCTACAAGAGAAATGGATGGGTCATTAATGATCACATCTGGTTCACAAGAAGTGATAAATAATCCCATTACTGCTAGAAAGAAGAACAGTTTGGAAATTGAAACATAATTTTTCATCAATAGTAAAATTTAAATTGTTTGTAATAGTAATATAAATTAAGGACACTCTTAAGCAGAGTGAAGTTGCCTCAAAAATACAATTTTCAAAGCTTATATTAAAGAATCAATTTAAATTCTGGGCTTGTATTATGTTAAGAAGATCTATTAATCAACGACTAATTTGTAGTCTGGATAGGATGCAGCAATTTCTTCCGCATATTCGCGTTGGAAAAAATACCGGAGTTTATGCTTTCCAAAAACAGGGTATCGACCTTCTAAACGATCTTCACCTTCACGGACTTTGAAATTAAATCCGGCCACGTAAAGGTCTGTTCCGGCATGGCGAATAGCATAGACTCTAGTGAATCCATATTCGTCTAAGTAATCGTCTAAAAATTTCTTGCTGATATCTAAGTGATCTACTTTTAAATGGTGTACAGTAGATCTTTCAGGATTGGTGGACGGCATGTCAAGGAGGTGAAGATCGAAATTATTAATATAAGTATTAAGCATCTTACATTTATTAATAACAATCATTGGATAATTCGGATTTCCGGATATATCAATGTCAAATTTGTTGAAACCTTGATATAAACGGCGAATTCTCCTACCCTGTATTTCGGCCAATTGAGCCGGCGTATACTTGTGGTTATAATTTCCCTTAGACATTTGTTTTACTTTCCCTATGTCATTAACGCAACTGCGTACTATACGAAAAAAATCATATAGATAACAGAAATAACTATACGCAGAAAGATATAGTTTCCGTTAACTCTGTGGTTATAAAAAATCTTGAAAGGTAAAAGTTGCAATTTCCCCTTTTCTAGATGCTGCAAATTAACTAATAAGTTCAAATAAAACCAAATATGAACTTGTCAATTATTTGCAATTTGAGGATTTAGAGCATATTTTATCTTGTTTCTATAAAATTATAGACAAACGAATAGAAATATTAGATGATGAATTTGCCATTCTCATAAATTAGTTCATCATCTGCGTAAATAGCTCCATTTTGCTTCATATTACAGATCATATCCCAATGAATCGAGCTTTGATTTTTTCCACCAGTTTGCCCATACGATTGACCCAGCGCCATATGAATAGTACCTCCAATTTTTTCGTCGAAGAGAATATTTTTAGTTGCTTGTTGTATGTTATAATTGGTTCCGATCGCCACTTCTCCAAAGTGTCGTGCTCCCTTTATAGACATTATTTTATCCAGGAAATCTTGACCTTTTTTGGCTTCCCATTTTACTACTTCGCCATTTTTCACGGTTAATCGAATACCTTCTACCTCTTCTCCCATATAGATGGATGGATAATCGAAATATATACTTCCTTGAACCGTACTTTCCACGGGACTCGAAAATACTTCTCCACTGGGCATGTTGGTTTTTCCATCACTATTAATCCAAGTTCTATTTTCAATGGAAAATGAGATATCGGTTTGTTCATTTTTATAGCGAATCTTATTTTTAGTATTTAAAAAATCAACAATGTGTTGTTGTTCCTTGGATACTTTTTCCCAAGACGCCTGTGGGTTTGAACTATTTAGCTTGCACGCTTCAAAGACAAATTGTTGATAATCCTTTAAGGACATACCGGCAACATCGGCATTCGCTTGTGTGGGATATTGGCACAAACTTCTTTTCATTGAACCATCGGCGGTTCTGGAAAAATACGTTTGATTCATTTGTTTTAAAGCTTCGCTTCTTAACTTTCTTTTATCTGGATCAATTCCATTTGGGCTTAGGCTAAAAGGAGCTCTGATATACAGATATGCATCGAAACCCTCCATGGCCATTTTTTTGAATGGTGGTATATGTTTGAGTTGGTGCTCTGCAGCTTCTTCAAAGAAAATTTCCTGTTGATGTTCGAAATCAAATTGAACAGAAACATGAGCCCCCTTTTTTACAGCATATCGATAAACTTCCTTAACTAAGGGTTCTGCTAATGTGCTCGTATGAATGTATAAATGCTCACTCTTTTTTAAATACAAAGAATAATTCACTAAAAGCTGAGCATATTTTTTCAACATTTCAGTATACGGAATTGATGTACCTTTCAAAGCTTAATATTACTTTATTATGATCCAAATTTGAATCCAAATGTAGTTGATATATAGCTATTTGTAGTATTAAATTGCACTAATTGTGGATATTCTTGATCAATCGTTACGTATGGTAGATATCCTTGTTGTAGTGAACTCGTTTTATATGCAATATCAAAATAAAAGCGATCAAAGCGCAATCCAGCTCCTAATGAAAACCCAGCGTAAAATCTACCTTCATCTCCGTAATAAGGAGATCCGTTGATGGAATACCCAGCCCTAAGGCGAGTTATACCAGAAGCAATTTCTGCTCCTATTCTCGCATTTATGGCATTAGTCAATTGATTGTTAATTTGACTATTAAGATCATTTTCCAATTGTGCATCTCCTGCATTGGTACTTTCAGATGTTAAATTGAAACTAGACGAAGCATAATTCAAATAATCAATCTCTGCTGAAAGAAATCCATTGACAGAACCAGTTTTTACCAAATAGGCTAGGCTACCGGTTGTTTTCCAAGGAGTAATGAAACTATATTCGAATCGGCCATCAATCGAATTGGCATTTCTAAGAACATCTGGACCATCACCTAGATTGTATCTATAAGATATGGAAGTACTGTATTGATCTGACAGGCTGTAACTAGTCGGACTTGCAATGGATATTCCTGCACGTATAGATTTTATGGGCATAGCTATAATACCAAATTTTAGGTTTAATCCGGTTCCAGATGTACTTAAGTTTTCGGTATAATTTATTTCTCGGAAAGGTGTTACTTCTGCTAGTGCTTCTTCGGTATACGTTTTTCTAAGATTATATCGTATGATTGGAACACCTACAGTAAAACCTACTTGTAATTTATTATTGTAATTGCCTGCCCATCCAAAGCTCAATTCATTGATGCCTCCATCTGAACGTATATCTTGATTTCTAGATAGTTCTTGATTAATTAGGGGGTCAAATTCGTAATTCAAATCAGATCCTTCGTCAAATAAAACTTCTGCGTCATAGGCTACTCCAGCTTCAAAAGGATCTAGTTGATCAAGCCCTTTACCATTGGCTCTTTCAGCAAATCGTTGAATAATGGTTCCTTCGGATTGTCCTTCATAATATTGATTTCGCTCAAAGTCGGTAACTTTATTAAAAGCTACAATGATATTGCTCGTTTTCCATTTTGAACCAGGATTTGATCTACTGGTGAATACCAGTCCCATATTTGCCGCGGTAATGTCCACAGCAGCATTGTCTGTATTTGAATTGCCAGCGAATTGAGTTGATGTAGAAGAACTGAAATACGTAGGTGAAATGACAAATTCACTTTTGTGAAAGGTACCTAAGGAGGCTGGATTAATAAAGATGGCTCCTTGATCTCCTCCTAGCGCTCCAAAAGCGCCTGATACACCTGCTGTTCTAGCGGTTCCAATATAGTCGTAAAAACTATATTGAACAGCTTCTGCGAGTGTCTGCCCGGAAAGTTGGCAGATTGTCATACAAGCAAAGGAAATGGTTGCTAATAATTTATATTTAAGCATATGTAGTTATTTTATATTTGGGATATAAAAAGGGTGGATAATTCTTGCTGTATCATCCACCCTAAAGTCATTTTTATTTTATCGTATTGAAGTGAATTTTATCCACCTCTTCCTGATCGACTTCGTGAGCTACCAGAAGATCTTGAAGATCTCGATGAGCTGGATCTAGTGCTACTTGATCTTGAAGGTCTAGAAGAACTCGATCTTGTACTGCTTGATCTTGAAGATCTCGAAGAAGAACGAGAGGCTCCTGAAGATCTATTTGATCTTGATCCACTATAGCCTGACCTATTGTTTCTACTAGAGGAAGATCTTGAACTTCCGTAGCTATTTCTTCTAGACGAACCGCTATCTCTATAGTTGTTTCTTGAAGAAGAAGGTCTTGTAGAACTTGGTCTTCTACTCGATGAAGAACCATAAGATCTTTTAGGTCTAGTACTTGTGCTTGGACGTGTAGCAGGCCTATTAGAAGGTCTGGTTGTCGTTTTAGGCCGTGTTGTACTTGGTCTATTAGGTCTCGTAGAAGTGGTGTTGCTATTATTGTAACCAGGTCTAGTTGTTGAACTAGGTCTAGTTGTCGTGTTTGGTCTCGTAGAACTAGGTCTTGTTTCCGTCTGCGTAGGTCTAGTAGTACCAGGTCTTTTAGAAGTAGTTTGATTCGAGGTAATCTGAGTCGGTCTAGAGTTAGGAATAGTACTTCCTGGTCTAGAGACTTGATTCGGAGAATCGGTTTTCAATACTCTACCACCCTCTTTATCACTAAAGTTTTCTGGTCTAGAAGTATTAGTTACCTGCTTCGTTGGACTATTGGCCGTCACGATATTAGGGTCTCTTCTATTCGGTTTTCTTGTCTGTCCTTTAGTGGAAGAAGTCGTTGAGCTACCATATCTACCGCCATAATAATAATCGTTTACAGCATTATTACCATAGAAGTTATTTCCGTAGAAATTGTTTCCATAGAAATTATTTCCGTAGAAGTTATTGCCATAGAAGTCATTGTAACAGAAATTGTTTCCGTACCATGGTGAATTCCAAGGCGAACCCCATCCCCAAGGTGAAGCCCAAGGATCATAGAAAGGCGCTCCTACATAATACGAATTCCATCTATCATAAGGATTAAATCCGTAGTAGTATCCGAAACGATTGAATCTTCTAAATCTTCTAGGATATGCCCAAGGACTACCGAAACTGATGTATATGGAAGAATTTGGAGCAAAAAATGGATCGTAATAAGCTCTATCCACAAAACACGGATCGTAATATCCGAAAGTGGAAAATCCATTTCTTCTGAATCTTCTTATTCTACTAGAATAACGGTAATCGTACTGATCGTAATAATCATAATCGGTATCGTCGAATTCATCGTAACCATACGAGTCATCATAAGCTTCTTCGTCGTAATAATAATCGCTATTGGTATTACTATTGATTACGAAGGTCTCATCGGTATCTGGATCGTAATAGAGATCGTCAAACTGCGCGTTTGCCAATTGTACAGATAGAACCGAAAAAAGTAGCATAAGGGCGCTGATATAGAACGTTTTTTTCATCTGCATAAATTTTAAAAATTATTAAAGTTTGACTCTCTCAAAATCATATCACCAATTTATTACTTTTGTGGCGTATAAGTGCTTAAAAAAAACTAAAACTTTAATTGTAAAGCGTTAAATAGTCTTAACTAAACAGAAAAAGTCACTAGTGTAATGCATCAATTACTTAATGATTTCTATAATAATGACGATTTAAAGGTCTAAACAGTTCAAGTTTATTACGTTTTAAAGGAATATTAACTAAATAATTTATGGCAAAGGAAATTACCAATAGAAGCGATGATTACTCATTGTGGTATAATAATATTGTTCGGAAGGCTGGATTAGCAGATCATAGTGCAGTACGTGGATGTATGGTTATTAAACCATATGGGTTTGCAATTTGGGAAAATATGAAAGCTGAGTTGGATAGAAAGTTTAAAGAAACAGGACATGTTAATGCCTATTTTCCTCTTTTTATACCAAAGAGTTTCCTAAGTAAAGAAGCTGAGCATGTTGACGGTTTTGCCAAAGAATGTGCGGTTGTCACACATCATCGATTGATGAACAATCCGAATGGAACTGGAGTGGTAGTTGACCCGGATGCCAAATTGGAGGAAGAGTTGATCGTTCGCCCTACATCAGAAACGATCATATGGAATACATATAGAGATTGGATCAAATCGTATAGAGATTTACCTCTCTTAATTAATCAATGGGCCAATGTTGTTCGATGGGAAATGAGAACTCGACCGTTTTTGCGTACTGCTGAATTTTTATGGCAAGAAGGTCATACAGCCCATGCTACAAAGGAAGAAGCGATAGCGGAAGCAAGAATGATTCATGATGTTTATGCCGATTTTGCTGAAAATTACATGGCTATGCCGGTTATTCAAGGGGCCAAATCAGCAAATGAAAGATTTGCTGGTGCCGTAGACACTTTTACCATTGAAGCGCTGATGCAGGATGGAAAAGCTTTACAAGCAGGAACATCTCATTTTCTTGGACAGAATTTTGCGAAGGCTTTTGATGTCAAATATTCCAACAAAGAAAATAAAGAAGCATACGTTTGGGCAACTTCTTGGGGTGTTTCTACTCGATTGGTTGGCGGACTGATCATGACGCATTCCGATGATGAAGGCTTGGTTTTACCTCCGAAGTTGGCTCCAGATCAAGTAGTGATTGTTCCTATACCAAAGCCGCTTCCAGAAATCATGGAAAAAGTTGAAGAAATTGCGAGAGAGTTGAGAGATCTTGGAATTCGTGTAAAGATCGATGACAATGACCAAAAGCGTCCAGGATTTAAATTTGCTGAATACGAGATGAAAGGGGTTCCAGTAAGGTTGGGTCTTGGAAAACGTGATTTAGCGAATAATGTGATTGAAGTAGCCAGACGAGATACTAAAGAAAAACAATCTGTTCCACAAGCCGGAATAGCAAATTATGTGAAAGATTTATTGGAGGAGATTCAAAGTAATCTTTTGAATAAAGCGAAAGCATTCCGTACGGAGAAAACATCATCCGTAGATACTTTAGATGAGTTTAAGGAAGTCTTAGAATCGAAAGGTGGATTTATTTTAGCTCACTGGGATGGAACTTCTGAGTCTGAGAAGAAAATTAAAGAATTAACGAACGCAACGATTCGATGTATTCCGAATGATTTTGTAGAAGAGGCAGGAAAGTGTATTTATTCAGGAAACCCTTCTAAGGGGCGAGTTGTGTTTGCTAAATCGTATTAATAGCTTATTGAGGACTTACATTTTTTAGAGAATATTATTGCCGTTTCAGAAATGGCATGACGGGGTCATTCGAAATGAAATCATTTCGATAGCTATGGTATTGGTTGGAATGTAATGATTTGATTTGATGACTTAGTTGGGGTTAATTTAGCTTGAATCGTTTGGGGTTTGGATCGATGTAATATTGCTTTGCCATTTTTGGACTAATCCGTTGAAATCTGATCCTACCAAATCTTCAAGCGGCTTAAATACCTGACTTCCCACTTGATCTTTAAGCGTCTTCATTTCCTTCTTTAGATACTTGGAACATAAAAATATCGACCCTTTAGCACGATTCTTACGCACCTTGTAATGATATTTTATACCTCGATACTTCTTTCTCCTTTGATACAATTTTATCTTCTGATTTCTAATCTTATTCAAGAGCGAGAGGGCATGGGTTAAATTGTTGAAAGCGTATTTTTTGAAATTACTGTGAACAAGGGCGCCGCTTCTTCCTCTTCTAAAATTAACCGCTCTAACATAGGTGGATATACAGAGCCGTACCCGATTCGAAACTTTTCTCCAGTATGAATACCTCTTCAAATCTGATTGAGTCTCGGGAGCTTTGATTTTTACTGCAAATAACCAGCCATGTCGCGTTATGACATAGTCATGGATGATGAGTACATCTTTTAAAAAATAATTGGCATAGCGAAGCAGTAATTTGGCCTCGCTCATATTTTCTATATAATTACTATTGGCAGCAGCTCGACTTTCGAAAATATAGAATCCTTGAGGGAATACTTTTTTGGTAGCGATAAGATGTTTGGAATGCATGTCCTTTTATTATTAGTGTAATGAGACATGCATTTCGTTCCCTTTTTTGGTGATTATTTTTAAGAAGCTAGTAAATGTGGACCTTTGAAGCTGGCTATTGTTGTCTATTTTGATAGAATATGGACAGGGTGATTGACAATTTTGGAAATATGGGGCAAAGAAAAAACCCGATACTGAATTTCAGTATCGGGTTCATTTCTTAAGATTCTATCAAGAATCTATTTTCTTATTGGTTTACACCAAGAGCTTTAAGCGTTTCAAGATCTAAAGATCCGATAGGCAAGTTGTTATCTTTTTGGAATTGAACTAAAGCTTTTTTAGTTTTTCCACCAAAGCTGTTATCAACAGGTCCTGGATCGTATCCTTTAGCTTTAAGAGCAGATTGTACTCTTCTTACTAGGTCTGGAGTAACATCTGTATCACAAACAACTTGTCTCCATTCAGTGATTCCACCTTTTTTAACAAGATTTGTTTTTGTGATTGTCTTATACTGTGCAGGAATATCTACAGTTCTTGTAGTTGCTGGAGAAACTAATTTCTGGTAAGATCTAGTTTCGTATTGAGCAGCAATATCAGAAGCGTTAGAAGTTGCGTCAGAAGATAATTTCTGGTAAGATCTAGATGTATATTGAGCAGCTACTTCAGTAGAAGTAGTTGATGCATCAGAAACTAATTTTTGGTAGCTTCTTGTAGTATATACATTACAGTCGCTTGCTCCACCACAAGAAGAAACTAATTCGATTCTTCTGTTAGCAGCTCTTCCAGATGCTGTGTTGTTATCAGCAATTGGAGAAGATTCTCCCATTCCTTCGTAGCTTAATCTGCTAGCGCTAATTCCTAAGTTTACAAGTGCATTGTAAACCGCTCTTGCTCTTCTTTGAGAAAGAGATTGGTTAGCTGCATCAGTACCTTGGCTATCAGTATGTCCAACAATTCTTGCTGTACATCCTTCATCCGTTTTCAACTTGTCAGCAGCATTTTTGATTACAGACATAGAGTTTCCGATTAACTCTGCAGAACCTGAAGCGAAGTTAACACCGCTTAATGTAGAAGAACTTCCACATGGTGTAGCTTCTGCTGTTGGTGTAGCAGCTACTCGGTAAGATCTAGTTGTGTAAGCAGCAGGTACTTCTGTTGTGTTGCTTGCAGCAGGCGTAGCTAATTTTCTGTATGTTCTTGTTGTGTAAGCAGCAGGAACTGTTACAGATTCTGTAGAAGCATCAGAAACTAACTTCTGGTAAGATCTAGTTCCATATTTAGCAGCAACTTCTGTTGTGTTAACAGATGCAGGCGTAGCTAATTTTTGGTAAGATCTTGTTTCGTACTGTGCAGGAATTTCAACAACCTCTGTTGAAGCTGGAGAAGCTACCTTCGTGATTGTTCTTGTAGTATATACTGCAGGAACATCTACTTTGTTTGTAGTAGGAGGAGAAACTAATTTCTGGTAAGATCTAGTTTCGTATTGAGCTGGTACTTCAGTAATTTGAGTAGTAGCTGGAGTAACTAGTTTTTGATAAGATCTAGTTGAGTATACAGCAGGTACTTCATTTACTTTTGTACAATCGTCACCCATATCAGTCCAACCATCGTCACATCCAACTCTAACTGACTTCGTTACAGTTCTGTAAGCAGCAGGTACTTCAACTAAACACCAAACTAAACAATCTTCTGGGTTAGCAGAAAGACAATTTTTGTCTGCTTTTTTCTTAACCCACTTCGTAGATGCAGGAGTAACCTCGATCTGCTCTGTTTGAGTTTCATACTTCGCTGGTCTTCTTTCGATAGTTGTAGAAGCTTCTTTAGTAAGTACTTGCTCAGTAACAGTTTCGTAAACGGCAGGTACAACTGCTAACGTGTTGTATGCTTCTTTTACTAATACTTGCTCAGTAACTGTTTCATAAACAGCTGGAGAAGTAGTAATTGTAGAATATGCTTCTTTAGAAAGAACTTGCTCCGTATAAGTCTCATACTTAGCAGGCTTGATAACTAATTTAGCAGTAGCTTGAGCCGTCATTACTTGCTCAGTAACTGTTTCAAAAGTAGCTGGGGTTACAGATAAAGTAGTATAAGCTTCTTGCTCTAATACTTGCTCTGATACTGTTTCAAAAGTAGCTGGGATTACTTTTAGGGTTGTGTAAGCTTCTTTCACCAATACTTGTTCCGTAACGTCTTCGAAAGTCGCAGGAGTTGTAGTGATCGTCGTGTAAGCTTCTTTAGACAATACTTGCTCAGTAATAGTTTCAGGAGCACAACTAGCCGTAGTGATTACGTCACCATCAGCATCTCTGCTCGTGCTTAAAACTACTGAACCAACACCATTTGATCCGCTACCAGCAGATCCTCCAGAACTAACTGATCCGGAAGCAGCAGTATTACAAACAGCTCTGAAACCTTCAGCATTAGTTCTCGCTAATACTTGCTCAGTAACTGTTTCAAAAGTAGCTGGAACAACACTAAGCGTGCTACCTGCTTCTTTAGATAATACTTGTTCTGTAACTGTCTCAAATTGAGCAGAAACGGAACTTAATGTATTACCTGCTTCTTTTGATAATACTTGCTCAGTAACAGTTTCATATACTGCAGGTACAACTTCCACTCGCTGTGAAGCCGCTCTTGTCAGTACTTGTTCTGTTACGGTTTGGTATTCGTCTTGAATCAAACACTTAGCATAACATTTTCCAGCCTCAGCTGAAGATAGGTCGGAAGAAGGTTGAGCAAATGCGAACACTGCTATCAACATAAAGACCGACGTTAGGATAGAACTAAGTCCTCTCATAGTAAACAATAAATTTTGCAATTAAAAAATAGGATTAATTTAGTAAATATAGTTTGTCGATTTGTTGTATCGATTTCATATAAACTTTTATTGTGTTAAGACCCAACTTTTTTTGTCTTAACAAGACCACAAATCTACTAATATATCTTTGGATAACATAAAAAGTATCTGTTAATTAACATTGTGTCAATTAGATTTTGGCTGTATTGATTGATCGGAATTACCTCGCCATTCTTCTTTAAAATTTTAATCGATTCTTTTTGAGGGCTGTAAGAAATATTACTTTCTTCTGCCAATAATATTAGATCATCGATCTCATTAATATTTATCGTGCTCTCCTTCAATAGTTTAGTCTTGATATTTTCGACTTCCTCCAAAGTGAAAGGTGCATCCTTTATTTGTACACTGAAAATTTTTCGATGTAGAATACTTTTGGAAAGATAAGCGAGTAGTGGATCTTTTCCGTCCACAAATTTTTTCAATGAAAAGTATAAATCGTATTCGTCTAAGGTCGAAAATCTGTCTAATATTTGCTTTTTATCGATGGTAAAGTCGCTTTTGTCGATGCGATTGTTGAGGAAAAAGTATAGATTTTCCGGCACACAATTTTGGATCCAATCGTGGTTTTTAGCATCGATGAGCTCTTGTAATCGGTCCACCACTTTCTTTAACATATTTTCAATGGCCACGGATGTCTTATGTAGATAAACTTGCCAATACATCATTCGTCTCGCCATCAGGAATTTTTCGACACTGTGTATTCCTTTTTCTTCGACTACTAATTCGTTATTCTGAACATGGAGCATTTTAATGATGCGATCATAGCCAATTTTGCCTTCCACGACACCTGTAAAGAAGCTATCGCGCGTGAGGTAGTCCATACGATCCATATCCAATTGACTACTAACTAGTTGGTGTAAGTAATGTTTGTGATGTTCGTTTTTGAATATTTGAATGGCTACTTCGACCGGTTTTCCAAACGTGTTTTTTAATTCTTCCATGAACTGTAAGGAAAGGAATTCATGGTTTACACGAATTATTTTATGTTCTAATGCATGCGAAAAAGGACCGTGTCCAATATCGTGCATTAATATAGCGATACATGCTCCTTTTGCCTCTAAATCAGTGATTTCTATATCCTTTGATCGCAGCGTATTGATGGCATTCGTCATCAGATGTAGGGCTCCTAGGGTATGATGGAATCGTGTATGAACAGCTCCTGGATAGACATAGTGTGTGAGCCCCATTTGCGATATTCTGCGCAATCTTTGTACATAAGGGTGGTCGATTATTTCGTACAGAATGTCATAAGGATATTGTATAAAACCGTAAACCGGATCGTTGATTAGTTTTTTCTTATTCATCGGATACAAAGTTAGGCTTTTTATGTTTTTAAGAAACAAGAAGCTGCGGTGGAAAAGTAGGATTACAAGCGACTTTTTAAACGGCGGACACCGCGTGAAGGATAGTAGAGGCCGCTTGACAAAGCGGTCCTGAACGTCCGTGAAGGATGTAACCTCGAATAGCCTGGTACTGATTATCTATGCCAATGCATTGATAATCAGTGCACGCCCTAAAAAATCAATGGAAATACACTTGGATTGATACTAGTTCTATCTTGGAAGTCGTTTAAGCTTCAAATATTTTTCGGAGATTTACAGAAGACAAAAAATCTAAACTTTTTACTATATGAGTGATGCTAAAATTTTATGGGCGGATGATGAAATTGACTTGTTGAAGCCACATCTTTTTTTCTTGGAGAAAAAGGGATATGAGATGATTACGGTGACCAATGGAAATGATGCGCTGGATGAAATTGAGGCAAATAATGATTTGGATGTTGTTTTTCTGGATGAGAGTATGCCAGGCCTGACTGGGCTAGAAACATTGGCCAAAATCAAAGAGAAACGACCAAACATTCCAGTCGTCATGATCACGAAAAATGAGGCAGAGAATATCATGGAAGAGGCGATCGGCGCTCAAATAGCAGATTACCTAATCAAACCAGTCAATCCGAATCAGATTCTTTTGACACTCAAGAAAATTATTGATAATAAACGACTGGTCCACGAGAAAACGGCTTCCGATTATCAGATTGAGTTTCGGAAAATTATGATGGATATTCAAAGTGTAAATTCTATCGAAGATTGGGCTTCGATGTATAAAAATATCATAGGATGGGAGCTGAAGCTGGAGGATGGAAATGTGGATCAAATGGAAGATATTCTATCCATGCAAAAGACGGAGGCGAATGCTTCGTTTTCTAAATTTGTTGAGAAAAATTATGAATACTGGGTACGAAATGCGGACGAGGCCCCGGTGATGTCGCATAACCTAATGCGTAAGAAAATTCTTCCTCATTTGGATGATACACCTACGGTTGTATTTCTCTTAGACAATCTGCGTTATGATCAATGGAAAATTTTGGAGCCAATTATTACAGAATTGTACCGCATTGATGAGGAAGACTACTTTTATAGCATTCTTCCGACGTCTACTCAATATAGCCGGAATGCCATTTTTGCCGGTATGATGCCGGGTGAAATTGCTAAGCATTATCCTCAATGGTGGTTGAATGATTATGAAGAGGGTGGTAAGAATATGAAGGAAGCCGAGTTGTTTTCGGCACAGCTGGATCGCTTGGTTCGACGTGAAATCAAACATGATTATTTTAAGGTGACCAAGGTCGCTAAGGCGAAACAGATGAATGATCAGATTCTGAATTATCTGCAGAATGATATTACGGTCATCGTGTATAATTTTATCGATATGCTTTCTCATGCTCGAACGGAGATGGAGGTATTGAAAGAGTTGGCTGGTGATGAAAAAGCTTATCGTTCGCTGACTAAATCATGGTTTTTAAACTCTCCTCTGTGGCAAGCTTTTCAGAAATTGGCGGATAAAAAAGTGCGGGTTGTTGTGACCACCGATCACGGAACGATACGCGTAAAACAACCTTCTAAGGTGATTGCTGATCGAGATACCACCACCAATTTGCGGTATAAGGTTGGAAAGAACTTGCAATATGATAAGAAAGATGTCCTTCAGATTTTAGAGCCTGAAAAGGCTGGCTTGCCAAGGCCAAATATGAGTTCCAAGTTCATTTTTGCGAAGAACGATACGTTCTTCTTGTATCCGAATAATTACAATTATTATCAGAAGTATTATAACGATACCTTCCAGCATGGTGGGATTTCTTTGGAAGAGGTGATTTGTCCGATCATCCGATTGTATCCCAAGTAAATCATCGGTACAATAACTGTATAATGGTTGTTCACCTTAGTGGTGTCATTCGTCTGCGAGTAGGGCGTGTCTCTCTGGATTTTCTAGAATAAAGGCTTTAATCAGAGGTGTATCGGGTAGAAAACTGATCTTTTTACCTATGGATGTTTTGGATTTGAAGTAAATTCTCATGGTCCTGAAAAGGCCATAATTTCTACTGGTTACTTTCTCCACATCGTCCCAGCTGTATCGGTATGTCTTCAGGTAATTATTGATGTATACATGTTCTTTGTCGGCGTCGACCCGTTTTAGTTTCATGAAGCTGAAGTAGAGTAGGGCGATGAATATCAAAAATACAGCAGCGTAACTCAATCTGAATATAGGATTGGCCAACACGGGCGCGTCGTGTACGGAGACAATCAATGATCCAACTAAAAAACTTCCGAAAAACACGATATAAAAGATCGGTATGAAGATTTTTAAGAAAATGGTTAGGTTACTGGATAATCTACTCATGCTGTTAATTCTGCTTCCGTTTGCTTGTAAACGCGCTTAGAGATAAAAATACTGACCTCGTATAAAGCATATAAAGGTATACAAATAAGTACCTGCGAGATAATATCTGGAGGCGTAATGATAGCGGATAATACTAAGAGCACCACATAGGCATGACGTCTGTAGGATTTCAGAAAGTCAGGAGTAATCAAGCCTATTTTTGTTAAGAAATAGACGACGATCGGCAATTGAAAGAGTATACCCGCAGGAAATGTGAACATGGTTAAATTGTTGACATAACTCGCTAGTGTTGCCGTGGCTGATACTTCATCGGTGACTACGGAATAATTGGAAAGAAATGAAATCGCAAAAGGGCTGATCACAAAATAACCAAAGAGTAATCCTAAAATAAATAAGGAGCTACAAATAAATACGAAACCTCGAGCGTGTTTCTTTTCATTATCGTATAATCCTGGCTTGATGAAACGCCATATTTCCCAAAATATATAAGGCATCGCCATGGCTACGCCTAAAAAGATGGAAACTTTGATATGAATAAAGAATTCTTCTCCTAAATCTCTTCGAATGAGCGTTAGATTTGGATCTTTCAGGCAAGTTGCTTCTGAGATCCAGCAAAAAACACGATAACTTAAGAAATCATTGTTTTTGGGAGCGAAGATAATATTCTCGAATACTTGTTTTCCCAAAGAGAAGAAAGCAATAGCAAACACGATCACGGAGATGACCGATCTCATGAGATGCCATCTCAGCACTTCGAGGTGATCCAAGAAGCTCATTTCATCAGGAGATTGCTCTTCCTTTTTATTGCTTTTATTTTTTCCAAATATTGCCATACCAGCGCAAAAGTAAATAAGAGAATTATTTTTTTCTTAGAATATTCGAAATAGCTTGTATTCGAATAGATGAAAAAAATAATAACGATGAATAAAATAGAATGTTTATTTTGGGGAATTATTTGACGATGCGTCGAGTTTTTGATCCGAAAGTGATCATATAAAAATAAAATACATGGAATTAGCAGGTTATGTCCTGATGTTTGTTGTTGCCTTGTTTGTTCTACTAAAATCGAGTGATTTCTTTGTGGAAAAGGCGGAGAAGATTGGTCTATCTTTTGGTATTTCTCCTTTTGTGATCGGTGTAACGATTGTTGCATTTGGAACGTCACTACCTGAATTAGCCACGTCCATTGTGTCTGTGTTGTCCGGAAATTCGGAGATTGTTGGCGGTACAGTGGTGGGAAGTAATATTACCAATATCTTATTAGTACTCGGTATTACAGTGGTAGTAGGTAGGGAAATTATAATGCAACACGATGTGATGGATGCGGATATGCCCTTGCTTTTGATTTCAGCGGTGTTACTCTATTTTATGATTCAGGATGGATCCCTGAGTTTGTTAGAAGCGATTTTATTTTTGGTAGCATTGGTGTTCTTCCTGATTAATTCTTTGGGGGGGAATAAGGACGAAGAAACGGAACGTCCGAAATCGAAGTGGGCGGACTTTTTGATATTGGTTTTAGCTGGGGTAGGTGTCAGTTTAGGCGCCACATATACCGTAAAAGCTATAGAAAGTCTAAGTTTAATCGCTGGCGTTCCAAAGGAGGTCATATCGTTATCCATTTTAGCCTTGGGTACATCATTGCCAGAGGTGGTAGTCAGTGTAGCGGCAGTTCGTAAAGGGAAGCAAGCCATTGCTGTAGGAAATGTATTAGGGTCTAATATATTTAATACTTACGCGGTACTTGGAATAGCGCGATTATTTGGTGATTTGAAATTTTCTCAGGATATGGTGGATTTCAACATACCATACATGGTCGGGGCCACTGTAATATTCACCTTGGTTTGTTTGTCTAGACGCATCAATCGTTGGGAAGGAGGGATGTTATTGATTATGTATATATATTACATTTCTACCTTAATTCAATAATGAACGTGTGATCGATTTAGTCGGTATTTCAACACCATAGATTAGCTCATTTTAGATTTTACACGGTATAGGAGCGTATTCTGTGTCTACGCGGATAATGTCTCTGCATACTTTAACTTTTGCTTTCAAATCAATGAATGACTGTTTAATAGCTTGTTATACATATTTTATCTTTATATATTAAAATTTAACATATGGATAAACTAAAAAGGCTTGATTCAGCCTTCATTATGGTCTAATTTTAAGATTGTATTTATTTCTTGATATTAAACTTTAATTATATGAAACAGACTTTTACGTTACTTGCGCTAACGTTAGTTTTTACTATATTTTCGGCACAAGTATTATACAGTCAAGGTACAATATTTACCTCAGAGATCCACT
>JAHDFB010000095.1 GCA_020628475.1 Saprospiraceae bacterium | reverse complement strand
TGAGACAGCCTCTTCTTTAATGTTTCGTTGAAATGTTGATACGTTTTTTCGTATCAATATTCCGTAGACTTCTAGTTGTTAATTCGGATCACTGGAAGTGTATTGGTTCGAGTAGGTGTCGATAATTGAATGAACAAAGCACCTTGAATATGGTCTGGTAAATTATTCAATACAATATTATTGGTTCCTACTTCAAGCGTCTGATTTTGTTCGTACAATTTCTGACCATTCACATCGAAAATTTGAATGATTCCCATCTCTTGGATAGCACTTTCAATATTTAATTGAATCGATTCCGTAAATGGATTCGGTTGAGCCGTCATGACATAATCTTCAAGTGACGTTTCTACATTGTTCGAGTTTTCGATGGTCGCTGGAGCCGCTTTCTTCGCTCCATTGATCAACAAGTACATGTGTTTGTACGATGTTTCACTGGACTGAAGCTCATAATACAATTCTTTTTCTGAACCATCTAGTTTTACTAATCTCCAGTAATTGGCTTTACTATCGTAGACTTTATTCGGTTCAGGTAAATCCTTAACCAATTTTGGTTCTAACTCAGTTACATCGTATTCAACGCCTTCTCCGAAGAACATGTATTTGGTGGTTTTACAATCAGGGATTGGATTTGGTAATTCAACCTGCCAGAAATCGTAACATTCTTTCACCTCATTACCACAGTCATCCGTCACCTTGATACAGTAGGTACCATATTTTCTAAATGGTACATTGACAAATCCATCGAGATCACCTAGATTTTCTTCAACACCAGTAATCGGATTGTTGTAACATACATTGACATCATAATTTCCGGAACCACCAGAGATGGTATAATTAATGCTACCGGAGAGTAATCGAGATACTTGAGCTATCCAATCATTACAAACAGAGATTGGAGTTACTTCGGCATCGATGACAATTGGGTCGCCACAATCGTCGCATTCTTCTTCTGGTTTCTCTTCGATCGTAAAGCAACGTACCGATTTACAATCTTCACAGAATCCTGTTCCTTGTACGGTTACACAGTACGTTCCAGGGCCAAGATCACCAATACTTGATCCAGTTTCTCCATTGTCCCAACTAACGGTATATGAACAGTCTGTTGGCGCAACTCCGATGGAAATGGTACCTTCATTCAAATCTGGACAGGTATTTTCTAAGCCTAATAGCTCTATAGTCAACCAACCCGGAGGACAAGTTTCTCCTTCTACTGTAAAGCAATATTCGTCAGAACATCCACCGTTATCTTCGATTTTGACACAATATTTCTCTCCAATTTCGAGACCTACCCACGGTGATGGCGTACTGGTTTCAGAAAGTATTTTAGGAGAACCAACTTGATTACCATTCGAATCAAATAGGCGCAGGAATATCGGTGTATTGAATAAAGGTGCATTAGAGCCGTCAATGTTCAAATTACTAGTTCCGTTTGGACCTGGCGTGAAGAAGAAGTTTATTTCTTCTAAGTTCGAACCGATTTCTTCGATGGTGATTTCTTCGCAGAATTCAAGGAAACAACATTGATCCTCGTTAAATACGATGTAACAGTAGTTTCCAGGTTCAGTAGCCATAAATTCTAATCCACCTGGTTCGTAATCACTTCCGTCAACAGACCATCCGATGTCAAAGTCTCCTTCTTCTAGTCCATCCAAACGGATAACAAATGCTTCTTCGGAACAATCAAAAATGACAGTATGATAAATCAAATCAAGTTGATCACAATCTCCAGTTAAGATTGATTTATTACTATTCCAATTTTTGTTATCTAATGCCATCGGAATACAATCTTCATCTGTAATACAGAATCTTACGAAATCATAGCCCACTAGGTGATTGTCGTCTTCATTGATCCAAGTGGTAGCAGAATTTCTAACAGGAATGGATACATCTCCGCTTCCATTTTCGTCCGTCATGGTATAAACATCAATGAGTTCATTGAATGCTAAATCTTGACCAGAAAACCTGAATATATAACATTCATAATCGAAATCAGGGTCTAAAATAATGCTGAATTTTTGAGAGGTATTATCATCTTTATTCATGTCACCAATAAAGGTGTAATCTGCCACATTTTCTGGTTTCCATTCGATGGCTAGATAGTCCATGGGCTCTGAAGTTGTAACTTCAATTCTAATTTCCTGGCCCACCATTTCTTTAAGATCGTTGATAATTTCTTGGTTTGACATTTTACCATCATTAATGGCATCCGTACCTTCATCTTGCAAACGATTTAAAGTATAGCGATCAACATCATTTTGTTGAAATTTTACTTGAGTCATAAAAGGTTGGAAATTATCTAAAATAGCTTCAACGCCATCCGATTCATAAGAATCCTCATTAATATTTTCGATCTCTGCTTTAAATTCGTAGAGACCATCGTTGTATCGCGCATTTTCAGGAGTGTCGGTATATTGTGTAGTCCCGTCGGCAAGTGCATCTGCTGTATGAATTCTGCTAACAAAATCAGCAAAGTTGAAATAGTCCCAAGGTTGTTGTCTTCTATCCGAATAAGCCCAAGCTTCAATTCCTGTTCTTCCTAAATGAGCTTCCCCTCTTCCCCCGTTTCCTGCATCTTCGTCGAGATTAAGAGGATATCTTGAAGCACCATTGTTGATTTTACCATCATATATCATTTCAGAATTAAAAAAAGGTCCTTGAATGGTGGATTTTGGAGTTCCCAAACTTAGATTTTCGATATATAAGGAAGCTTTTTCGATATTAAGAACGCCTTGCGAATATTTATTACTGCCAGTAGTCAAACCAATAGCTTGAGCTTTTACCAAAAATTCATTGGATGTTGTTCCTGGATAATTTATTGTTATACCTTGAGTCGTAGGTTCGAATCTATTCCAATTATGGGTTAAAGAATTACCATTGGTGAAATTATGCGTATGATTATGGGCAACTTCTAATGATTCCATAAGTCTAACATCAAAATCAGGACTTACGTGATTGACTAGGTCTAAAGGATTTTTAGTATCGTCATCATCATCACTGAAGTTATCATTTTCAAAGGCATAAAGGTGTAAGTGAGCCTCAGGAGTTCCAGACTTGCCTAAAACTGCTACAGATTGTCCTGAAAAGACATAGTCCGTCGTCTCTATGTTGTTACCTGAATCAGGATGAACTACAAATTCTCCATCCTGAAGTCCTAAAGCTCTATTATCTTCAGTGATTATCGCATATCTAGCAGGCATACTGCCTGTTATTTGTTGAATATAAAAATTTCCTACCTGTTGATTTCCACTAGAATTCGTGAATATATGTCCATACCCAAAATCATATAATAGACCGTCGATATAGATATACTTGTAGTTTCCAGTAAAATTTAATGTATGAACGCTTCCTGCAACAATATTGACCAAACCATCTCCAATATCATTGTTATTGGTTTCAGGACTAAAATCGATTCCTCCATGCCAATCATAATGATCGGTCCCAGTATCTCTTGGGCCATAATCTGAAACTAAATCTATTGTGTTGAATGCTTGAGAAGCATCATATGTGTAATTGGTTGTGGATGAGCCGTTATAATCTGTATTCGTACAATTTTGACAGCGTAAATATTCGACATCAAAATTTTGGGAGAAAAGCAACTGAAATAGTAATATTCCTATTGCTGTTAAGTAAAGTTTTAACTTCATGATAAAAATTTAAATTGAAAAAATATTTTAGGGCAAGGAATTAATTTCTCTAAAGTCAATATCTAGGCTTAGCAATTTCTTACCTTGCTTTGTGTTATAATAAAGATCTAGTTCATCTGAAATTCTGACCTTCGACATAGGAGCTTTGTCTTTGGATATGTACTGGAATATTTTTCCGTTCTCTAGATTAAGAGAATACAATTCATTGTCAAGATGATTATAATCGCATTTTTGAACAATGTTTATCATGGCGAAATTTGATCCGTTTACAATCCCTGCGGAAATACAATTTTCAAGGGATTTTTTATGCCAGAATTCCTTTTGATTGTTCAAGTTATAAATGGTTGTATAATTTGGTAGAGGAGAGTCCTCATTTATATATCCTCCTCCAGATTCAATTAAAAATTTTTTGTTTTTAGAAACATAAATGGTTGAATTAGAGCCGTTCCTAATTTTTTGGTAAATAATCTTTCCTAAATCATTATAAACGATGACTTCTGTTTGAATTTGGTTTTCTTCAATTTTTGGTTGAGGTTTCCAAATTGTTACTTGAGATATAAATACATCACCGAATTGTTTTAAATCAAGCATTATTTCATCTCTATTATCATTAGCGAAAGGATGCTCGTGATCATGATTGTGATGACTATGATCATGATGACTATCATCATGTGC
Source organism: Saprospiraceae bacterium (assembly GCA_020628475.1). Taxonomy (GTDB): domain Bacteria; phylum Bacteroidota; class Bacteroidia; order Chitinophagales; family Saprospiraceae; genus JAHDFB01. Next base: position 5,199 of record JAHDFB010000095.1, on the reverse strand, counting down.
TGATTCTTCGACTACAGATTCGGTATCATCCCCGATAATAAATCCATTTAAAAATCGATTGTTATTTTCAAGTAATTCAATATTTTTTAAGGTTCTAATTCTTTCAATTTTTGAATCTTTAATCGGATTTACTTTCGCAACAAAATTTTGATTCAAATCTTTTACACTGATATTGAAATAATCTTGGGTATTTATTATTCCCTTATTATTGTCAGGAAATTGAATAGTGAAATTTGGATAGTACGTCTTGTTGTTATAATGTGGCGGATAGGCATTGTATTTATGCTGCTCTTCGCGCATGGTGTCAATCCAAGCACCATCTGGTGTTTGAAACCATCCGACATCATCGCCGTCCACTTTTTTAGAAAAACCGTTGTCCCATTTGGATAGATGTTTTGTCGTAGAGATTTTGGGATTCGATTGTTCTTGACTAGTTGTCCCTTTTTGCTGACCATCATCGTTGGTAGATCTACAAAATGTGAAGATGCATAAGCTCGTCAACAAAATGGCTAAGGAGATAAATTGTGCTTTTTTCATATTATGAGTTTAAGGTATAAGGAATAGATAAGTTTTTTGTGACGGATTACCGCTGGGTTTTAACATATTAATATATCCAATAATGCATAGAAAAGTGACAAAATTGTTTAATTTTGTCGGTTAATTCGTCCAAAAGTAATCGAAAAATTCGACACTGTGAGAAATTTTAGTAATATTAAGGGAAGAGGAAGTACGATTAATCCGGCCAATCGATTTGATGATACATCGATACATGATGCGCTTTATTTGGAGGATGAAGAAATGCAAGGTGATGTTAAAACAGAGATCATTCCGGTATATCCTAAAACAATGATTAATAAGGTGACAAACCCTGATGTTCCAATGGAATACTCCATGAATCCTTATCAGGGTTGTGAACATGGCTGTGTTTATTGTTATGCTCGAGTTACGCATAATTATTGGGGATACAGTGCTGGATTGGATTTTGAAACGAAAATTTTGGTTAAACAGGGAGCTGCCGAAGTCTTAGAAAAAGAGATTCGGAAAAAATCTTGGCAGGCTGCTCCTATTGTATTGTCGGGTAATACGGATTGCTATCAACCCATTGAAAAAGAGCTCAAAGTCACACGTTCATTGATTGAGGTTTTATATCGTTATAGAAACCCTACGGGTTTTATCACAAAGAATGCCATGATTCTCCGGGATTTGGATATTCTAGAAGAAATGGCAAAAGATCAGTTGGTCTATGTAAATATGAGTATTAGCGGTATTGATGAAACGAAGCGTAGATTTTTGGAACCAAGAACGTCCAGTTATAAAAATCGATTTCGTACCATAGAAAAATTGTCGTCTGCAGGAATCCCTGTACGTGTGTTGGTGGGGCCATTGATTCCAGGTTTCAATAGCCATGAATTGATGGATATTATTAAAATGTCCGCTGATTCGGGAGCACATGATTGTACCTACTTACCCGTTCGATTAAAAGGAGACATTGCAGATATCTTTAAGGATTGGGCCGAAAGACACTATCCGGATACTGCGGATAAAATGTTTCGTTTGATTGCCGATCTTCAAGGTGGAGATATGAGTGATTTTAAGTATAGTATGAAGACCAAAGGAAAGGGAAATTGGTCAAAAATATTGAAGCAACAATATGTATTGGCTAAGAAAAAGTACTTTCCTACTGTTGAGCCTTTTGAATTTAATCGTAGTTTGCACAAACAATATAAAACCGGACAACTATCTTTATTTTAGTCCGGTACGGAAGGAATATGATGTATTATCCAGTATATTCGTTCTAAAAAATGCGCGTTCTTTTCTTTCTATTACTATTACCTTTTCAAATTAAAGCTCAAGATATGCAAGTACTACCATTTTACGATATTTCCGAAATAACATTCGAGGACTATTCATCCGGACATGTTATAGCGAGAATGATTGACGGTTTAGGATATCGATATTATTGGGCAAGCTATCAATTGGATCAGGCTGCTTTGGAATACAAACCATCTCCTGATGCACAAGATATGATGGAAACCCTCCGTCATATTTATGGATTAGCCGAAACGATATTGAAAACGGCCAAAGGTGAAGAAAATTTGCGTCCATATGCTGTCCCGTCGATGGATTATGAAACACTTCGTAGTCAAACGCTGATATTCTTGAAAGAGGCACGAGATATCTTTGCTCAACTGGATGACACCGCTCTTCTTGAGATGGAAATCGTCTTTACAAGAGGGGACCGAAAAAGCCAATTTCCTATATGGAATTTGATCAATGGCCAAATTTCGGATGCCTTGTATCATACCGGTCAAGTGGTGAGTTTTAGGAGAACTGCTGGAAACCCGATACTTTCAGGTGTAAATGTATTTATCGGTAAGACGAGGGAGTAGATTTACAACATGATAGGCGTCAGCCAACGCTCTGCTATTTCCATATCCATATCTTTTCGCTGGGCATAATCAGCCACCTGGTCCTTATTGATTTTACCAAGACCAAAATATTTAGATTCTGGGTGTGCAAAATACCAACCACTCACCGCTGCAGCGGGGTACATGGCATAGCTTTCGGTAAGCTTTATTTTTTGTTCATCCAAGAGACTAAATAGTTTTGCTTTTTCAGTATGCTCCGGACAGGCAGGGTAGCCAGGAGCCGGGCGAATACCTCGATAATCTTCTCGGATTAAAGCTTCATTTTCGAATGCTTCATCTTTGGCATATCCCCAGAATTCTTTTCGGATTTTTTCATGCAGATATTCAGCTAATGCCTCAGCCAATCGATCTGCAATGGCTTTGAGCATAATGGCATTGTAATCGTCATGATTTTTCTCGTAGTCCTGCACGTACTTTTCAATTCCGAATCCAGAGGAAACCGCAAATCCACCGATGTAATCTCGACCTTGAATATCATGTGGCATGATATAATCACTCAAGCAAACATTTGTATTGGCTTTTGCTTTTCGACGCTGTTGACGTAGGTGGCAAAGTCGCTCTATTTCTTGGTCTGCATTTTCTGGATCATAAATGATGATGTCATCTCCATCACTGTTGCAAGGCCATAATCCATACGAGACTGTTCCAGAGAGCCATTTTTCGTCAAATATACGTCGAAGCATGGATTGTGCGTCGTTATAAAGCTTCGTTGCTTCTTTACCTACAATCTCATCTTTTAAAATTTTTGGAAACTTTCCAGCTAGTTGCCAACTTTGAAAGAAAGGTGTCCAATCGATATAATCGATGAGTAAGGATAAATCGAATTGATCTATTTTATGTACGCCTAATTTATTTGGAACGGGAACCGTATAATTTTCCCAATCCAATTGGAGTGCATTTTTTCTGGCTTCCTCAAGAGAAATATATAATTTACTAAGATCTTTCTTTCCTTGAGCGTCCCGAACACGCTGATATTCTTGTTTGGTACTGATGATGAAATTTTTTTTTTCGTTCTCATCATCTGTCAGTAAATTACTAACGACCCCCACACTTCTAGAAGCATCGAGTACATGCACGACCACGCCCGAATAGTTTTGCTCAATTTTTACAGCAGTATGTGCTTTGGAAGTTGTAGCTCCACCGATCAATAAAGGTATATTCATGGAGCGCGCTTCCATTTCTTTGGCGACGTACACCATTTCATCTAAGGAAGGTGTGATCAACCCGCTAAGGCCGATAATATCCACATTTTCTTTTTGGGCGGTGTCTAGAATCTTGTTCATTGGAACCATGACGCCCAGATCTATGATCTCATAATTGTTACAAGCTAGAACAACTCCTACTATATTCTTACCGATATCATGAACATCACCTTTTACGGTCGCCAGTAAAATTTTACCATTGGAAGAGGAAGCTCCATCTTCTTTTTCATCTTCGATATAGGGTTCAAGATACGCTACGGCTTGTTTCATTACCCGCGCACTTTTTACGACTTGCGGTAAGAACATTTTTCCTGAACCAAATAGATCTCCTACTGTATTCATACCATCCATCAATGGCCCTTCAATCACCTCTATCGGTTTATTGGCTTTGGCGCGTGTTTCTTCAGTATCCTCTATGATAAACTCCGTGATCCCATTGACCAAGGCATGTTCGATTCTTTTTTCCACGGGAAGTTTACGCCATTCTAGATTTCGTTCTCGTTTTTTAGATCCTCCAGAATATTGATTGGCATATTCTGTCAATGCTTCAGTAGCATTTGAGTTTCTATTAAAGAGGACATCTTCTACCAAGGTCATCAACTTTTTGGGTACCTGTTCGTACACTTCGATCATTCCTGCATTGACGATACCCATATCCATTCCTGCCTGAATCGCATGATAGAGAAAACTACTGTGCATGGCTTCTCGTACCACATTGTTTCCTCTATAAGAGAACGAAATATTACTTACTCCACCCGATATTTTAGCCCCTGGACAAGTTGCTTTGATTTCACGTGTCGCTTCTATAAAATTAATAGCATATTCGTTGTGTTCCTCAATACCTGTAGCCACGGCAAAGATATTCGGGTCAAAAATGATGTCTTCTGGTGCTAAATCGATTTCTTCCGTTAATATCTTATAGGCTCGTTGACAGATTTCTACTTTCCGTTGTATCGTATCTGCTTGTCCTTCTTCATCGAATGCCATCACAATAACCGAGGCTCCATATTTCTTGACTAATCGGGCCTGTTTGAGGAAATTTTCTTTCCCTTCCTTCAAAGAAATCGAGTTGACGATGGCTCTTCCCTGCACACATTTCAATCCAGCTTCAATCACTTCCCATTTAGAAGAATCAATCATGATAGGAAGCTTCGCTACATCTGGTTCACTGCTAATTAAATTTAAAAACTCAATCATAGCGGCTTCAGAATCGAGCATTCCTTCATCCATATTGACGTCTATAATCTGAGCTCCACCTTCTACTTGATGTCTTGCTACAGAAATGGCCTCCTCGTATTTATTTTCTTTGATCAACCGAGCAAATTTTCTGGAACCTGTAACATTGGTACGTTCACCGACATTGATGAAATTGAAATTTTCTCGAACGATCAATGGCTCCATGCCTGAATACATGGAAAGTCGTTCTTTTTCTTGAAGTACCGGGGCTGGATAGGTTGCACTAATGTTGGCCATCTCCCGAATATGATCGGGAGAAGTTCCGCAACATCCTCCAATAATACTTACGAGATTTTCATCTAAAAATTCTTTGATGTATGCTCCCATCTCAT
>JAHDFB010000094.1 GCA_020628475.1 Saprospiraceae bacterium | reverse complement strand
CAGTAATATGTGATGCTCGTCAGAATCTTTGGAATCTGAGGGCATTTGTGCTTCGTGAAAATAACTGCTGTTTTCTCGTTTGACGATCTCTAAATTTTCAGCGCTTTTATCCAAGCCCATGATGTATATCTCGCTGCCATGAACCGAAGGTAGATGTAAATGATTGCAATGAATGCTTATAAATAAATCGGCTTGTAACTGATTGGCCAATCCGGAGCGATCATTGAGTTTGATGAATCGATCGTCCTGTCGCGTCAAATGCGTTTGGATCTCTGGTGCATGTTCTTGGAGATAATCTTTTACCTTCTTAGCAATGGCTAAGGTGAGATGTTTTTCTTGACTGTGTTTGCCGCAAGTCCCATGATCTTTTCCGCCATGCCCCGGATCAATAACCACGATTGGCGCATTTCCTGAGGACCACTGAGCTGCAGTGCTACCGAATATTCCGATACAAAACGTCCAAATCAATATAAAACACTTCTGCCGCAAGAGATAGGGTATCTAGTTAATAATAAGCTTCAAATATATTAAATTATTATTTAATATGTAGGAGTTTAAAGGATGGTTTAATAAATTCCTATTTTTGCAGCGAAAGCGCTGATCCAATGATGTATACTAAGTTTTTTCGATTCTTAAACCATGCACTAATCCTAAGTGCTGTTCTGTCCATTTATTCTTGTGTTTCTACTAAACAATTTCAGGAGGTGCAGGATCAGAATGAATTCTTGAAGGAGGAAAATTTAAATCTAAGCAATGCGCGTAAGGAGCGGGATCAAATGCTGTCTGAAAAAGAGACACTCCGTTCGGAATTGCAAAGTACAAAGGATTTATTAAAAAGTACTTCTGCAAATTTTATGGGGATTCAAAGTAGTTATGAGGAGTTGCAAGCGCAGTATGATCTGTTATCTCAGCAGAATAAGCAATTGTTGCGATCGACTGCTGGTGAAAAATCTGCTTTGGAAGAACAAATTGCCAAGAAGCAAGACGATTTGGATCGTCGATGGAAAGCTTTTCAGGAGCAAGAAGCTACCTTGAAGCAGCAACAGGAAGCATTTGAAGGGTTGAAATCGACCATAAGTGTGCGCGAAAACCAAATTCTTGAACTTAATTCAGAATTAGAGGCGCAGCAAACGGCATTGCGCCAATTACGTTCGACCATTTCGGATGCATTATCTTCTTTTTCGGCCAATGAATTGCAAATTGAGCAGAAAGAGAATGGAAAGGTTTATGTGTCTTTGAGTCAAGATTTATTGTTTCAGAAAGGAAGTAATCAGATCGACGAAAAGGGAAAGTCGGCCTTGATCAAATTGGCCGAGGTCTTGGCAAAACAGAAGGATTTGGATATTGTGGTAGAAGGTCATGCCGATTCAGACGGCTCCGTTTCTAGAAATTGGGATTTGAGTGTGGCGCGAGCGACCGAAGTTGTAAAGATTTTACAAGGGGCCGGTGTTACAGGCGAACAACTGACTGCTTCTGGACGCTCTTTCTATGCACCGGTAATGGAAAACGATTCGGAAGAAAATAAATCGAAGAATAGAAGAACGGAGATCATAATTTCACCGGATCTTCATGGTTTATTCAAGCTTATTCGAGATCCAGAATAACTTTTATGTTACATTTGGCAAATTTGTTCGTCTACTAAGTGAATCACTTTTTGTTTTATTCATAAATTTATAGATATGAAAAATCTAATCTTATTTTTTGGCGCATTTATTTGCATGGCCGCTTCTTGTAAGTCTGTAAAAATGGATAGTCCAGAAGAGGCGACGACCTTGGTAGAATTTGCACGTAGCGCTTGTTATGGAAATTGTCCGCATTATCATGTGGCAGTGAATACCGATGGTACGGTGGTATACACGGGAAAACGACATGTTGAAAAAATGGGTGTCTATCAATATTCTTTGACAAAAAAGGAATACAAGGATTTGTATAGAGCCTTGGAAAAGGCTGATTTGTACCAGTTCCGTGAAATATACGATGGAGAAATTGCCGATGGGCAGGTAACGAGGGTGACTTATCATGGTCAGGATGGCATCAAGAAAATTGCAACGAAGCGCCAATATCCAGGTAATTTAAAAGATATCGTGGATCGATTGGATCAAGTGTCGAATCGGGAAACTTCTTGGACTGCGATCAATGTTCCTTCCAAGGATACTAAAACGAATACTATGGATGAGACTAAAGAAGAAGTCGTCAAGGATGATCAACCGACAAGAAAGGTATTTTCGTATTCACAAGGGGCTTGTTTTGGGAAGTGTCCGGTCTTTAGTTTCGATGTGTTATCGGATCGAACCATCATTTATGTTGGGAAGCGATATGCCGCTCGAGAAGGTATTTATGAAAAGAAATTGACGGAAAAAAATTACGAGGCACTGATGACCTTGGCAACAAGTGATGCTTTCAAAGCATTGGAAGAGAGCTATGATCAAGATATCATGGATGCCCAGCAATTTACGATGACGTATTTTGACGAATCCGGGGTTAAAAATTCGGTGAAGACGAAAATTACGCGTCCAGATGTGGTGTTGTCGATCATTGAGATGGCCAAGGATATCGAAAAATCGAGAGGATGGGAAAAGAAAGAGGCAAAGGATTCGAATGATGCTTCCAAAACGATTTTGGTGAGTTTGAAACCAACGGTAAAAGCAAAGCGTTGGGTAGATGGTAAAAAACATCTTAAACTAAAGATAGTTCGTTATTTATCGCCAAATGGCACCTATTTCTTAGTGACTTATGATCCAGAACGCGATCGAAACCGTGTGATGGAAGAATTGCGAAGAGACAAAGATGTATTGGCTGTTTCTCCTGGTGATCAACCTGCTAAACCTAGAGGGAACTCCGGAACACGTGCTGGTAAGAGTGGACAGAAAGGCAAGGCCTCTATTCGAGATAACAAAGAGGGTAATAACTAACGGCAATATTCTTGTTAAGGAATAGAAAATAAAAAACAAAGGCCTCGTTTCAACATATTCTGAAACGAGGCCTTTTAGATTTAATTCCTTGAATTTATATCATTCAATCCATTAAAAGTCTTGTACAGCTTTTGCGTAGGCCAATCCGGTTTTGGGAGAAGGCCACTGTTGACCATGAAACAATGAAATATAAGCTTGTGTAGCATCATCTGCTTCTGTCGAACACCAATAATAACGATCTGATTTGAACAATTCACAGATACTTTGAATAGATTCGGTCATGCTTTTAATTTCTTCTTTAGAGGCCATTCTCCAAGGCCTTAAATTTTGGCAATAAGCCATCGAATCTGCCCAATTAAGAGATGGGATTCCTAGGGTGTAACAAATTTTACCATGGGAGCAATCATCATTTATTTCGAAAATATATCCATCGTTGTAAACCATGCCTAGGAAAGCTTCTTTTTGAACAATACCTGTCTGGAAAATGATTTGAGGTGTAATGCTAAAATCCAGAAAATCTTGAACCGTCATACCTGCTTCATGTAAGTTTTCAATAGTATCATTTGACCAATCATTTGGTTTTGCATATTTTAAAATGGTTGTACCACCAAGATAGCCATACATGGTTCCTTGAAAACATTTTATACTTCTAACGTTTCTTCCGCCCTCTTTCCATTGACCGTTTAGAAATTGATAAAGTGTCCCACTTTGTTCTAAACCTAGAATCTTCCCATTACAAATAAAGCTTTGCTTGAAGCGGTCCGTTTTACGTAATATTACGGCTTCTCCAAACTCGGAAACTGCTCGAGTATAGGCTTCTCCTGTCTTGTTGCTTGGCCATTGTTGACCCGTATACAATGAAATATATACATCACCTATCGCTCCTCCTTCCGTTGATGTCCAATAGTATCGATCTCCTTTAAAAATTTGATGGTTTGGTTGTAGTACTTCGATCATTTTAGTGACCTCATCTTTACTTGGTATTCTCCAAAGACCTAAGTTGGTACATTTTTCTTGGGCATGGTCCCAATTAGAAGATGAGAGATCTTCTGGATAGCAAATTTTACCGTATTTACCATTATCACGGATCTCGAATATAAGACCTCCTTGATAGGATGCACCCAAAAGGTCATTTTTGTTGATCGAATCTTTAGCTATTAAAGTAGCTGGACTAAATCCTAAATCCAAGAGATTTTGAACAGACATTTTACGTTTAATTAATGCGTCCAAAGGAATTTGTGGATGCCATCCACCGGCTGGATTTTTTTCTAAAACAGCTCCATTTCCGAGATCGATGTACAAACTTTTTTTAAAACAGACCATACTTTTCACGGAAACACCTACACTATTCCACTTATTGTTCTTCCATTTATAGACAACGCCATAATAATCTAGATAATATTGATCGGTTCCACAGGTTACTTCCTGCTTCATTTTGCTTTTTGCCTTTCGCCATAAGATGTATTGACGTTGATCCCCTTTAAATACGGATAAACATGTGTTATTGTCCTCTGATTCAATTTTTAGGCTATATTCTCCCTGGGTCAATTCTAATCCTTCAGGAACTGGAAAAGACTGTATGGTCTTTCTATTACCATTCAAGTCAATCGAAGTTTTGAAATGAACCTGTCCATGATTATCGACATGTAAGTAATAGCCATATCCATTTTTATTCAGTTTTAAATCTACTAAACCGAGCGGAACAAAAGTTCCTTTTTGATCGAAGCAGGGATATCCTTCAAAAGACGGAATACCTAATGTCGAAAGTCCAAAAGATTGTTTCCCATCTGTAATACATTCGTTTTCACGAAGATAATTTGCTTGATCCACCGCTTTATAACCACGATTAATACCAACAATACATTGTATTTGATTAGGCTCATTTGCCTCAATTTTCTGAGAAAATAGTCCCATGGTTTGAAAAGATTGTCCACTTTTATATGGTGCTTTGGAGGCGCTGGCATATTTGCTTCCAGCTGTTGGGTCAATGGGTCTCTTAGAAACGAATGGACTAATAATGCCATCCTTTTTATTATGATCGATCATCATAAGAAGGATGCCATAATCTTTACTATTATCCTTCTTGAATTTCTTGACATCATTTTGAGTTTTTCCAATATCTTGAGCTACCTCCATGAAGTATAGGTCTTTACGTCCAACTTTTTCATCGGGCATCATTATCAACACTTTGGTTCCTTCACCCTTCGATATCAATTCAATATCAATAATACCTCTTTTTAAAAAGATAACGGAATTCAGTTTGTTCCAAGATAATATCCATTTTTCTAATTGTAATAGGTGTTGAGAAGCGAATGCAACACTCATGACCGACCAACCAAAAGATCGATAGGCTGGAATATAGTATAGGTCCAATAATGAAAGTGCATGCATGACTTCATGAATCACTGTTTTATGAAGGCTCGTATCTGTATATTTATTCGGGTCTATGAAGATCTGTTGTATTGATTGACTTTTTTTTGCTTTAGGATCCTTATCGACTATATGTGCACCATGACATACACTGATGCCGAGCCAATTACCATCCTTATCATACTCTATGTCTGCTGGGGCACCTGTCTGAATTTTATCGGGAAAGGCATAGATCACGACCTTCCAAGAATTCGGATAATCAATTTTTTTATCAACATCACGCATTACATTTAGGTATTTATTGTTTTCATAGTCTGTGTGATTCTTAGGTAATCTAAGCCATGTATTATTGGCGTTTTCTGGTAATCCTTCTACGATGATTTTGACCTTTTGATTGGATTCATTATGTACAAAATCGGCTAATTTATTGGATCCCAACGATCCTCCAATCAATTTTTCTCTCAAAGTGGAAATGGCTGTTTCTCCATGCACATCCTTAAAATCACAGAAAATGATGCCAACATGAATTTCTAAAGGCTTTTCTGCAGTCGCTGAGGAAACGTCAAAAGGGTTGTTTTTACTTATGCCAGCACGCACCTGTTTTAAAAGGCTATTGGCAGTTGCTGTATGATGCATGTCGTAGATTTCCTTTACCAGATAGGTGGTTGTACCGGCCTGATCTTGTAAGGAGTCGTATTGACCAGAATAGAAGTGCGCTGTCTTCTGTTGATCAATATAAAAGAAATTGATGGTTTCATCATCTCGGGCAATTTGTTCGGCAACCGACAATTCACAATTGTCTTTGGTTTTAACGGTAGCCCCACCTTGTGGTGCCTTGTTAGCAATCGATTGAAACTCCACTTTGGATTGAAGTCCTGCTGTATTAATCATATTCTAGGGTTTTAGTTAAATATTCTGGTTTGAAAATATTACGAATCCCTTTTATGGATACTATTCATACGGCTCAATGTTCTTAACGGTATCGTATTTGATCTGAATGGTACGTTGGATGATGGAATTCTTGGAGATTATCTGATCTACGAGGCTGTTTTCTACTTGTCTTTTACTTTGGGGCAACACTCTAATCGAATGGCCTCAATTCGAGGAAACCAAAGAGTATACAAGAATTGTAAATGCGTATAAATTAATAAAATAGGCGCCGCTCTATCTTTGTACAAGCAAGAAAACAAGAGTCAAAATCATTCGAATCTGAAAGAATAGAATCGTTGACTCTTCCAACAATTTATGAATCCTTTGCGCTGTGAGGCTGCTGAATGTGACGCCTTGAAGTCGCTCTAAAAAATACGAAAAATGAATAATGCAAATCGAACAAACACCCATGAAGCTAGAATCAACGATGGTGAAAAAAATAGAATTTTTGTTACACTAAAGGGGACCTTCAAGGATGAAGAGAAGTGTAGAGTGGCGATGGAGACGATTGTAAGGGATGCACATGCGGCATACGGAGTACATGCTCATTTTTGGTTTAGAAGTGAAGATGGTAAATCGTTATTTGTATTGGAACAATACGAAGACAAAAAGGCTTTAAGAAAAGCCATCAGGAGATTTACGGCTGCAAGAATATCTTTCTTTAGATCTATAGAAGTGCGTAATATCTCTATTTATGGAAGTATTTCGAGAAGTAGCAAATGGATGTTTGCTCCTCTTCGACCAACATACTGGGATTATTATGGCGGTTTTTCAAAGAATGTAACTAAAGCTATAGAAGCAGGTATTAAAAATTTTGAAAGGAAGAGAATTCTGGTAGCTACGAATGTAAGCTTTAGAGATGAAGCGCAATGTAACTTAGCTATGAAGGATTTAGTAAATGATGCATACGCCGAATCCGATACACATACTTATTTTTGGTGCAGAAGTAAAGATGGTAAGACTTTGTTTATTCTTGAACAATATGCCGATGAGAATGGACTCAAAGAGCATTACAAGACGAACCCAACTTCAAGACTTTCCTTTTTAGAATCCGTAGAACTGAAAGACATCACCGTTTATGGCGTGGAATCTGATCCTCTAAAGAAGCTATTTACTGCGCAGAATCCGGTGTATATGAATTACTATGGAGGTTATTCAAAATAGAGCAAATTTTTTTTCTTGACCTATCATCACTGAACATGTACTCAGTAAAGATACATTCTACACGTCTTTTTCTTGTTTGATAGCATCTATATCATACGTAACGAATACGGAACTATGAAAAAGCTCTATGTATGGATCATACTTTTACTAATAAGCTGTGTAGCGATATGGTATCACGTTGATCAGATCCCCATTCGAAATGAAGGACGTGACTATTGGGAATTGAAATTGACTCAGTGGGTGCATGGGGAAGATTTTTATTTTGGCTCTTATGAAAAAGGATGGCATAGGCCCGTGGATCTGATCATAGACGACTCTCTAAGTATACGAGATGATCAAATAAAGGCTTTACTCAAGAATGCCTCTTTTAGCTCCTTTTATGGATTAACATTTGATCAAGAGTTTCCTCGATTATATCTGAACGTTTTGGAATATAGAGCCGCTCAAACAGATACGATCTCTCCCAATTTATACACTTGTGGCACAGGATTGTTTTTCAGAAAAATAGAACGTGGAACTATTTTGTCAGATAGTATTTTTAATCCTTATCGCGATTATTTGTATCATCTTCAGATGCTAGATACTCGTAAAACAATGCCAGATTCGGTAGATATTCAAATCGGAATTTTAGCGGCTTCTCTGCCTTGGTCTATGTATCGGAGTGAGGTAATTTATTCAAATACCATTCGCAAACGTCGAGAAGAAATGGTGAGAGATATGGGAGAATTAAATGAATAATTCTTGCTTGAGGCGAAGATAACAATGCTACAAGCTTAGATTGCATGGATCTTTACCTCGCAGTTTATTTTATATATCGAGACTTTTTGAAGAAGAATTTACGAGCTCATTTAAGTAGAGCCTTTACGCTTCGTTTATTTCACTTTTTCGTATAAATACATATTACCGTCTGCTGGCGTTGCATCACCGTACATATAATCTTCACAGAAATAAGTAATCCATAACCCTTCTATGGGATCCGAATCAGTATTTAATTTAAAATAAGTTGTAGAACCGCTGCTTACTTCTTCAATTTCCCATCCTACCGTTAAAGTCTCCTCTCTGGTTGCATTTCGAAACTCAAAGGTTAATACATCGGATGAAATGCTTATAAATGCACATGGCTGAGAAATAGTTGGAAGCCAACCTTCTCCATGACCTATTAATCTCCATTCACCTATAATATTTGATTCGATGGCATTTTTTGAAGAATATGCTTGTTCCATACATGAATTCATAATCTTTCTTTCATTGTCATCAATTTTGCCATCCATGTTTTCATCGATTTGTTCAAAATCACAATCCATAAAGCTTTGATATGAATCATTTTTGTTGATATCACAGCTGTGAAAAAGAAGGATTAGAATAAGAACCGAAAATATCAATACACAAGATCTCATAGTATAAGGTTTTAGTAACTTTTATAAAACACTATTATAGACGTCAAAATTGTCCATTTCGTTGGTACAGGAAGAAATGAACCTTCTCCGAATCAAGGCATTCATTGGAGAATACGAATCGAAGTTTTCTAGAAAGGACTATCAAAATTCCCCTTACGATAATCGTATTTCAAGAAATCAAGGGTAGGGGATTTAGCTCTAATAGAGAAGGTAAAGGTACTGGTATTCGTTGAAGAAAAAGCAATGGCCCCACGCGGTTGCCAAGCAAAAGCCATCGTCCAACAATGTAGGTCTCTGGAAAATCCTAGGTCTGGATAGGTATATCCTTTACGTTTGAAATCATAACCGAAGTTCCCTAGATTCAATGCCCAATTCTCTGTCAATTGGATATTCCCCTGCAGGTTGAAAGAATGATTCGATATACCTCTTTCGATAATTCCATTCGTATTTCGATATCGATAATCAATTTTATAGGTAAAGGAAAAATTATCAAACAACTCTCCAAGACTGATCATATCAATCGTTTTCTTATTGGATTGTTGAGCGTTCCTCGAATTATTTCCTGAGGGTTGCCCAGTAATCCATTTACGAATATCCGAAATAGGTAATCGAGTGGTGGTGGTAAGTGTGAAATCCTCTAATCTAGGAAGTTCAAAGTCATTCTCAAAGAACAATTCATCGATAACCCGTCCATTTTCTAATTTATAAGGAGAAAATCGGAATCCATAATTGATCGCCATCTTGCCTCGGAAGAAATTGGAACGCCCTCGAAGCGTCGGATCGGTCAATTTAAAGGAGTCCCGAACAAAATTATAATCCGTATTGAACGTGAAATTCGTCAGTTTCAATTTCTT
>JAHDFB010000093.1 GCA_020628475.1 Saprospiraceae bacterium | reverse complement strand
TGACCAATCAGGCATAAAATGAAAAAAAGGCCATCTCAATGTGAGACAGCCTCTTACTTTTTATACAAATCAGCAAATTATGCTTTCGTTTGCTTTATTTTTTTCTTACCAGCTGTTTTACTAGCTAATTCAATCGCTTTATAAGCATTTACTTCACCACCAGAAACACTTAAAGTACTGAAATCAACCACTTCCGTAGAACCAGGTTTTTTCACCTTGATCATGCGCTTCTCAGAAGATTCCATAATGATTTCTTTTACTTGCTCTGCTGTCAAACTAGGGTAGTACGATCGGATCAAAGCAGCAACACCAGCTACAACAGGAGAAGCCATACTCGTTCCTTGAGCATTTTGATAATTGTTGTCCGGAGTCGTAGAATAGATTGCCATACCAGGAGCAAAAATATCAACGTTGTTCGCACCATAATTAGAGAAAGGTGCAACCGCATCTTCTCCTTCTTTCCAGTTTAAAGCACCTACTTCGATCCAGTTCTTGTATCGTTTCGTCTTCTTACTGAACAAACATTTTTTCTCGTACGTTGAATTTGGAAAGTTATCCGTTACATCATTATCTTGCTTGCTGTTACCTGCAGCATGAACCAATAATACATCATTTTTCTCCGCATATTTGATCGCTTTTTCAACAGCAGCTTCATCCCAAGAATATCCTTTACCGAAACTCATGTTTACAACAGTAGCTCCATTGTCCACAGCATAGATAATAGCGTTCGCAACATCTTTGTCACGCTCATCACCATCGGGCACCGTTCTTACAGACATGATTTTTACATTATCAGCAACACCATTCATACCGATTCCGTTATCTCTTTCAGCACCAATGATTCCTGCAACGTGTGTTCCGTGAAAAGCATCTGGACCTTCCACTTCGTTGTTACCGTATCCTTTTTCATAGATGTCATCGTAATTATCACCAACGATGGATCGAGGATCAAATTCAACATTATAGTAAGACTCTAATTGACCACCATAATAATCATAAGCGCCTTGAAATTGAGATTTAATCTCTTCTTTCATACCATCTAATGTCTTAACCTCACCAATCAGATTTTTGATAATATTAGATGCCAAAACCAAACTTTCTTCGCCAGTTCCAGCTAAGCTATCTGCCATTTCTACGCTCAGTTCTTGATCACCTAAAGCCTCCTTTGCAGCATCTAAAGCACCGTAAATCATCGCTTCATTACCTTTTACCTGCTCTAGGTTTTTCTTCGCTTGCTCTCTACTTTTTTCAACCTCTTCTTTGGTCTTTTTATAAATTTCGTATTCCGCTTTCTGCTTCTTGGTAAGTTTAGCAGGATCTGCGGTTTCATACTTGTACTTATACTTACGATATAATCGAGTCACCTCTAAATTATCCGCTTCAACGTTACCATCTTTACCACCGATAAAGTTCCATCCATGAATATCATCTACGTATCCATTTTTATCATCATCGATACCATTTCCTGGAATTTCACCTGGATTTACCCACATTACATCATCCAAGTCTTCATGCTCAGCATCTACACCTGAATCAATTACCGCCACGATAACGGGAATAGACTTTTTACCTTTTAAAAGATTCTCGTAGACTTTTTCAGTACTAACACCATGGACTCCATCCGCTTCTTTATCCAAATTAAACCAATTGGCCGGAGGACCATCTTGAGCCTGAATGGCAAGCGTTCCAGCAGCTAATAAGCTGGTAAACAATATTTTCTTGAACATAATAAAATTTAATTTTTTGTAAAGTAACACAAATTTAACTTTGTCAACAATATCACATAAACTTTTATGTTATAATCTCATCTTTTATAAAATAATTAACGAATCCTCTATAAAGCAGCTTTCAAAAGACGAAATAGGTCTATTTAATAGCTAATTTTTAGACTTTATTATAGAATTTGAAGTTATATATGTATTTTTGTATTAATATGAAAATGCCTCAAAGCAAAGTTTTTATCCTCGTATTAGGCTTATTTGTTCTCTTGTCTTCTGAACTGAGATCACAGGCCTATGTGGATGTAGGATTAAATGTGGGATTGGCGAATTATTCTGGAGATTTATCTCCATCAAATGTCGGCCCCATCATAGCCCAGAGTCATATAAGCGCAGGGACCTTTGTTCGTTTAAATATGAATAAACGCTTCAGTTTCAATGTATCCGGTGTCTATGCAGGTGTATCGGGAGCCGATAGTAAAAGTGGGAGCGAATCTCAAATGCGCAGGGGACTGGATTTTTATTCGGACATATTCGAACTATCGGGTAATTTAGAATTCAACATTTTCCCGTATTCAGTAATCGAAGGCGATTCGAGGTTTACGCCGTACGGCTTTGTTGGATTTGGTGCCTTCAAATTTGACCCACGTACAAGATATGAAGGAGAATGGGTCCGTCTACAGCCACTAGGAACAGAAGGGCAGGGGACTTCCGCTTTTCCCAATAAAAATAAATACTCGCTCGTACAGCTTAATATTCCATTCGGAGGTGGTGTGAAATTCAAGCTCAGTGATAAAATTACGGGCTTCGCTGCATTAAATTGGAGATGGACATTTACAGATTATATCGATGATGTCAGCACTGTGTATGTATCTTCTGAAATTCTTGCCGCTGAAAATGGAGAACTAGCAGCCATCCTAAGTAACAAAACCGGAGAACCTGTTCAGACAGGGGATAAACGAGGTGGAGAAACGGTCAATGATTATTACTTCACTGGGACCGTAGGACTGGCTTTTGCCTTACACAACAGCGGAAGCAATCGGTCTGTGAGCAAAGGCGGCTTCAAAATTCGAAGACGAAGACGAGTAGTCTGTCCGAAGTTTTAACAGCGATCAAATCATAGTCGATCCGAATCATTATTTTTGTTCCTAAAAATACGTTTTGCCGCAGCAAACTTCGCTTCAAATTTTAAAACACTACTGGTCTTATGACAGCTTTAGACCGCCTCAAGAGGAAATTGTTGAGAATATAGTGGCAGGGAATGATTTGATAGCTTTGCTGCCAACAGGTGCAGGAAAGTCCATTTGTTATCAAGTACCTGCCCTTATGAAAGACGGCTTTGCTTTGGTGATTTCCCCATTGATAGCCCTCATGGAAGACCAAGTCGGACAACTGCAAAGTCGTGGATTAAAAGCTTGTTTTTTGCATAGTGGATTGAAAAGAAAAGAGGTTGACACACTATTGGATAATGTGATTTATGGAGATTATCAATACGTGTATATTTCTCCTGAGCGTATACAAAGTGAATTTTTTCAAGCACGTATGCATAAAATGAATTTAAGCTTGATTGCTATCGATGAAGCGCATTGTATTTCTCAATGGGGACATGATTTTAGACCATCGTATCTTAAGATTCTTGACTTAAAAGAACATTTCCCTCATGTCCCGATGGCAGCCTTTACCGCCACGGCTACTCGAGCTACCTTGAATGATATTCGGGAACATTTAAATCTGAAGAAACCAGTATTTTTTAAAAAGTCCTTTGAAAAGAAAAATCTCAGTTATACCGTCATCAAAACCTCCGATAAATTGAAGGAATGCTTGTATACGCTATCTCGATTGAAAGGGGCCGGCATCATATATGTTCGGAGTCGAAGATATGCCGAGGAATTGGCAGAATCTTTAGCAAAACATAAACATCCAGTCGATTACTATCACGCTGGATTGAGCTACGAGCAGCGCCAACAAAAACAACAAAGATGGATTGCGAGTACAGATGCTATTATGGTATCCACCAATGCATTCGGAATGGGGATCGATAAAGCCGATGTGCGATGGGTAATACATATGGATATCCCAGAAAGTTTGGAGGCGTTTTATCAAGAAGCGGGGCGGGCAGGACGTGATGGGAAAATGGCCTATTCCATCCTTTTGTACGAAGACAGAGATGAACAAAAGGTGTGGGAAAATCACGAATTACATGAGGTGACACATACCTTAATTAATAACGTGTACGATCAAATCTGTCGGTACCTTCAGATACCACTTGGGGGAGGATTGATGCAATCCTATCCCTTCGATGTATCCGACTTTAGTCAACAACATCAATACAGCATCCGGCAAGTGCTTAGCGTAATCAGTAAACTGGAACAAGCGGGTATTTTTCAGTTAACGGAATCCTTTTTTGCCCCCAGTACGATCATGCTCAAAAGTAGTCATGAGGCCTATTTTAGAAATCGGGATAATTGGACTCCATTTAAAGAATTTATACAACTGCTCGTAAGAAATTTTGAAGGCTTATTTTCTCATAAAGTGAAGATTTCTGAAAATAAACTAAGCAAGATTTCTGGGCTTCCAATACAACAAGTACAGAAATACCTACATAGTATTGAAGAATTGGGATTAGGCTATTATGTTCCACGTTCAGAACAGCCAAAAATGGTTATGTTGGTTCCTAGAACAGAAGCGAGATCCCTTCAGATTGACTACAAGCTACTCCAGCAATTGCATCAAGGTCGGACCGATAAATTGCGAGCTGTATTTCAATTTATGAAAAGTTCGACATGCCGGGAAAATATAATATTGGAGTATTTCGATGAAAAGAAAAAAACAGCTTGTACTCGCTGCGATATTTGTAAAGGCAGTCAGGATGAAGCATTTACCAATCAAGAATTAAAAGATTTAGATCAATACTTGCGTCAAAAATTACTGCGAGAAACCGATCTTTTTGATGTATTACATTGGTGGCCACATAACAAACGTAAGAAGGTCCTACAGATGTTATCGATTTTAGAGAATGAGCAGAAAATTAAATGGTCCCATCAAAAAATTTCACGGATTGAAAACTAAGATGTACATCACCATTACCAATAATATATCATACGATCAACGTATGAATAGAATTGCTACTACATTAGCGGATCACTTTGATTTATGTTTGATAGGTACGACAACAAGAAATCCACCTCCTTTAAAAACGAAGATGTATCGCCAGAAGAGGTTGTACACCTTTTTCAAAAAAGGGAAGTTCTTTTACCTCGAATTCAATATTCGATTAATCCTCTTTCTATTATTTAGGAAAGTAGACCAGTTGTATACAGTGGATTTGGACACCATATTTGCTGGATTCGTGCTGAGAAAAATGAAGTCCTTCAAGTGGATTTTTGATGCCCATGAATATTTTACTGAATTGCCTGAAATACAACATCGGCACCGAACTAAGAAGATTTGGCAGCAATTAGCCCATCGCAGTATTCCAAAGACAGATCTTCGCTTTACAGTGAATCAACCCTTGGCACAGGAACTTCAGAAAAAATATAAAGTAGAATTTGACTATGTTCGAAACATGCCATTCAAATGGATCACGAGCCCCGCTCCAAATGATCGAAAGATTCTCTTGTACCAAGGCGCCATCAATATCGGTCGGGGAATCCCACAATTAATTGATGCGATTGCCACATTGGATCATGTAGAATGTTGGATCTGTGGGGATGGACCAGAACGTGCTGAATATGAACAGTTAGCACAACAAAAGTGTCCAGATAAAGTCCAGTTTCTAGGAATGAAGACCCCGGAAGAGCTTGCGGAAATTACAGCTCAAGCGCATATCGGATTGAATCTTCTGGAGTCCGAAAGCCTAAATTACTACTACTCCTTGGCCAATAAGTTCTTCGATTACACGATGGCGGGAATTCCTTCCATTAATATGACATTTCCGGTGTATCAAAAGCTCAATGCGCAGTTCGAAGTAGCTATTTTGATTCCCGATTTGAAGCAGTCTACATTAACAAAGGCCATTCAACAGATACAGATGGAAGAACAGTATCAACATCTGCAGCAGAATTGCTTCGAGGCAAGAGAATATTGGAATTGGGAAGAGGAAGAAAAACGTCTTTTACAGTTGATTTTGGATGATCATTAGGGCGTTCGAGCCCTACGTCCATGGCTCCCTTGCGGTCGGCCCTTCGGGCGATCGCATAAGCGCTCCCATTCCCATCGGTAACGCATTAGCTCTTATATCATAGATTAAGTCGGATTCGTCCAATTTCCGACAGCTAATTAGGAGCACCAGAAACATGTATTTAAACAGTATTAAAATCACCGTACGGACCTCTTATAAATCACCCATAGTATGCGGCTCATCAAAAGCTTTGAATCACACTTTTTTACTTGGATTTGACCATTCAAAATGTCGGCTAAAACGACAAATTGGTTTTAATTTTGTACTTTTGCACCTCATTGAAGAGAGAACTGTGACCTTATTTAGTATTATTTACGATCGTTTTTTGTTATCTACTAAGAAAAAAAGATATCGAAAATCGGGTATCAAAGATCGTAAAATAGGAGATACACCTTTGATCCGTCTTTTTAATTATTCTTCCAGATTTGATCGCCTCATTTACGCGAAGATGGAATGCGAAAATCCTACTAGATCGGCTAAAGATCGAGTGGCTCAATATGTTCTGAATAAAGCCATTCAAGAGGGTAAAATCGATGAAAATACTGTTGTGATTGAAGCCTCTTCTGGAAATACTGGATTAGCCTTGGCCAGATTGGCCAATAAGATGGGCATTAAATGTACTATTACCATCAAGGATAAGGTGTCAGCGACCAAAATTTCAGATCTAAAAAGATTAGGCGCTAAGGTGATTGTTTGTCCGAGCAGTGCACCGAGATCAAGCGAAGAAAATTACATCACCAAGGCAGAACATCTAGAAAAGACCTTGGAAGGAGCTTTCTATGTGAATCAAAATTTCAACCCAGATAATGCCAATGCACATTATCACTCGACTGGGCCTGAGATTTGGCAGCAGACTGGCGGTTCCATTACCCATCTAGTCGGAGCAATCGGCACAGGAGGCACACTTTCAGGAACAGCTCGCTACATTAAAGAGCAAAATCCAAATGTCAAGGTAATAGCTATTGATGCAAGAGGATCCGTGCTCAAATCATTTGGAGATACGGGGCAGATTGATGAAGAGGATACATTTTCATACAACATGGATGGAGTTGGTAAGAAATTCATTCCTTCCAATGTTCAATTCGATCTATTTGATGAAATCATCCAGATCTCTGACCTAGAAGCGTATCAAGCTTGCGTTGAACTGAACGAGTCTGAAAAAATCTACGTTGGACATTCATCCGGAGCGGTGATGCAAGGAATCAAGGAGATGGTGCACAGTTGTCCAAGAAATGCTTGTGTTGTCGGAATATTTCCAGACCACGGATCTAAATATGAGAAATCCATTTTTGACCCCAATTGGTTAAAAAAGAAAGGTTTTATCTCGGAATAGAATGCTGACCAATCTTTGAGGATAATATCCTCCAGAAATACAAACTTTTTATTTCACTTCATTGTTTTCTCTAGGGAAAACTAGAAGAAATGAAACTAGGATTATTCATTGGAACTTCGGTAAAGATATTCTGATGCATAATGCGAGTTAAAATTAAATTGTAATTCAATGTGGTTGAAGAATAACCATTTATCTTTGCGGTATGAGTAAAAAAGGAAGAGTGCTTGTTGCGATGAGCGGTGGAATAGATAGCACCGTCACGGCCATGATGCTTCATGAAGAAGGTTATGAAGTGGTTGGGATCACTATGAAGACTTGGGACTATGCGAGCTCTGGAGGAGAGAAGAAGGAAACAGGATGTTGCTCATTAGATTCGATTAATGATGCCCGAGAAGTTGCCGTGAATATGGGCTTCCCTCATTTTATCATTGATATTCGAGAAGAATTTGGAGATTACGTCATCGATAATTTCGTAGATGAATATCTGGGTGGTAGAACACCGAATCCCTGTGTATTATGTAATACCCATATCAAATGGTCGGCGCTTCTAAAAAGAGCCGATGCTATGGATTGCGAATTTATTGCTACAGGACATTATGCAAAAGTTCAGGAGCTAAACGGTCGTAGATTTGTGCAAAAAGCAAAGGATAGTCATAAAGATCAGTCATATGTATTATGGGGATTATCTCAAGAATGTCTAGAACGTAGTCGTTTCCCGCTCGGTCCATATACCAAGCCAGAAGTACGACAAATGGCCGCCGATTTTGGCTACACGGATTTAGCAAAAAAAGGGGAGAGTTATGAAATATGCTTTGTTCCAGATAATGACTACCGTGCGTTTTTAGATCGTCGAGTACCTGAATTAGCAGATTCGGTTGCTGGAGGCAATTTTGTGGATATTTCCGGAGAAATCATTGGTACACATCGTGGGTATCCTTATTATACGATTGGACAACGAAAAGGATTAGGACAAGCTTTTGGAAAACCAATGTATGTAACGGAGATTAAGCCAGATAGCAACACTGTTGTGTTAGGAGGAGTGGATGATTTGATTCGAAATGGAATGATCGTTGGCCAGACAAATATTATGAAATATGATCGATTGCCTGCTAATTTAGAAGCAACGACGCAAATTCGATACAATGATCCAGGCTCCTTAGCCGTTCTTAATCAGAATGATCTTGGAGAAGTACAAGTAGAATTTCTGTCCAATGTTCGAGGAGTAGCACCTGGACAAAGCGCTGTATTTTATGAAGGAGACGATGTAGTAGGTGGGGGAATCATTCAATCTTCGTTACGATCGTAAAAATAAAATGAAATGACACGTACACTGTTTTTCTTGCTGATGGGCCTCGTACTACAAGTATCATGTGAAGATACGAAAGAGGATTTCCAATTGGATTCGCTTGGTTATAATTATTATCCCTTAGAAGTGGGGAATTACTGGATATATCAAGTAGACAGCGTTGAATATATTGATCTCGGAGCTATTAAAGATACGAGCAGATCCTATGTTCGAGAGGAAATTGTAGAGGAGTTTGTAGATCAGGTAGGAGACACCATCTTTCGGATCGAACGAAAGGTCAGCCCAACTCAAGATTATAATTGGAAAGTGAAGGATGAGTGGGCCACGGAGAAAAATCAAACACGTGTTACCAGAACAGAAGAAAATCTAAAGTATATCAAATTAGTATTTCCACCAACTGAAAATATTTCGTGGGATGGGAATTCCTTTATTCCGGAGGGCACCGAAGTATTTGTAGCAGGAGAAACCATGGATTTTTTCTTGGACTGGTCCTATAAAGTATTGTCATTGGATCAGACAGAAACGATTGGAGATACGGAATATGAAAAGGTAGTTACCACTCAGAATGCGGATAGTGACGAACTTGATTTATTACATCGTCGATATGTTATTGAAAAGTATGCGCGTGATGTGGGTTTAGTATATAAAAAACATACCATATTAGATACTCAATGTATTGAGGATTGTGAGGGACAAACTTGGGAAGAAAAAGGAGAAATCGGATATACCTTAGAAATGACGCTACTCGAATATGGATCATAATTTCATTCAGGTCGGTCAACTCGGCAAAAGTTTTGGGACGGAAGGCTATAACCGAGTGAAGATATTCGAGGAATTTCATCAAGCCGTCATTGGAGAAACCTTTTTGTTTTTAGAGGAAGAGGATTATCATGTGCCATATCGGGTTATTAACTGGAAGAAGGGACATTCTATGGTTCAATTTGATGATATCCTGACGCAATCACAAGCCGATAAAATTCAAAGTAAACGCATCTATTTAAGCCAAGATAAGGTAGCTCATCTTCAACAAACGACAGGTGTAGGATTAGAGGGCTATACGATCTATGATCAAGAACAAGAAGTGGGTATTATATTGTCGATTCAAGAAATGCCGCATCAGTTATTGGCATTGGTGGCCTACAATCAGAAAGAAATATATATTCCTATAGTAGAAGA
>JAHDFB010000001.1 GCA_020628475.1 Saprospiraceae bacterium | reverse complement strand
ATACTATCATTGACGAGATATTTGGCCAGTTCAATACTTAATTCTTCATTTCCACCTGAATTACCACGTAGATCGAGAATTAAATTTTGAACATTTTCTTTTTTTAGCTTTTGAAAACTCGTATTATAAAAACGAAAAAATGTATCAACATGTAATCCTTCGAATTGATCATAAAAGGTTCCGACTTTCATGTATGCCGTTAAAGAATCAAGTTTTTCAAATTTCAACCAATTTCGTGTCTTTCCTTTCTTTCCTTCTGAAGATATTGTATCCATTTGAACGGATTTTTCAATAATCTGATTATTATTCTTATGTATATAAGAAATCCTTACTTGATTGCTCCAATCTTCTTTATCAGATACCCACATGATAAAATTCCTCCAAAATCTTTGACGCTCATTGATATTATATGAAATCGGAACGTCAACAGGAATATTTGCATCTCTTAGCAGTGATTTCTGAAATGCTAAATCTATATTTTTGATGGATTTATTATTTATAGCTTTTAATTCACTTCCATCAGGAATTTCCCGGTGTTTGGAATTATACAAATAGTACTTACCATTGAGATACATGACTTCAAAAGGAAATTTAAAACCTGTTCGTGAAGTATATTCGGAATAATAATTTTGTGGAAATCTACTATAATTATGACCTTCGCCAATTTCAATAAAATAGGGCATAATCAATCGATAAAATTCAATTCTTGTTAATGGTCGATTTATTTTGGTCTTAATACTATATATAACTGAATCAATATTTTCTTTAGATCGGTAGTAATAATATCCAGCATCATAAATATCATGTCCATTTGTAAGTGTGATAAAATCCTCCAATAAATCCTTTTCAGAAATTTGTTCTTTAAAAAAACTATTTTCAGAATCTTGTGCTTTCAGTTGAACAACATTTATCAGAAATATTAAAATGAAATAAATAATTTGTTTCATAGAAAGTTATGCAGCAAAGGATTAAAAAATACAAAATGAATATACAAATTAAAAATAGCATTTTTATTTATAATGTAATTCTATCTTCTTTCTACTACCAGTTTAATGGAAGAACATCATATACTGCATGAGTGAATAAATGAAAGAACGATTTTTTTCAGGTTGAAAAGAATTTATGACAATTATAATACATTTTAATTTCACTACTTCAAAATATTCTTTAAAGCCTATTTAGGCTAACTATAGGATATGCATCTCTCCTTTTTATACGTGGAATTTAATGTCCCATATCATGATCTAGATCAATGTGTTTATATTGCTTGAGAAGCTATTTTGATAGTTTGTATTAAATTCGTAGTAGGATCTTTATTTTATAAGGAACAGGGTTTATAAGATTTAATCTATTTGTATAGAACCGCGTCAGTGATGGGAATGGTCGGCGCAGCCGAGCCGAGGAACGAGGCCAAGCGAACAGCGCGCCATGGACGTAACGCCCGGACGCCCTTATGAAGGAACATAAAAAAAGGCGAATATCAGAATTGATACCCGCCCTTAAGGATTTGAGCTAAAGATTTTCCTTTATTTTATCCGCTGCACATGATACAGCCTTCTTCCATCGTACAAACTTCTCCTTCCACAATCTCTTCTTCTTGTGTCTTATTGAATTTTGTTTGATGTTCTGCTTTTAATGTAAACTTGATCGGATCTACTGCCGCTTTAGAACGTAAGTAGTACATACCAGTCTTCAATCCTTTCTTCCAAGCGTAAAAATGCATAGATGATAATTTACTGAAGTCAGGATTCTCCACGAATAGATTCAATGATTGTGATTGGCAAATGTATGCTCCTCGATCAGCCGCTTGGTCGATCACGGTCTTCATACTAAGCTCCCAAACAGTCTTGTATAGGTCTTTCAATTCCTGAGGAATCGGCAGATCCTGAACAGACCCATTAGCAGCCATCAATGCTTGACGCATATCATCATTCCAAAGTCCTAATCCAATCAGATCTTTCAATAAGTGTTTATTAACTACGATGTATTCTCCAGAAAGTGTTCTTCTAGAATATATGTTACTCGTGTATGGTTCGAAACACTCGTTATTTCCTAATATTTGTGAAGTAGACGCTGTCGGCATCGGTGCCAATAAAAGGCTGTTTCTGATACCTGTCTTCATCACTTTTGCCTTCAAGCCATCCCAATCCCATCGATCCGTTGGAGTCACACCCCACATATCAAATTGAAGGATTCCTTCACTTGCCGGTGATCCAGGGAATGTTTTATAATGGCCATCTACTTCTGCTATAGCTGCAGATTCTGTTACAGCACCGAAATAAATCGTCTCGAATATATCTTTGTTTAATTGCTTCGCTTCCGGTGAATCAAATGGGAATCGCATCAACATGTACGCATCCGCTAATCCTTGTACGCCAATACCAATCGGTCTATGACGCATATTCGAATTTTCCGCTTCTGGAACTGGGTAATAATTCACATCGATTACCTTGTTCAAATTCTTCGTTACAATACGTGTTACCTCGTATAACTTCTGGAAATTGAATTTTCCGTTTTCCACAAATTTTGGTAAGGATAATGATGCCAAGTTACACACCGCTACTTCATCTGGAGAAGTGTACTCCATGATCTCTGTACAAAGATTACTAGATCGTATCGTACCTAGATTTTTCTGGTTCGATTTCTTATTCGCAGCATCTTTATATAAGATATACGGTGTTCCTGTTTCTACCTGTGCATCCAAAATAGCAAACCAAAGATCCTGTGCTTTGACTACTTTACGTGCTCTTCCTTCCTCTTCGTACTGGTGGTATCTCGCCTCGAATTCTCCTCCATATAGGTCGAATAAATCCGGTGCTTCATTTGGATCAAATAATGACCAATCTCCATTTTCCTGAACTCGTTGCATGAATAAATCTGGAATCCAAAGCGCATAGAATAAATCTCTTGCTCGCATTTCTTCTTTACCATGATTTTTCTTCAAGTCTAAGAATTCGTATACATCTGCATGCCAAGGCTCTAGATATACCGCAAAGGCACCTTTACGTTTTCCTCCACCTTGATCCACATAGCGTGCCGTATCATTGAATACTCTCAACATCGGAATGATACCATTCGATGTTCCTCCAGTACCTTTGATATAACTTCCTGTAGCTCGGATATTGTGTATGCTTAATCCAATACCTCCAGCAGATTGCGATATTTTAGCACATCGCGAAAGTGTTTCAAAAATTCCGCTGATACTATCATCTGTCATAGATAATAGGAAACAAGAACTTAACTGCGGTTTTGGCGTTGCTGCATTAAATAATGTAGGGGTAGCGTGGATAAACCACTTTTCACTCATTAAGTTGTATGTCTCAATCGCAGAATCAATATCTTCTCCATGAATACCTACTGCTGCCCGCATCAATAAATGTTGAGGTCGCTCAACGACCTTTCCATTCATTCTTAAAAGGTATGATCTCTCCAGTGTTTTGAATCCGAAAAAATCAAAGGTAAAATCACGATCATAGATAATCGCAGAGTCCAATTTATCTTTATTGGATTTGATTACCTGAATCGCTTCTTCACTTATTAAACCGGCTTTTTGATTGGTTTTTGGATCCACGTAATTGTATAAGGCATCCATCGTTTCTGTGAATGACTTATTGGTATTTTTGTGTAAATTGGATACCGCTATTCTCGCCGCTAATAAAGCGTATTCTGGGTGGCTTGTTGCCATCGTCGCCGATGTTTCGGCAGCAAGATTATCCAATTCGGAGGTGGTTACTCCGTCATAAAGACCTTGTATTACTTTTTTTGCAATTTCGATTGGGTCGATATACTTTTGATCAAGACCATAGCACATTTTTTTGATACGTGCTGTGATTTTATCGAAAGATACATCTTCCCTCTTGCCATTTCTCTTAATAACTTGCATAGAAGAGGATTGTGAAGATTAGTAAATATGTAGTTTCTTTTTTTCTCAGTCAAAATGTGTGGATCATTGATTCGCGTTCTCTGCGCGGATGATCCGGTTGGGCGGTGTTCGCTCCTAGAAATCGGCGTCAATCGAAAAGACTTGCTTTTCCTTGTCCACTCCTACTCCCGATTTTCTATAATCACCTACTCTCTTCTCAAAAAAGTTGGTTTTTCCTTGTATTGAAATGAGATCCATCCAAGCAAATGGATTTTCAGCATTGTACGCTTTTGGTTCTCCAAGTTGTACCAATAATCGATCTGCAACAAATTCGATATACTGACACATCAAGGTAGCGTTCATTCCGATCAAGCTTACAGGAAGTGCATCTGAAACGAATTCTTTTTCGATTTCAACAGCATCCTTTATAATTTTGGTGATTACACCTTTGTCTAATTTATTTTGTATGTGACTGTTATATAGTAAACAAGCAAAATCACAGTGCATTCCTTCATCTCTACTAATCAACTCATTGGAGAAGGTTAATCCCGGCATCAAACCTCTCTTTTTCAACCAGAAAATAGAACAGAATGATCCAGAGAAGAAAATTCCTTCTACTGCAGCAAACGCGATCAATCGCTCCGCAAAAGTCCCCTGGTCAATCCATCTCAATGCCCACTCCGCTTTCTTCTTTACACAATCCATGTGTTCGATCGCATTGAATAGGTAATCTTTTTCTGTGTTATCTTTTATATAGGTATCTATTAATAGAGAGTATGTTTCTGAGTGAATATTTTCCATCATAATTTGAAACCCATAGAAAAACTTCGCTTCCGTATATTGGACTTCATTGACCATGTTTTCAGCTAAATTCTCATTGACGATACCATCGCTCGCCGCGAAAAAAGCTAATACATGCTTGATGAAATGTCTTTCGTTATCGTTTAACTTTTTCTCCCAATCTGATAGATCTTGATGAAGATCAATTTCCTCTGCTGTCCAAAAACTTGCCTCCGATTTCTTGTAGAAATTCCAAATGTCATCATGCTTAATTGGAAAAAGAACGAATCTGTTTGGATTTTCCTCTAAAATAGGTTCAATTACTTTGCTCATGCCTTAAAATAGTTAATAGTAAGTATTTAATAATTTGCACGTTAAAAAACCACAAAACATATTATGAATTTAAATATATAAAAAAAATTATAATTTGTTTTATTAGCGATAAAATAACCGAAAAAAATACATATTCTTCTTTTCGGTTATATCTAAAACTTTCGGCTTCTAACAGTTACGTGATGGAGTGAAAAGTACGTTTAAATCTTTAGCAGTTGTACCAACTCTTCCCGTGAACACAAATTAAAGACATTTTTTCCTTTTACACACATTATAGTTATCCACAATATGTGGATAAAATGCATAACTCGCTCTATTCCATATTAATACAAAATTAACTAAATATAAAATATGTGGAAAAAGTTTAATATTTTAATTTTGGCGCCAATTTTTATGTTACGAACAGGCTAAAAAACGCGATAAAATTGGCTGTTTTTTTAGGCTGAAAATTTGGAAAAGTTGAGCACTTTTTATATCAGTTTTTTTCTTCTAAAAAACCAAACCAACAGGATAATTAAAAAGACTGAAAAGAGGATAATGCCATAGAAGGCAAAATTACTTTTCATAAAAGGTAAGGATACATTCATCCCAAAAAAGGAGGCGACCAAGGTAGGTACCATCAAGATGATCGTAATCAAGGTTAAGCGCTGAATAAACTCATTGAGGTTGTTTGACACTACGGATGCAAAGACTTCCGTCGTACTACTTAATATATTGGTATGTACATTGGCCATCTCCAAGGCCTGCGAATTGTCTACAATGATATCTTCAAATAGATCGGTATGATATTCCAGTACACGAATGTTGAGGAAATCTGATCGCTTGATCTTGAGTTTGAGTAATTCATTACTACTCAAGGCGGTCACAAAATACACCAAACTCTTCTCGATACGGTGTAACTGACGCAATTCCGAATTCCTACTACTATTATATAATTCTTGTTCGATGATGTCCCTTCTTAAATTAAGCTTCTTCAGACATCGAAGAAAGTGATATACATTTTGTTCAAAAATTTGAAGAACAAACAACTTCTCGTCTTCTGGGTTAAAATTCTTAACGGTATGATCTAGAAAAGCGTTCAGGATCGGATTATCCAAAGGACTAATCGTGATAATATGTTCTGGCGTCAAAATAATACCAATCGGCGCCGTAATGTAAAAAGGCTTGTACCCCTCTTCATCCTCATTGATCAAGGGCGTATTTAAAACGATTAATCGAATATCATCTTCCCGTTCATAACGTGAACGTTCATCGATATCGAGTGAATCCGTTAAGTAATCTAGTGGAATTTCATGTTTTTCGCTGAGTTTGATCAACTCATCCTTGTCGAAGGGTGCCGAAATATTGATCCAACAAGCATCTGCTGAACTTTCAACTTCCGTCACAACTTTTTTCTGCGTAGCGTAATATCGGATCATGAGACAAGGTTTTGGCTTATACTCTTATTTCTGGGACTGTAAAAGTACTAAAATAGCCTGAAAGGTCGCCACTTTATCGCACGATTATCCAAATTCTCGCTATTCATTTGTTTTACAAGTAATTGGGAGCTACCGCGATATTTCAAAGCTATCCGTTGAGCAAGCGCCTTCAAAATACTTGTTATATATAATATATATAATGTAGTAGAATCGCGGTCGCAGTTCTCCGGATTTCGCTTGCGCTCATCACGCCTATCGCCGTGACAAGTCCTCCGAGTTGCTAGCTCATTTCATATCGAGTCCAAAAGTGATGTCTAAGACTTCTCTTCCTTTGCATTTGGATCCGTATAACCTGTTCGATTTTTGATGTAACGCCGAACGACGAATAATAATGCTCCGAAGATCAGGGTCAACAGACTTCCCCAGAAAACTTTGAATTTACTCCAAGTCTCACCAGCCAATTCAGCAATACCCTCTTTCACTTCTTTCTTTGCATCAATCTTTACCTCGACTTCTAAACTTCTTACTGCCTTCGGAATCGGCGTTCCTGTGCAATCGCCATTATCATATAAGTATATATTCGCTCCTACTCGATGCTTTCCTGTTGATTTGGCTTTCAAATTGAAGGTAAACGAGGATCCAGAAGGATGGACCAGCATACAATCATGTACTGGACGACCAATAATCTCAAATTCAGGCGCATTTGGTTCTACTGTCACATACTTGGTAATATCTTTAGGAGCAGTTGTTTGATCTTGTTCTTGTCTTTCCGAGAAATTGGGCGTGTTCTCTTGATCTCCGATCCAAACGACGAACTCACCTGTTTCGCCCCACACAAAATTGGTATCTACCGACAAGACCACTTGATAATCATCATCTGTTTGGCCCGTGCCTACTGAACTATATTCTTTTGGTATAATATCGGATTGATCCTGCATAGAATCGATCGTCATCACTTCTTCTGAGTCCACCGTTGGCGTTGGATCTTCTGTGTTCGTGGTTTCTCCTTGTTGATGCGTATTGCATGCCACGAATAAGACACACATCATCCAGGAAAACATTACATAATACATTGTATGTTTCATCATGATCAATTGAGGCTTTGCTTGTTGATTGCGATTCGAATGTACAAAACTTCCGTTAAACTTCCATGTTCTTCTTCGAGCATTCCGGACTTTTCAACAGAAATCAGAAATAAGAAACGAAAATCCATCTCAAACCTAAAAATATATGTAGTTTTGCGCCGAAAAAAATAAAATAATGCATTCAAACACTTCTATAATCATGTTAAAAAATGACTTCGGTTTTCAAGACCAAGAGTGATGAAGGTATATAATAAATAATACATGTACGCAGCCTCTTGGATTTTCCAAGGGGCTTTTTTTTTCATTAAATTTTTAAAACACTATGTTTACAAAGTACACATCGATTGAAAATTCTTACAGAACGGAGTTTCTGAATAGAATCAAAGCACACGATTACTGGGATGCCCTGTATGTCGTACAAGAAAAGGCGCACGGTTCCAACCTTTCCTTTTGGACGGAAAATGGACAAGAGTTTTACGCTGCGAAGCGATCGGGATTATTAGCTTCGGATGAATCCTTTTATAATCACCAGCTCTTACTTGAACGTCATCAAGCGTCATTTAAATCGATTTATCAATCTATCAAAGTTGATTATCCGGATATCAAAAGTATGGGTATCTATGGTGAGGTCATTGGTGGAAGTTATGCGCACAAAGAGGTAGCAAGAACTAAAAATGCGATCAAAGTGCAGAAAGGTATCTATTATTGTCCTTCTAATGCGTTTTACGCGTTTGATATCAAGATCAATGGTCAGCAGTATCTACCTATTGATTATATCAATCAACTTTTCGAAGAAAATGATCTACTTTTTGCAAGAACGCTATTTGAAGGAACCTTAGAGGCTTGTTTGGAATATCCGAATCTTTTTGATTCTACCATCCCAAATATACTTGGTCTACCAAGCATCAGTCCCAATACTTGCGAAGGGGTTGTCATCAAATCGAAAGAGCAGTTATTGTTTCGAAATGGTAGTCGAGTCATCCTTAAAAACAAGAATGATCAGTGGTCAGAACGTATTAAAGTAGATCGTTCTGCAAAAAAAGAAATTCAATTACCAGAACAGGTAGTAGAACTTCAAACAGCCATTAGTTCGTACGTCAATGAAAACAGATTGAACAATGTTCTTAGTAAAATTGGAGAAGTGACCATTGAAGATTTCGGTTTGGTCATAGGATCGTTCAACAAAGATGTTTTGGAAGATTTCATGAAAGACTACGGTGCTGAATTGGCCGCTTTAGACAAAAAAGATCGAAAGCTCGTAACGAAGTCCATAGGACCAAGCAGTGCTCGATTGATTCGATCATTTTTTAAGCAAACGGTCTATTAGATGATTCAATATCAAATAATAGGATGATGCTTTCCAACGAACTCTCTTTTCTAAGACCTAGAGAAGGGAGTTTGTTTTTATGGTATTCAGCTTCTAAGATGGCGTAAAAAATTGTCAAGTTTGGTATTGACTTCTAAGCTATTTCGCTCAGAATTCACTTTTTTCGCTTAAATCCCTTCTACCAAGTACATCTTATAAATCACTAACTTCCAGACGCTTAACACCTCCCTTTCAACACTCTTCAAAATTTCTCAAAAAAAGTGGTCATTTTTTGGAACGGAATGTAGGGTTCATTACACTAATAGTTAGAACCTATTCTAAAACACATTATGATTAAAATAAAAAAAACGGTGGCCGGTGGATTGTACATTTTCCAAGGTAAGGCCTCTGGAAATTCATCTTTCATCGAGGACCTCCATGAGGCTCGACAATTTATTCTTTCGGCCAATCATTACCTTAAAGGCTACCTGAAAATTCATGAATATCTCCTCGATCAGCATGGTTGGGTGTTCATCGTACGGATTCATTCATTAAAAAAGTTGCGACGTACACTTTCCATCGACAAAACGGATGAACTAGATCCCCAATTGGTTTGGAGAATCATCTCGGAACGGATGCGCATCTTGTTATCGAATTTTGTCAAGTTTACCAATAAAAAACAGCGACGTACTGGTAGTAAAGTTCATTCGTCCTACGAACGTTTCTTGTTTGAATCCTTACGTGAAGCAGAGGCTTATTTAGAAATGATGCGTCGGGGAAAGATTCGGTTGTATCAATCGAGAAAGAAGTATCGAGCGAAGAAGAGTCATTACAAGGTTCCGAAGAAATGGGGAAAAGGGAGTATTTTTATCAATTCTTCTGTACGTAGGAGGAAGGTGAAGAGCTTAAGAAAAAAGCTGGATGCTTTGAAAAAGCAGGTACTTAAAGCGCACGTACTACAACTTTTAATATTTCAAACAAAAAATAGCACTGGTTCCTCCAACAAAAGCCATAATCTCCATACTAAAGCTCCTCCAAACTAAATAAATACATTCCTCGCCACCACTTCTTCTTCAAATTCTGTACAATAATTCATTCCGCTTCGAATGTCACAAGATTCCATTGCTTTTCATTAACAACCACCTTCCCTTCATAACATCATTCTCCTCACCTTCACATTTCAGATCACCTTCACATTTCTCCTTATCTCTAATACATTAATCTTAATTGCAAAGATCATATGACCCACCGACTACCATCAATTATCAATCTCATACTTTCACTTCGCATTCATTGGTCAACTTTCTATCAATTACCTTAAGTCATAATTTCACTGAACCATCCATTATGTTTACAACAATAACAAAATGTATATATTTTTCCTTATGTCTAATTTCAAGCAATTTATCCATTTTATTCCTTTTTATTTCATAATGCCCAACAATTCCTAGTACCTTTCCTCCAATTATTATCCCAATATGCAACCAAAATCATATCCTCATGTCTAAATACAAAAACGGACATAGCCTTTATGCCCTCATTCAAAACATGAGTGCCTCCGAAAAACGTTACTTTAAAATTCATGCTCAAAACCATGTTATTGGTGCTGTGAACTATTACGTCATCCTCTTTGACATCATCACCGAATATTTGAAGCATCATTCCTCAATCAACGAAGCCGAAATCAGAGCATCTTTTTTAGCTAGCTCCGGAAAGAATAGATTCGATCTTTTCAAACAAAACTTATACCAAAAACTACTCATCGCATTGGAAGCTTTTCATCGAGCAAGCTCCAAGGATATTAAAATTCGATCACTAATTAGTCAGGCTAATATACTATTTTTAAAAGGCCTTGGAGACCAAGCTTTACATCTCATCTCAAAAGCAAAAAAATATTGCCATCAGCACGAAAGATGGTATATGTTACTTGAATTACTAGAGTTAGAAAGACACATTACTTATGCGGTCCAAAGACCTCAATTAGATAATTCTGTTGAACTAGATATTATTACCAAAGTAACACAGGTTGGTCAATTGAGAAATTTGCAAAGTCAAATTTGGAAAACCTATATGACGCATGGATTGCCTACCAACCCAGAAATACTAGAATATTACACACAGCTCGCTGAGCAAGAAATTTTAAATGGGAAAGCAAACCCAACAAGTCTAGAGGCACAAATGATTCAGCTCTATTGCTTGCAATTTTTGGCAGGAATGAAAGGGAATATTCAAGAAACGTATCAAAAAGGACATAAACTCATCGCTTTGATGGAAGCAAACCCCAATTACATGTCCGATAAAGGAGAACTTTTTATTCGAAGCCTTATCAATCTTCAATATCCGATGGTGCGTCTATCAAAATATGATGAATTGAAGCTAATAGGCGAAAAATGCCGATCAAAACTGACAGAATTTAGTCTGAGCCCTTCTTTCAAATCTAGTATTAGTATTTCAACATATATCAATGAATATGATGCAGCATTTAAATGTAAAATTCCAAATAGTAGAGAATCGATTATTCAAACCATTGATAATATTATTGAATCAAACAAAGCCAATATAAACCCGCCCACCCGATACTTATATCACTGGCAACGAGCCATTCATGCTTTTACGAAATCGGACTACTCGGAAGCATGGAAATGGATTCGCATCATGGAAGACAATCCAACGATTTATCGGCAAGATATACAGGCATTCAGTAAAATCATGGATCTAATCTTACATTTTGAGGCTGAAAATTATCGATTACTCAATCATGCAACATTAAACACGTATCGGTTTCTTCGAAAAAAAGGAAGACTCAACCAAGTCGAACAACTTTTATTGCACCTGATTAAAAAAGGGCTTATTATAGACCAGTCTAAATCAGCCAGAAAATCGTTTTTCGAAGGAATACTTTCAGAAATCAACACTATTAAAAGAAACGAATTAACGCATGAAGCTACCGTCCTGATGTACTTCGAACAATATATTACCAAGAAACTAAAACAATATAGCTAGTCCAGTAAGGTCCGAGTGAAATCATCAATACGATCGATACTATCAGATGAAATAATGGCATTTTCAACCACTGTATGAATATGTCCCTTGTAATGCATACCCAGATAATCTGCTGAAAGCTCAAAAGGTTTCCAATAATATGCTCCTTGATCATCATGTCCAGAGCAGCTGAGCGCTGCCATATTTTTACCGCGTAAAGTGCGACCAAGATCTTTCTCAATTTTTAAAAGATCAGAAATGCGATCAAAAAAGGTTTTCATAATCGCACTCATACTATACCAATATATAGGACTTGCAAACACGAAGGTTTCATACTTTTCCGTCAATTGTCGCATGAGTGGAATGAAATCATCTCCCCTATTTTCATGGAGATAATCAAAGTAACCAATGGAATAATCTCTTAAATCGATCAGATCGAAACCCGTTTTTTCCATCAATCGATCAACTACCTTTCTTGTGTTTCCATGACTAGCAGAACTTCCTAGTATAATTACTCCACTCATTAGTCCATCGATTTTCTGGTCAAGGCTTGCTCAATATGTGCATAATGATGATCAGAATGCCAAGCATACATAGACGTCGCTTCATGTAAATTCATATGATTTCCAGATTCGGGATGATGAAAACTACATCGATACGAAGCTTCATCCATCTGTTTCAATAAGGCAGACCAACGTGCATGAACACCATGTAAAATAGACAAAGAGAACTCAATAGGCACCTCTTTATAATCATGCATCTCCGCCCATTTACTTTCATTATATGGTTTGATGGTTGGTGTATCTTCGGTCAATGAAAGCTTAAATCGTATAAATGAGTTCATATGACTATCAGCCAGATGATGCACCACCTGTTGGATACTCCATCCAGCGGGTCTGTATGTATATTGAAGTGCTTCCTTTGTTAAATCCTTCGTGATACGAACAAGACGATTAGGAAGCGCATCTATCGTTTGTATCCACTTAAAGCGTTCTTCTTGAGAAAAATCAGTAGGTAAAAGGTGCTTGCCTACTGGAAACTTCAATCGATCAATTTCATGCTGTATTGCCATCAACGTTTATTTTATGGTTTATTAAAAAACTAATCCAAATTTAATTCAAATCAGGAGATTCATTATCGAATATTGGAACAATTTCTACCATCGATACATCTTTAATTCTCGGATTTGATTTATATAGTATTCATAAACTTTTGTTCGTTGCACATAAAGGCCTTTCGGCAATTTTTGCTGTTGCTGTATGATTCGAAAATAATCCGCCAGAATATCACCTTGCTGTTCAAAATTGAAAGCTAAAAATGGTTTGGACGCGCTATACGCCTTGAAAAGTCCATCAGGTCCTCCATAATCATACCCTTCCTCAGAATGCTGAGCAAACAGTGCTTTCGATATATAGGCCGAACCAAATTGCATATACTGCCAAATATGAATCAGTTCATGGACAAAGACATCGTCGCGTAAAGTGCCATAATAATTAATAGTGAAATAACTCACATAAGCGAAATGCCCCCTTTTTGCTAAAAAATTAGCATGATTGTCTATCCGAATCATTGTTACCGGCAATGTTTTAGGCAAAATATATGCTACCAAGGCTTTTTCTTTGGGCGTAAGCCCTCTAGTCTTCCTTTTAATTATCAATAATATAGCATCATAAAACTCACCAATGCCAAACAAGTCTGCGGATAACAGGAGTAGAGATAAAAAATCTTCCAAGAATGATTTCCATCCATACTGAAATCTGATAGCCTTCCATAAAATTTGCAGAAACATCTTAGCTACGCGATATAAACGCAGCGGATAGGTCCAAATGAAAAAGTAAAGATTTCGAAATATGGCAATACCCTTCTGTTGAAAATTCATACTCTTAATTAAAGCGTAAAATCTTAACCGGGTTTATTCTTGATATCAGCAATGACGGGATCAATAGGAATAGTAAAGTAATGGCTAACACACCAATATTAATGAACACGATCATGGGAATATCAAAAGCAATTGGCGCTCGATCGATTAGATAATTCGTTTCATCCAGCCGTATAATCTTGAAATATTTCTGAATTAAACAGATTCCTATTCCCAATATATTACCGATGACCATTCCTTGTACTATAATATATGCAGCACAGTATAAGAATATTTGAATGACATTTCTATTCGTCGCACCAAGACTTTTTAAAATACCAATCGTCCGTGTACGTTCTAAAATCAGTATCAAATAGGTGGTAATCATTGTAATAATCGAAACGATAATCATTAATAGAAAAATGACATTTTCATTGATCTCTTGAAGCCCCAGCCAGCCAAATATATTGTCAAATTTTTCACGAATAGTCTCGCTATATAATCTTGATGGCAACTCTTCTATATAAATATACTCATTCCAGATGGCCATGTCCTCGGGATTATCCAGAACGACCTCGTAACCAGCTACTTCTCCCTCGACCCATCCTAAGACATCTTGTAACAAGCCCATATCAATAATAGCAAATTGCTTATCATATTCTTCAATGCCCGTACTATATATTCCAACGACCTCCATTCTTTTGGAAATTTGCTTTCCTTCCAAAATGAAATTAACGATAATTTTATCGCCTACCTTACGATCAATACGTTTAGATGTATATTTCGAAAGGACAATTTCATGATCACCACTTTTGTCCTCATATTGAATCCAACGTCCCTCTTTTAAATAATTATCCAAGCGTGACCATTGATAATCAGCATCGAGTCCTCTCATGTACATTCCCTCGAATTCCTTTCTAGTATCTAAGATAGCCGGTAAAATAATAAAGGGAGAAATATTTTGAATAGAGCCCTTCGTCGTCTTTGTCTTGAATTCTTCTTGGCTTCCAAACCAGTCAAAACTTCTAGTAGCCTGATAACTCTGTGGACCTAGATTCCTCAATCGTTCAATTAGCTCCGGATCAGGACTGATCGGGATCGCCTCAAAGGTTCGTTTTGTGTTAGCATCTGAAATATGAATATGCCCCCAAAAATCGAAAACCTTGTTACTGACCTCTGTTTTAAAACCTTTAAACAAGCTAGAAGATACAATCATCACCGTTACGGCTAAGGCTACTGCAACTATCCCAATATTAATGATGATCTTGGTAAATCCTTTACTCCCTTGAAACGTAATTCTATTTGCAATAAATCGGCTTATATTCATATATCGGCGCTCTGGACTCAAATGTAGAGAAGAATTATAAAACGGACATGAAGTCTGGTAAAAATAATACTTTTGTGCTCGCATTTTGGAGGCACAAAAATTTAAACGATGAATTTTATAGAAGAATTACGTTGGAGGGGAATGCTACACGACATGACCCCAGGGATTGAGGAACGATTAAATGAAGGATCAGCCGTTGGCTATATCGGTTTTGACCCTACTGCACCTTCGTTGACCATCGGTAACTATGTACAAGTAATGTTACTCCATTTTTTTCAAAAATCGGGAAACACCCCTATTGTACTGATGGGAGGAGCTACCGGAAGAGTCGGAGACCCGAGTGGAAAAGATAAAGAGCGCCAATTAAAATCATATGATGAATTGGATAAAAATCTAGCGTTCCAATTGGAGCAGTTCAAAAGGCTCTTACGTTTTGAAGGAGAAAATGCATCAATCGTTGAAAACAACTACGATTTCTATAAAGACATGAATGTATTGGACTTTTTGAGAGATGTCGGCAAAAACTTGACGGTAAACTACATGATGTCCAAGGAAAGCGTAAAAAAGCGATTAGAAACAGGTATTTCCTACACCGAATTTAGTTACCAATTACTACAAGCATACGATTACTTATGTCTCCTAAGAAAGCACGATTGTATCGTACAAATGGGCGGAAGCGATCAGTGGGGAAATATTACAAGCGGTACTGAATTTATTCGAAGAAATACGGATAAAAAAGCCTATGCCGTGACCACCCCTCTTTTAACCAAGGCGGACGGATCAAAATTTGGAAAATCAGAATCAGGAAATATTTGGCTAGATCCGAATCTTACATCGCCGTACAAGTTTTACCAATTTTGGATCAATGCTTCCGATGCAGACTTACCGAAGTTCATGAGATACTTCAGCTACAAAACAAAGGAAGAGATCGAAGCACTTG
Source organism: Saprospiraceae bacterium (assembly GCA_020628475.1). Classification (GTDB taxonomy): domain Bacteria; phylum Bacteroidota; class Bacteroidia; order Chitinophagales; family Saprospiraceae; genus JAHDFB01. The sequence goes on along the minus strand of JAHDFB010000001.1, from coordinate 162,669 downwards.
AAGCAGATCATGTCGAAAATCCAAATGCTATAAAACGTATTTTGGCAGAGGAACTTACGGTGCGAATCCATTCTAGAGAAGCGTATGAAAATGTTGAAAAAGTATCCAATTTATTGTTTAATAAAAAAGCAAAACGAGAAGATTTGATGGATATGAGTGCTGATAATCTAAAGGATGTAAGTTTAGAAATTGATAACTTCTTGGTAGAAGCAAGCTTTCCAATAAGTGCCGAAGATTTAATATGTGAACATACCACTATCTTCAGCTCGAAAAGTGAATATAGAAGAGCCGTCAAAGGAAATGCAGTCTCGATAAATAAATCAAAATTATCCGATCCCGCCTTTCAAATAGATGCATCTGAAATATTACAGAATCAATATATCATGATTGAAAATGGAAAGAAAAACAAATACATTATCAAGCTAAAACAATAGGATGCATAAAGACTATATCATCAATCATCTAGGAGAAAATCGTGAACAATATTTCAATGCCGTTTCTCCGCCCATTATTCAATCGAGTAATTTCAAGTTTGACGATATAGAGTCTTTTAGAAAAGCCATTTCGGACGAACAACATGAACACATATACACACGTGGAAACAATCCGACCGTTGCCATTTTAAGACAAAAATTGGCAGCCTTAGAGGAAACGGAAGATGCCTTGGTCTTTTCAAGTGGATCTGCGGCCATTGCAGCGGCCATTATGTCTCATGCAAAGAATGGAGATCATATCGTATGTGTTAATAATCCATATAGCTGGACAATTAATTTACTCAAGAACTATCTCGCACAATATGGAGTAACACATACTTTCGTAGATGGTAAGGATCTACAAGAAATTGAAAAAGCCATTCAAGATAATACCACCATTCTTTATTTAGAAAGTCCTAATACAGCAACATTCGAGTTGCAAGATTTGGAGGCTTGCGCTGCGCTCGCCCAAAAAAAAGGCATTGTCAGTATGATCGACAATAGTTATTCGAGTCCACTTTTTCAAAATCCAGCGACCTTCGGTATCGATGTTGTAATTCACTCCGTCACAAAATATATCAATGGGCATAGCGACGTTGTGATGGGGGCTGTATGCGCCTCTAAAAAGATTATATCTAAAATTTTTATAAATGAATATATGACTGTCGGAGCGATCGTTAGTCCGCATGACGCTGCACTTGTACTACGAGGCCTTCGGACTTTAAAAGCTCGAATGCGTTATATTCATGATAATGCGCAAGAAGTAATCCATTTTTTAGATCATCATCCATTGGTTGAAAAAATCATCTATCCATTCCATAAAGATTTCCCGCAGCTCGAATTAGCCCACAAACAAATGGCCGGTGCCGGTGGTCTTTTCTCGATTCTCCTAAAAGCAGAGAAAAAAGAACAAGTCTATCAATTTGTTAAACATGTTCAGCATTTTCTATTCGCCGTATCTTGGGGAGGACACGAATCTTTGATTCTACCTTTTATATCCGTATTTGACATTCCGGGACATCCAGAACCCAATGTACCTTGGAATTTGATTCGATTTTATGTTGGTATGGAAGATCCTGACTTCTTAATAGAAGGCTTGGAAGCAGGTTTTCAAGCAATGAATTGATGTAAGAGAACATGTTAATACTTTCATTTATAGTGCTTGCAAATGCTCCTTCACAATATCTGGTCTTTTTCTTGCAAAATCCTTGAGAACCTCAATATTTTCCCTCCAGACCTCCTTGGATGGATAAAATTCAGAATCTTCTACTTTCCATCGATCAATATGCCCTTGCATTTCCGGTTCTAATTGTTGCTGTAAGGAATCAATGATATTAAGCACACGATTTGTCTCAAAATGTGTATCAAGCAAATGCAAAAAATGGCTTTTGAAACGAACTTTGAAAGCTTCATTCTTGAGCAGATGTCGAAGTAAAAAGGTAGCCCAAGGTTGATTGTGCAAATTCGTTTCCTGATCATTCAGATTAAATGCCAAAGTATTATGCTCTACTCCACCAGGATGCATATACAATGGGGCACGAGCAAAACCTAAATCGGTATCATGCATAAACCATCTCCATCGTCCAGACTCCGTACGAGCCTTCCAATACTTTATATTATTACCAGGCCAATCTGTATTAGCAAAATAGATTTGAGCACAATAATAATCCAGAAAATTTTCTAGATCAAGCTGAGTATCAACATAGTTAAAGTGTTCAGTATCTTTCAAATCATGTTCTTGAATATAATCTAGTAAGTCAAGATAAGCTTGATTATCGCCTTTATTAATGTTATTCCGCTGTTCCAGTAAATCGAGCTCAATGGATTTATCCAAATGATGATGCTGACGGATATAACTTTTATTGAATTTTTCGCGTAAGTTATAGATCCCCCAATATTGATTATTCAAATATAAAACCACTGGTTGATAAGCTTGTTTGTCCACGTTTAATCCATCTACAATAGTATGCATCAAAGCATCTCTAAAATGCGTCTTTCTCCAATCCTGACCGGATACCCTCAAGCGAAGAGATCGATAATGAGAAAAGGGTAAATCTTTGAAAAATGCATGCGACAAATAGGACAATCCGTAAGCCTCATCAGCGTAAATATTAAACGATTTCTGAGCTTGTTTTCTGCTACCTCCTCCAGATACTTTCAAGCCAACTTGTTGATCTATTTTGACTTCTCCATCTTCAATATACTCAAATCGAACCTGTATTTTACGCCCCTCAAAATAATTCGCTTTTTCGCCCTGCCAGTTCGTACCGGTTCCGATTCCAACGACGTAAATCCCGGTCGAATCACTAAAAAAATCGGCCTCCGAACCTTCAATCTTAACGATAGGCAAAGTATGGGTATTAGTTTCTGTCGTACAGGAACACAACCATGAAAAACATAGGACCAACAGTACAAAACGCATACTGTAAACTTATAAATAGACCATAGAACAGACAAATTCTAATTCAAGAAGATTATATTTGAAAGCATGAAAAAGGAAATCAGTAAACTCGCAAAGAAAAATTTACGGAAAATCAGAGACTTTCAAATTGTCGCTACGGTATTTGGAAGCATTTCCATTATCCTCTTTGTAATCAGTTTACGCTTTTATCAACCCACCAAATTTTGGATCAACTTTCCTACCTTAATCTTAATGATTACCTTGGCCATCCAATACGTAAGTTCTTTCGGATTTAAAAGTATGCGCGAAGCCAACCTTGATAGGGACGATGAAGAATTAGAAGATGAAATCGCCCGACTCTTTATCGATCGTACAGAAGGACTTGAATTACGAGAAAATCTTGACATGGAAGATCGACTAGAGCTACTAGAACTTGAACGCATCAAAGAACGAGTTAAACTGCGCGATGAAGATCGTTGATCAGATTTATGGATTTTTCTCTTCTACAAAATCAAGGGAAACCGCATTGATACAATAACGCAAGCCTGTAGGTCTTGGCCCATCTTCAAAAACATGTCCCAAATGACCATCACAGCGAGCACATAATACCTCAACTCGTTTCATTCCATGGGAATAGTCTTCTTCACGTGCCACGGTTCTAGGATCGATCGGATCATAAAAACTAGGCCATCCTGTTCCCGATCTAAATTTAGTGTCTGAACTAAATAGAGGTAATGAACAAGCGGCGCATACATAGACACCTTCCTTTTTATTGTGCAATAAATCTCCTGTACCTGGACGCTCCGTGCCCTTTTTACGCAAAATGTAAAATTCTTGTTCACTTAATTCTTGCTTCCACTCCTCCTCACTTTTTTCAATTTTCTCAATATCTCCTTCCGGCAATTCAACCTTTATATCCAAAGATTTGGCCTCCTCCTTTACCTGTGAATTCGTTTTAGTGGTACAAGAAAATAAGACTAAAACAGTTAATAAACTCAGCAATGCATATTTCATATTCTATCGTTTTATATTCTATAAACCTAAGAAATATAGGATAGTTTATACCAAAAATGTTATAGAAGTATTAAATAGAAAGGCGCCGACATTCTTGAGAGAGTCCTACTCTTCCCCACGTAATCGTTTATCTTGTCGCTGAGCCAATTCAACGATAAAGCGCATGAGATTTACGATGGATAAGAACACCAAATATCCAATACTAAAAACCATCAGAATCCATTTCATGCTACCAGCCTCATTCAATGAAACCCCAGAGAATAAGTAAGCCAAACCACTTCCTAAAACCAACAATCCGATAAAGCAAAAAACACTATTTCTGAAATAAGTCATAATATCCTTAGACTGTAAACTGAATACACAATTCACCAAGGTATAAAATAGCACAAAAGCAGCCATCACTTCCCACGCACCTGTGTTGTATTGAGAAGTCTCTATATTCGTCAATTGTGCAATAGTCATGAAAACCAGCATCAATAGCAAGATCAGGCCAAGTTGAAGAATGGGATTGGTGCGATGACGTTTTAGAAATTCAAGCATTGATTCGTTCTATCTGATATAAGCTTTAAACAGCTTTCGAGTCAAGAGGTTTTGCATATAGGTCAAATTCTTCAGCATCCTCAATGACAACATCTACAAAATCTCCGATTCGAACAAAATATTTAGTCGCATCAATCAAAACCTCATTATCCACATCAACAGAGTCAAATTCTGTTCGTCCGACGAAGTACTGTCCTTCCTTACGATCAACAAGTACGGGTAATTCCATACCAATCTTTTCTTGATTCAATTCGTAAGAAATCGTTCGTTGAATATCCATCAATCGATTAGCGCGATCAGCTTTAATCTCATCCGACACATCATCTTCCACATCATAAGCCCCCGTATTTTCTTCATGAGAATACCGAAATACCCCTAAGCGCTCAAAGCGCATGTCCTGAACAAAATCACATAATTCTTGAAATTCTTCTTCCGTTTCCCCCGGATATCCAACCAGCATGGTCGTTCGAACGGCTATCCCGGGCACTTTTTCTCGCAGTTTTCCGATTAAGGCGCGTGTTTCGGCTTGTGTGATTTGACGACGCATTCTAAACAACACAGCGTCGCTGGCATGCTGTAAAGGAATATCTAAATAATTGCAAACCTTCGGTAATCGAGCAATAGCATCGATGACATCTTCAGGAAACTTGCTTGGATAGGCATAGTGCAATCGAATCCATTCGATACCTTCGACTTCCTGCAAAGCTTCTAATAATTCAGACAAGGCTCTTTTCTTGTAAATGTCCAAGCCATAATAAGTCAATTCTTGTGCGATCAACATGATTTCCTTCACACCGATCTTAGCTAAATTTTTAGCCTCTCGTACAAGATCTTCTATCGGTTTTGAAATATGTTTTCCCCGCATCAAAGGAATAGCACAAAAACTACAAGTTCGATTACATCCTTCCGAAATTTTCATGTATGCATAGTGCTTTGGCGTACTGATCGAACGCTCCCCTAGAAGCTCATGTTGATAATCCGCTTCCAATACCGACATTAATCCTGGCAATTCCAATGTTCCAAAATAAGCATCAACCTCAGGAATCTCCTTTTCTAGATCATCCTTATAGCGTTGGGAAAGACAGCCTGTAACATATAATTTTTCAATATTTCCAGCCTTTTTCTCCTCAGCACATTCCAAAATAGTATTAATAGACTCCTCCTTGGCCAAGTCAATAAAACCGCATGTATTCACGATTACAATATTCCCATCAACTGTAGAATTATGACTAACAGAAAAATCATTATGCTCCAACTGAGTAATGATATTCTCCGAATCCACTAAATTTTTCGAACAGCCTAAAGTAATAACATTAACTTTATCCCTTTCAATTTTCTTTGTCTTCAAAATACTATAAATTATTTTTGCAAAGTTATTGATATATATCGGGTTTAACCGCAATTCCCTATTACTTTAAATTTCTACAGGATGTATAAAAAAATAATCGCTTCTTTACTTTTCTTGAGTATATGTTGGTCTTCAAAAGCACAATTCGGACTGAGTACAGAATTTCGATCCTATCCTGTTAATACCTGGGAAAACATCGTAGGAGACAACCTCTTTGACGCGAATTACGGCTTATCATTAGATTATTGGTTCCGTCTTAAAAACTATCGATGGGAAATGATGCCGACCATATCGGCTTCCTTATCTCCGGCCAAAAATACCAACTACTTAGAATCTTCGGATATTGGATTAACTACTGGAAGATTTCAATTTAAAAACAATATATACATTCTGGATTTTGAAAATGACTGTAACTGCCCAACTTTCAGTAAGCAAAATGGATGGTTCAAAAAGAGCTTCTATTTACAAGTAGCCCCAGCATATGCCTGGAATCGACTGGCCGTGAATACTGCCGAGACGAGTACGGCGAACATGCATCTTTTCGAGTTAGGTCTAGGCGCTGGATTTGACATTGGATTTTCAGACTTAGTTACACTGAGTCCATATTTTAATTATGTCATTACCAATCGATTCAATCAAGATTTAATTCAGACTATTGAAAATTCAGAAAGCACGAATTTGAATCATCTCGTGGTTGGAATTCGACTCGGATTGAGACCCGATTACGCCCGACCTAGCTACATGAGAAGAAGAAACCTGAGATACTAATCGTTTAAAAACGATAGTGAACTCCCGTTGTTATTTGATATTGAGTCCAAGATAATTTCAAATCAGCCAAATTATAGCTATTCAATTGTTGAGTATTTATTTGACCGGCTAACGAAATTGACCATCGATTATTAAAATCATAGGCAATAAATGGACGAATTCTAGCTCCAACCGCAAACGATGGTAAAGGTAACTGGTCGATACTACTCAAAGAATCATAAGTACGAATCGTGGCATCCGGATGAATGGATTTGCCCGATTGAGGGCCCACAAATTGAAATAACACTCCTACTTCCAAACCAAATCTCCATTGATCTATATGATGTTGATATCCTGCCATCAATGGTACCGACCAAATGGTCGCCTGATTGTGATGCCGAACTTCTCTCGAGTAATCCGCATCGATTAAGGTATCCTTAAAAAAAGTTTGTATCGTATCCTTCGTATCAGCATCAATCTCTACTCGCCATAATTGATCTTCCTTTAATACCTGAATAATCTTTGATTCTTCAAAGTCAAAACGAGTCCATTGTATCGTGCGCTCAACTCCTGAACTTAAAATAATATTATCATGTACGAAAGCACTGACATGAAGTCCAAAATGATTACCCCATTGACCTTGTTCTGTAGTATTTTTCAAATTCGCAATGGTTGGCATCGTTTCAGAACGATAATTCGTATGAGCAATCGAAGCGCCGCCGTGGATTCCTACATCAAAGCGAATAGGAGATTTTGACTTTCCTGGAATATGTACGTCTTTAACAGACAATTCATTGATTCTGGATTGGATTTCGATGGTTTCCTCATAAGCTATCAAACCATATAAGGGGGTAGCCAAAAAACCTATATGTACAGGCTTCCATATAGAGACCGATTCACCCAACTTTTCAAAAGGCGCGTTCTTTCGAACAGCAATTTCAGTAGGATCGGATTGAATGGGCATCAAATTAGATCTAAACGGGACTTCAACCTTTAAGTTGGTAGGGCTTTCAAGCCTGTCTTTTACATCATAAATTGCTTGCTCGGACACCACTGCTTGCTTTTCAGGATAATGCGCATTATCCATTTCCAGTGGTTTCTCTACAGGATCTGCTCCCCCTCTTTGTTCGACGTGCTTATTAAAAGGTATGTAAAATGAACTTATAGACGCACCAGCAATCAACAAGCCAAAAAGAAAAAACCATAATACGCGACGTTTTCCTTGATCATCTTCCAATTCGGATTCAATATTGTCCCAAAGAAACGCCGCCGCCTCTTCTTCCATGGGAAGCATTTGGTTTTCGAATCGTTGTTTTATATCTTTTTCTAAGTGATCCATCTTTTAAAATTAAAAATGACCGCAGTCTAATTATTTAATAGTTCTTGGTTTAATAAAACCGCATGTTCCTGTAACCAGGATCGTGCTCTGGAAAGACGTTTCCTGGACAAAGCATTACTAATGCCAAGGAATTCGGAAATTTCCTGATGATTAAATCCATCAATTACATGAAGGTTGAATACTTCATACCAGTCAAAAGGCATTTTACGTAAAAACGATAAGACCATCTCATCAGAAAAAACACTCAATATCTCCGGTAAATGACCCAAATCATGCTTCTGAATATCAAAACTTTGGTATTCAAAGTCAATCCGATCGTTATAGGTCAAAACCGTATTGATCAATATTCGACTAGCCCATTTGTGAAAACGTCCTTTCTTCGAATCATATTGATGCATACGCTTGAATAACTTCACGAAACTTTCCTGTAAAACATCATTGATCAAACTGGGATTCTTGATATACCGCATACCAATGGCTCTCAGATAAGGCAACAGTGCATGATAGAGTTTTTTCTGAGCATCTCGCTGATTATCGAGACATTGTTCAATCAGAGGAGCAGGAATATGCATACAAGAACTTTAAATCAAGAAAACTCAGCCAATGATTTCAATGACTGAGTTTTCCAATTTTTGCTTATTGACAAACTTCTTCGATGGTTGCACAAAAACTTCCTTCCACCGTGTATGTTGTTCCAGCATTGAAATCCTTAATTTCCATGGTGACTGTTCCACCAATAAACTCTCCAACTTCATTTCCAACTTCTGAAATAGCAACAGAACCTTCATCATAGTGATATCCCTCCCAATTAGTCCAATCTACCAACAAAGGGAATGTTACCGTAGAAATTACATCTCCAACTTCTAAAGGCTTATCTTGTCCGAATAATACACCAGGTAATCCATCTGTTGCAGCCATCAATTTATCAAATGCAGTAGTAGCACCAAAGAAATCATAATCCACACTATGAACCATGTACGCATTGGCTCCTAATGAAAATCCGCCAGAGCAGGCATTATCAACATACTTGATAGCTACGGCCTCGGTATTATAATCAATTTCACCACCAGCAATGGCAAAACTATTGTCACAATCAACATTCGTATTTTCTACTTCAACGACCTCTACATCAACAGGATTTTCTTGCGTGTTTTCAAGGTCAAAGTTTTCTTTATCACAAGATGTGAATACAACAGCCGATAATAACATCAAAACCATTGTTATTTTTGATAATACAGTATTCATTTTTATTTAATTTTATTTTTCTCTAATAATTTCGACGAGGTCCCGGGTTTGCCGTCCTTTATTAGTACTCAGCGAATCTTTTATTTGTGACAAGATCTAAAATAAATTGTTGGATCTCTGAAAAAAAGTCCGCAAGACGATAGCTTGGACCTCGTCAAAGAGAATAAAAACACTAAAATCCAATAGAATGAACATATCAAATCACATAGCCAAACATTTTCACGAAGTCGTATTCGGAGGTAATTGGACCTACTCCAATTTCAAAGACCAGTTATCGGATGTGACTTGGCAAGAAGCAACAAAGTCAATCGATGGATGCAACTCTATAGCCACCTTGGTGTATCATGTTTTCTACTACCTAGTTGGCGTAGGAAGCGTATTAAACGGAGGCCCTCTTACTGGAAAAGATAAATTTAGTTTTGATCATCCTCCCATCCATTCCGTGGATGATTGGAACGCTTTCTTGGCAGAGACATGGAAAAATGCGGAAGCCTTTACAGAATTGCTTCGACAAGTTCCTCCTGAAAATATGGAAGCGTATTTTAGTGAAGAGAAATATGGAAACTACTATCGAAACCTGCACGGCATCGTCGAACATGCCCATTACCACTTAGGTCAAATCGTAGTATTGAAAAAAATTATAAAAGCCCAATAAGTAGAATCATCCCTCAAATCCATTTTCTTGGCTAATGCATTTTCTGTATCTTGTACAGCTATTAAATACTAGGATATGATCAAGAAATGGATAATCAGTACGCTTTTGATACTACCAACATTATGTTTAGTTGGACAGTCTAATAAAAAAGTGTTAATGATAGGTATTGATGGCTGTCGTCCTGACGCATTAGCGCAAGCATACACCCCGAATATAGATAGTCTTATCAACACGGGCATCTATAGTTCGAATGCGTTGAATGGAGACATTACCATCAGCGGTCCAGGTTGGTCAGCCATTCTTTGCGGCGTCATGTCCGAAAAGCATCAAGTATTTGACAACAATTTCGAAGATAATAATTACGAACAGTTTCCCTCCATCTTTAATTACATCGATCAATTTGCGCCTGAGAAACATACCGTATCGATCTGTAATTGGAATCCCATCAATGATCACATCATTCAAGAAGATGCCGATTTCAAAATCAATGCCTCCAATGACATGCTTGTCAAAGAGCTCACATCCAACTATCTTTCTGTAAACGATCCAGATCTGATCTTTCTTCATTTCGATGACGTAGATCATGTCGGACACAGCTCTGGCTTTAATCCAGAAAATCCATCTTATCTCAGTTCAATAGAAACCATCGATCAGCATATCGGCGAGATACTGAAAAGTTTGGTGGCTCGAGAACAATACGAACAAGAAGATTGGTTGATCTTGGTGACCACTGATCATGGCGGAATTGGAAACAGCCATGGAGGGAATACTCTAGAAGAACAAGAAGTTTTTTTCCTGGCCAGCGGCCCTCAGATAGAACAACAAAGCATTGTCAAAGATAGTACGATCATCTACGATCCGATTGAGAACTGCTTGAACGAGTCTCAGTCCTTATACTTCAACAATTCGGATGATTTTATAAGCTTACCCAACAATGAAAACCTCTCCTTTGGAGAAAACCAAGATTTTACTATCGAATTTCGAGTACGTACTGATCAGGCCAGTGACGTTTCTATGCTCGGTAATAAGGATTGGGAATCAGGACTCAATCCAGGTTTTGTATTTTCCTTTAAATATCCTTCCGGTCCAGAATGGAAAGTAAATATCGGAGATGGAGAAAACCGAGTAGACCTCGATGTCGGTGGTGAAATTGCGGATAATGAATGGCACAGTTTGGCCGTCAGTTTCGATCGAGATGGCATGATGACCATGTATGAAAATGGACAGTGGATCGCAGAAACAGACATATCTTCTATCAAAAATATCGATACGGATCAAGCCATTAGAATTGCCTCCGATATCAATGGAGCCTATAATTACAAGGGAGCTATTGCAGACCTGCGCATCTGGAATAAAGTCATTCAAGCCAGCGATATTCAAAATTGGTATTGTACAAGTATTACAGATCAGCACCCGGAATATGAATCCTTAGTTGGCTATTGGAAACTCAATGAAGGCACCGGCAATATAGCGACGGATTCTGGGCCAAATCAATTCGATGCAACCATTGAAAATGCGCAATGGATTTCTGCTGATAGTACCATTCAATTTAACTACGACCATACACCTCGATTAGTGGATGTGGCCTATACAGCATTGGCACATCTTTGTATTCCTTTGGATTCGCTTCCACAATTAGATGGCAAATCTTGGATAGAAAACTGTCTATTTAGCCATCAAAGCAATATACCAGATCCTATATATTTTGAGCTATTTCCAAATCCAGCAGATCAACAAGTGACCATTGATCTAGCGTCCGCGGAGCCCCTGCTTTACATCCAGATCACCAATGCAGCCGGGAAAATAGTTGTCAAGCAAAAATATCAAGAAGCCTTGAGCATCGATACCAGTTCTTGGCCGTCGGGAAAATATTCAGTGCAATGCCTCAATACCCGTGGACAAGCGATTTCAACAACTAAATCCATCTTGGTTCAGCATGATTAAATATGGTTGGCGCAATCACCTTCATGAGGGCTCATGAAGGTGACCGGAGTATTCCAGGCGCGCTATTCGCTTGGTATCCCGACCTTACATGTCGGGACACTCGACCTACGGTCGCCCTTCCATGTTCCTTTGCGATAAGCCCGTACACAATCGGCAAAGCAAGATCTGATGAGAACTCCTGACCCTAGCCCAGAAATTAACCCGAATTATGCATTGTAACTGGTTATTGAGCGGGTAACATTCGCCCCTCTTCCTTTTTTGAAGTAGTTTGACCTCGAAATAGATTTTCTAATGTATATTTCGGGTTTAAGAACTTTATATTATTCTTTTAGAAATTTAATGTAATTAAAATGACGGAAGCAGAGCAATTATTTCATCAAATTGGTTCATCCTTAGAGGAATCGATTAAAGGCCAACTTTTTGGTAAAACATGTTATAAAAGAGGAAAAAAAGCATTTACCTGTTTCTTTCAAGAAAGTATGGTCTTTAAATTGAGTGGAGAAGTACATACAGAGGCCATGCAAATACCCGGCGCCAAATTATTTGATCCATCCGGTAAAAATAGGCCGATGAAAGCATGGGTACAAATTCACTTTGATCAATCAGATCAATGGCCAGTATTCGCAGAATATGCCATTAATGAACTAAAAACTGGAACGTAAAAAGCACATACAATAAAGTATGTGCTTCACAATAAGGGTAGTTTATTAACCGGCTTACGTAGAGTAAAAACCGTGCTAAATGGGTACTGTTCTCAATAGCGTGTGTTATGAGGATTATATAGCTTAAGGCTCGCTACAACTCAAAGTTGGTAGTTGAAAACTAGCCATTTTAGAGTATAAATACCTAATAATTTTCACAAATAGCACACCGTTACAAATATACAACACCAATTCATTTAAACTCAATTTTTCAATAGCTTTTTGTACTTTTAGTATCAAAATACACAGGATGTCAACATTAAAAACGTACACAACAGCACTGATTTTAGTCCTATTATCCGCTGTCACCCTCTCTGCTCAAAAGTTGGAAGGGAACCAAGAAGATCTGAACATAATTCTAAAGAATATAGAGCTTTTTTCAAGCTATTTCATGGCTGGAGAGGCAGAGAAAATGGCGCAATGCTATACCGTTGATGGAAAAATCTTCCCTTCTGGTCAAAATATTATTGAAGGGACCAGCGGTCTAAACCAGTATTGGACATTATCAGAAGGAACCACCATTGTCAAGCATAAAATTATACCTCGCGAAATAAAAATCATCGAAGATTACGCCTATGACTATGGTTATTACGAAGGAGCTACTAAAAATGCTTCCGGTCAAGTCTCTACTTGGCAGGGTAAATATGTAATCGTCTGGAAAAAAGTAGACGATCAATGGAAAATTTATTTAGATATTTGGAATCCACTTCAAGGCCCGATCCCAACGAATTAGGAATTTATTCTCTAAATAATGTACTTTTGCTCTTCGATAAATCGGAATAAATCATATGGAAGGATTATTTACCTTAGACAGTCTTTTTACCTTATTCATGCTTGTTCTATTACAAGTGGTATTAGGATTTGACAATTTACTGTACATCTCGCTTGAATCTAAAAAAGCTCCAGCCGATAAACAAAGCTATGTTCGCAAATTAGGTGTTGGTCTAGCGATTGTATTAAGGATCGTTCTACTGTTTGCCTTAATGTCTCTGATACAATACTTCCAAGATCCATTTGTAAGCCTTCATGATAACGAAATTGTCGAATTCTCTTTCAATGTACATAGCATCATCGTCCTAGCCGGAGGTGTATTTATCATCTATACGGCCATCAAGGAAATATGGCACATGATGTACATGAAAGAACATGAAGAAACCGATGCGTCTCGTTCTTCTGTTGGTAAAATCATTTTTTGGATCGTAATAATGAATCTTGTATTTTCCTTCGACTCCATATTAAGTGCCATGGCACTGACCAGCGGCATGGAGTTTACTGGACAGTTAATCTTAATGTCTATAGCCATCATTTCCGGTGGTGTATTAATGATTGTCTTGGCTGATAAGGTGTCTAACTTCTTACAGAAAAATAGAATGTATGAAGTACTCGGACTTTTTATTCTTCTAATCGTCGGTATTATGTTACTATCAGAAGGTGGCCATTTAGCTCATATAAAATTGTTTGGCAACCCAATCACGCCAATGAGCAAAACGACCTTTTACTTTGTTATCATAGTATTGGTCTTGATTGATATTGTACAAGGTAGGTATCAAAAAAATCTGATTGCAGCCAAAGAGAAAGGTTCCCATTCGTAATTATTTTTCCAGACTTTGCAACCTTTGGGATTTATGGTTGTCCTTAGCTTATTCCAGCCATTTTATATCGTGTAAACCGGTATAAAGCTAGAGTGTGATTTCATCAACCTTCTTGATACTATTCGTCTTTCCGTATGACTTTTAATACCATTTCCAGACTCGTCATTGAAATACAGAAGGTTAGAAGCAAACATAAGATCCGTTTTAACCCGATACCTGTTATTGTTTTAATGTGATCGTCACTTAATTTAATCGCACAATATTATAAAGGCCTTCTTAAGGAAACGTTTTGTTGCCTAATCAAAAAAATGCTATCCACAATAAAGTGAACAGCATTTATAATTTATTATTCATAACTCAAAAATAGAGTTACTACAATCTCGTATTATTGTCTAGTGAAACTTCCTTGACAAGTCGTCACCGTATTGTCTGTCGTATTCGTGTTGATAAACATAAGATCGGCGTTATCGTTACTTGTGAAAGTAAAACTGAATTCAATATCAAATTCGTCTTCAACTACATCGTCAATCGTAAGAACATTACCATTCAATGTTCCCATAATATCTCCAAAGAATAAAGGCTCTGAAATATCGATTATGCTTACATCAGTTGGATTTGCAGTAAAAGTAAATGTAAATGGAATTGGGTTAGTACCATCATCGCATGTCGAAAGCCCACTAAAAGAACCAAGATACTTAGTTCGGACTTCGGTTTCACAATTTGTTCCTTCGTATCCAGCATCACAGATACAAGTACCATCATCACATGCTCCTACTTCATTACAAGTTATATCCTTACAAGGATCAGCACAGGAAATAAGCATTAGCAAGATAGAAGTGATTCCTAACGTTATTATATTTTTCATAAAGTTTGGGTTAAGTTAAAAGTGCGCAAAGTTAACCTTTTGTTTAAGAAAATTTGTAAATCCTACTCTGAAACTTGCTCTAATGAATAAATACTCAAAGGATCGTCATTGGACATTTCAGTTACCATAATGTACCCCCATAAATAAATTTAGCACTTAGTTTATCAAAAAATAACAATCAAATCGCTCCCACCAATGATTCCTATATACAACCACCTTCTCAAGTCCTCAAACATCAACGTTCATTTAAAGTTCTGAAATATATCAACTAGTCTTTGAATGTACGAGCACGCCTTTCCGCTCGGCTTAGTGATGTGCAAGGCATCGACGAAGGAGATGTCCCGTGCCGAGCTTGGTGCGTAGCAAAGGGATGAGCAGAATTGCGAACCTGGAACGTAACGCCCTGAAAACAAGAATTTGTTTTTCAGGGAAGCCCCAAACCCTACTAAATCTTAATAATAGTAACCCCTTCTCCACCCGATTCATATGGAGGATGAAAGATCTCTTTAATGTCTCGGTATTCCTTAGCAATACGGAAGACTTCGCGTTTCAACACCCCCGTACCGATTCCGTGCACGATGGTCAATTCATGCGCATTGCTCAACATCGCTTTATCCAGAAATTCTTCCACCATTCGGACGCCATCCGTCTTGATCATTCCGCGAATATCTAATCTGGTCAAGGTCTGGTTATTCGGATTATTCAAACTCGATTGAACACTCTTCGATCGATGTTTAACGAGTGGAGCGTCGGAAGGAATTAGATCGGTCAATTTAGATGTCATGGCTAAGTTTCCAAATCGAACTTCGGCCTTATTCTTTCGGATCCATTCAATAATACCAATTTCAGTACCCGAACCAATTCGGACGAAATCTCCCGGCTTAAACTTCGATACATCGTACTTGATCTGACGGGCCATACTGCTCTCTAAATCAACCACTTCTTGATGCTTCGACGCGCGTTCTTGCTTCAATTTTGCCGCGAGTTTTTTGGCTTCTTCTAAATTTTTCTCTTCTTTCAACTCCCGAATGAGATTTTCGAAAGCCCTATTTTGTTCGGCTGTGTCCCTTAGCGTCAACTCTCGTGCCTCAATTTTCACCTTTTTACGACGGACATCTAACTCCTTGTGCAGCTGATTATAGGTCGTCGTCAATCGCTCCAGTTCTTGTTCTTTCTTGAGCAACTTCTCCAATTTATCTTCGATCTCCGCCTTCTCACTTTGTAGCGAAACCAACAAATCTTCCACCTTGGTCGTATTCTTTCCTGTTTTATAGCGCGCATATTTCATCACACTTTTAGGAATACCTGATTTATCCGCTATTTCAAATGCAAAGGAACTGCCAGGTTTGCCAATACGCATCTCATAAATCGGCTTGAGTTGTTCCTGATCAAAAATCATTGCACCATTGACGATGCCCTTATTTTTATAGGCAAATATCTTCAGATTGCTGTAATGAGTAGTCACTACTCCGTAGACGCCTTTTTTATTGAAGGTATTCAACATAGATTCAGCCAGAGCTCCTCCGAACTGTGGATCCGTTCCACTTCCAAATTCGTCAATCACCAAGAGTGTATTGGTATCAGCAGCCTCCAGTGATTCGGACATAATTTTCAGACGTGAACTATAGGTAGAAAGGTCATTTTCAATACTCTGTTGATCTCCGATATCCGCCATAAATTTCTTGAAAAATCCGGGCTTCGAATCCGGATGTACAGGGATCGGAATACCACATTGAATCATTACCTGGAGCAATATGACGCCTTTCATCAATATGGATTTACCGCCCGCATTTGGTCCACTTAATAATAAGATTCTATTCTTCCCATACAATTCAAGATTAAATGGAATGGTAGGAATCCCTTCTTCGTCGTTTTTTAATTTTAGCAGCGGATGATACGCATCCTTAAAATGTAAGCTAGGAACCGCTTGAATCTCTGGAAACTGTCCATCTATTTTACGCGCCCAACGAGCCCTTGCACCGATGATATCCATGTTGACGATCAAGGCATGATAGGCCCTGATATAAGGCAAATAACTGCGCAAATCATTGCATAATTGTCGAATAATTCGGTTAACCTCTGCCTTATGATCACTTTCTAACTCAAATAAATCGTTATTGAGTCGAATCAGTGGTTCCGGTTCTAAAAAGACCGTTTTTCCAGTCGCTGATTCGTCGTGAATCACCCCTTTTATCTGTCTTTTTTTCTCCGCAGGAACGGATAATACTCGACGTCCATTTCGGAAACTTTCGGCATTATCAGTCACCATATTCCGTTCCTTATAGAACTTCAAGACCTGATCGAATTCCTTATCCAGCTCGCGCATCTTAGACTGAATTCTGCTCGTAATCTTCTGTAATTCCGGCGATGCATTTGGCCTGACATTACCCTGTTCATCCAAGGTTTTATTGATCAGTCCTTCCAGCGCTGGATCAAAGATCGTCTCCTCTGCCATTTTCGACAAGATCGGATATAATGATACCTTCTGAAAAAAACCAATCAATTCATGTCCCAGTCGAATGGAAGCGTTGATTCGAAACAAGGATTCTATATCCAACATATAGTTTTCCTTCGACAATAGAAAGGTATCATTCGTTATATCAAAGTACTCTCCAGAAGGGATGGCTTGCTCCTGTTCGAAAGAGGAAAAATAAGTCTTACTTTTTTCGATGATTACTCGAATCTCCTTGGCTGAATTATAAAAATTCAACTGTTCGAAGTGATTTTTTGCCTCGACGCCCTTACAAAGTGAAATAAGAATCTCACGAACCTTATTAAACTCTACCTTTTCAAAAAAATCAGTTGGTATAATTTCGGGTTTTCTTCGCTTAGGCCTTTTGGGCTTTTGACGGCTCGAAGTCTCCTTCAAGATTTGTTCTTGATCTGTATTATTCATTTTCTGGTGTGTTTTTATCTTTGATTTCTTTCGCAATTTCACGGAAAGAATCCTTTAATTCCTGGAATGAACTGAATTCCCTTCGAGCATATAGACCCGAACCAATCTTATTGAATCGTCCATTTACATTGTCTTTATCACTACGTCCGTACACTCTGATCTTCAACTTTTTATTCTTATTTAAATAATAATCGACAATAAAATCGCCGGATACATAATTATCAATGTCACTATTACCCGTCAAATAATCTCCTCCCACAATGACATCGAGATTCTCAAAATTGAACTTTGGGTTCAATGTTAATCCATAATTGTTATTATTGGTTCCAGAATTGGCGGCCAAATCTGAATTTTCAATTCTAAAATCAACATCCACATTATAAATCCATCCATCTTCATTCAAAACGGATTCGAATATCGAAGAGACATAGGCAGACAATTGAGCCGATAATAACTCACTAACAATCACATTGAAACTGGATCCAATGTTGGTATTCGCAATTGGATTATCGTATGGTATAAAACTATTAAAAATCAACAAGCCAAAAACCTGATTGTTCAGACCTAAAGGGTCGGATTTTAAAGTGGCCAGTTTGTTTTCTGTCAAGGAGCGTAATTCTCCAGAAACATTCGGAAATTCAATATCAAAGTTAATCGTTGGACTAAGGAGCCGTTCTGTCAGTTGCACAGATAGTAGCACCTCTTCTTCTTGCTGTGCCAGACTGGCTAAATTATCATTCGCTCCAATAAACTCCGCAAGGAAAATATTCAACGGAACTCGTAAGCGCTTATAGTCTGCCGCTATATTGATCGTGGCATTAAGCGGATCACCTTGCCAGGTTACTTTTCCATCGCGACGAATAGAAAACTCCTTTTTAATGAAATTTCTCAGTGCAAAATCATACTGTCCTTCTTCCACATTATAATCGCCAAACATTTTCAATTCTCCACTACGAAACAATTTCAAATCGATATCACCAGTACCAACTCCTGTCAATTTATGTCCACTTATCGGATCAAATAAAATGGTCATTTCGGCATCTTCAGTCACTTCTAATATCAAATTCAAATCGAGTCCCGTATAGCCCGCTCCTTCTGAGCCTTTTTCCTGATCGTTGAGTTCTTTCAAAAATTCTTCTCGAGTAATAATTGGGATAAAACTCTGATCTCTCGTGGTATTGGTATAGCTTACAGGCATGGTCATCTTCGTATCTTCCCCCGTTGTAGCGTTGATCACCATTTCGATATTTGTAAATGGACCTAAGATGTCCACAGAAGCTTTACCTTGACCAAATCCGTAATAACTGGAGTTGATTTCTTCCGTGGTATTCAATAAGATAAATTTATCTGAACTGATATTGACATCACAGCCCAGCGATCGGAAACTATTGTGTGTAATACCACCGGTAACTTTTGCCGTTTGCTCTCGACTATCCCGAAGTTTCGCTCCGGTAAAATCGATGAAGTTCTTTTTTATGCGGAACTGAGCATCTTCAAAAAAGTATTCGGTACCGAGATAATTAATTCTGGTAAAACCATCTCGAATCTCTCCTTTTCCTTTTGTCTCAAGATCGTCTATCAATCCAGTAACATCCATGTGTGCAAAAATGCGGCCGGTAGTTTTAGAGATACTGGTTGTCAAGAAATTCTCCAAGAAATTCAAGGGGAATCCGTCCGATTCAACCCGTGCATCAATATATTCTGTACTCAGATCATAGGTTCCATTGAGCAACAATTCATCGTTGTAATTGTCTAGGAACATATCGTAGGCTACACTCTTATTTTTCAAATCTGTAATGATATTGACATCCATGGTACCTAATAATTGATCATTCACCATGAATTTTTTTATCTCGCTTTTCACGAATAATCCTTCCAAGTTAAACACATCTTCAAAGGAAACTTCGGCGGTAACGTCCCCATTAAGTACGAAGTTGTCCATGTTTATCCAACGATTGACCAAGAATAATTGTAAATCTTTAATATTAGTCTGAATCCCCTTATTATCATTAATCGAGCGCAATTTGATACTTCGATTTCGGTCGGACAGGACGAAATTGGTCAAGGATATGTATTCATTTCCTAAGAGCACTTTATTGTCTTTGGATAGATTCCACTCTTCACCCAGTACCTCAAAATTTAATCGATCTAGTGTCATGAATATATCTTCATCCGAGGGAGACACAATTCCTTCAATGGAAATGTCTCGAAGTGAATCCAGGAATTGCATAGCATTTAGTTCAAAGTGAATGCTATCTTGATCCACTTCTCCTTCTAATTGAACCTCATCGATTTCAATATTATTGATTAATGAATGATCCAATGCGATATCAAATACTCCTTTGTTATCATCGATTTCAAAGAATAGTTGAATCGTATCAAATCGCATTTGATCATAAGCTAAGACCGGTGTATTGACATCGATATCCAATTCATTTTTCAGATAATCAATGTGTCCTTCCACCTTAAGATTCTCGATAATCGCCTGCTTATTGGTAAAGAAGCTGATTAACTTACTAGCGTCTTTCAAATCAATATTAAAATCTGCCTTAACCTGATCGGATGGCTTTTTCTCAATATAATTTAATGAGCTTGCAAAGGCAGGATAATTGGGCTTTATGAGGGCGATTGCCGCATCTGGCAACTCGGTTAATTTGTAGGCTCCAATAACTTCTCCTGTTCCGACATCACTATCTAGAAAAAAGGATCGAATTCCCTTATCCACCGTAGAGGCAAGGGCTAAGTGACCAAAATCCAAAGTATCTTGATTGCGTACTACTTCAATATTATTACCCAATGCCGATCCGATAATATTATCTATGGAGGTGCCTTTTAATTTAATATCGACGATTCCACTTACATGTTGAATACTATCAACCAGATTAAGCTTCTCCAAGTTGATGCTTCGAATGTCTGCTTCAAAATCGTACAAAGGAATCTCTTCTTGAAAATTAATATTTCCTAAAAAGTCAAAATCAATATTTTCATCCGTCATTTTCAATGAACCATCGAAGAGGTTCTGCTCCAATTTAGCATCGATAATTCCATTATAGCTGTATCCCTTATAATCGAAGGTAATAATTTCACCGCCTAACTCGGCATAGGCCGTATTTAACTCAAGTCCTCGACCGTTGGTCACGTTTGCCGACAGGCTCAATCGTCCTAAATCCTCCACACCGGACCAGGTTTTAAGATCAAAATTGAACAGGTTGAGTCTACCGGAGTAACTGGCATTTTTACTACCATTCTTGAGATTAAGACGCATATCCACATCTCCTTGGCCGAGATCTGTGATGATATCACCATAGGCTACAAAATCCTGATAGTATCCATCAAATCGTCCATTAAAATCGATGGTATTGAGTTTATAGAAGTTTTCTGGTAGTGTAAAACCAGGAATCAACTTTTCCAAGGTCGATACATCCGTAATCATTCGATCCAACGTGATGTTCAGCAAGGTTTCGTCCGGATCCGTTAAATCTCTCCCGATGAATGAGCCTTTTAAATTTAAGTTATTTCCTAGATTCGCACTTAAATTTCGAACGTTGAGACGATTGACTGCTCCAAGAACGCGACCGGTAATTTGTAGTTTTTGATTGCTATTTTCTCTAAAAAAGGTATTCTTTCTTAATGTAGGTGCAAAAAAGATAATATCACTTAAGGCGATGGTACTTCGATCTAAATCCCCCTCTAATAAAACTTTGTTGACAAAATCTTGCCAATGCGCTACCTTTCTATATTTGAATAACAAGTTATTTTTTAGTGTACTCTTGTCGGTTTTTAACACAAAATTTTCAAGTCCTGCTTTTCTTTTTTCGAAAAATACGCGTTCAGCTTCCAATGATTCTACGGTAAGTCCATTCATATTAAGAGATAGCTGATCCAACGCGGCTTCGCAATAATAAGGATCATAAAAATGAACGTCTCGAGCTTGAACCTCTAAATCGGTGATTTCAAAATCATAAGGATTAAAGCTTTCATCTGGATAGTCCGATTCAATTCGAGCATCTTTGAATGAAAAACCACAGTTTTTAATATCAAAGGTTTTAGCTCGAAAAACGTATTC
Source organism: Saprospiraceae bacterium (assembly GCA_020628475.1). GTDB lineage: Bacteria > Bacteroidota > Bacteroidia > Chitinophagales > Saprospiraceae > JAHDFB01. Next base: position 140,843 of record JAHDFB010000001.1, on the reverse strand, counting down.
TAGTGCAGCCTGTTTATTTGGAAGTTGTTCGGCTATTGGCTTAAGCAGTGTATCTGCTTGAATGCGCGTGATGTCAAATCGACTTCCGGAAAGATCGAGTTGATCAAAAGAAAAGTGTAATGTATTTAAATTGAAAGTATCTAGATTACCTTTCAATTTATCAATATGACCATATTGAATATTTCCACCTAGAGAATCAATATTGGTGTATTGAATATTTCTAAGATTAATCGCATTTAGATGGATGGTAGTACCTTTCGGTTTATTCGCATCCTTTTCTTCCTCCATGATTTCTTGAGGATGAACGATATATGGATCATAAGATCGATTAAATAATCGTTGAATATTCGAGAGTGGATCTTTATTGGTTCGTTTCAAATTGATTTGACCATTCTCTAAAGATAGCTGGTTGACATTGAAATCTTTTCGATAAAATCCTTTGATCGAATTATAAAAATCGGAGTATAGAGATCCGGCATAAATAAGTGTATCACCATTTAAGTCCTCCAGATAAAATTGTTCTAATTCTACTCCTTTGAATAGATTGATATCAATTCGGTCTATTTCAACCTTCGTTTGAAGTCGTTTGGAAAGTGTTTCTGTCGTTTTGGTCGCTAAATAATTCTGGACGGAAGGAATTCTCAATAAAAGGTATGAAACAACAAATAGAACAACGATGCATACCAATAGATACCATACGTATCGTATCGGACGCATGACTTTTTTCAGTCTACTTTTTTGTTCCTTTTGATAATTTGATTCTTCCAACCTCGATATCCTCTTATTTTACTAACGAATTAGTGCTGCAAAGGTACATATAGAATGGCTTATTAACTTCATTTTAACCTCTTAAATCCTTAGCCTCTTCTCACTTCTTGTAATGCTTGATAAACTTTTACGACCTCTTTTGCAGCCTGAACATCATGAACCCTCAAAATACCACTTCCTTCAAGCAGGGCTTTCATGTGTAAAGCAGAGGTGCCTGTCAGTGCCTCGGCTGGTTCAATATCCAGTAATTTATAAATCATAGATTTTCGGCTTATGCCCGTCAATATTGGTTTAGAAAAGATCTTGAATGTATGGATCAAATTCATGAGCTTGTAGTTTTGTTCCAAGGTTTTTGAAAATCCAAAACCCAAGTCTAGAATAATCTCTTCTACCCCATGCTTTTTTGCTTCATTTAAGCGTTCCTTAAAATAGGCCATGATTTCAATAGCCATTCCTTTCGGATAAGAAGTATGGTCTTGCATCGATGCAGGAGAGGCCCTCATGTGCATCATGACATAGGCGGCTCTGTAAGTCGCAATGACATTAAACATGTTTTCATCATGATGACCTGCAGAAATATCGTTAATCATTTGGACTCCTAGCTCTAAGGCTTTTCTAGCCACTTCGGCATGGATGGTGTCTACTGAAATAATCTGGTCCGAGTAATTATCTCGAATATATCGAATAGCCCCTTCGATCCTATTCCATTCCGTGTCAATATCGACTAGTTCAGCTCCTGGTCTTGAACTCATCCCTCCTATATCGATAATATCTGCTCCTTCTCGGATCATTGTATCTATTTGTTGTTGATAATCCGAAGATTCCACAAAGCGTTTTCCATCGAAAAAGGAATCTGGAGTAATGTTTAATATGCCCATGATTTTAGGCTGAGATGTATCTAATAATTGACCACGACAATTCACTAACATATAATCATTATTTATAATGTTTAAAGTTATCATTTTAAATGTAATATAAACGCAACATGGTATTAATTAAAGTAAAATATATTATTATTTTTCGTAAATAAAAGGGGAATGCATATATTCGTGGCGAAAAACAACCACTCTCATTCCAATTGAGATATCCGAAAAAATAGGATGATTATTTTTTCGACATCTTGATCCTGAAGAATTGATTGTAGATACTTATTGAAATTAATTTCTGCAATTATATAGCTAGACTATAAAAAGACGACTTTTTGTGAAAACAAATAAAAATAAAAAATGGGTTGATCTGACTTCAACACTCATCATATTTTTGGCATGTCTCTTGGCATTTCAATTGTATAAAGAAGTCAAACATCCCAATGCGCATTCAAACGCTGAAGTATTACCCGATATTCCAATCATGAAATTTGGATACGACCTCAATGTGTTCAATATTCAAGAAGAAGTTATTGAAAAAAATCAGGTATTATCCGATATTCTTGTAAAGGAAGGTGTCAGTTATAAGGACATTCACGATCTAGCGCAAGGTGCTAAAGATGTTTTCGATGTACGAAATTTAAGAGCTGGTAAAAAATATGTAGTTGTAAAAGATTCTTGTCAGGAACCAGAAGCCCTTGTCTACGTTCCGAGTGTTTACAAATATGTAAAATATAACCTCAAGGATACATTAAGTACAGAAATCGTCGAGAAAAAAATCGAAAAATGTATTGAGACGGGAACTGGTAAATTGGAATCATCACTTTGGAATGCGATGGTCGATAATGGCATGCCACCTTCATTGATCAATAAAATGGAAGATGCTTTAGCTTGGTCCATTGACTTTTACCACACGCAAAAAGGAGATGAATATAAATTAATCTATGAACGGGAATATATCGATGGAGAACCTGTTGGGGTCGGTAAATTAATCGGTGCTTATTATAAAAATTATGATAATGAATATTATGCCGTTCACTATGAAAATGACTTATATGGTGGCTACTATGATTTAGAAGGTCGACCGACAAAAAAAGCTTTTCTGAAAGCACCGGTTAAATTTTCTAGAATATCTTCTAAATTCAGTCTGAACCGATATCATCCGGTACTAAAGCGTCGTAAAGCGCATTACGGAACAGATTATGCCGCGGCCTACGGAACGCCTATATTTTCAGTTGCAAATGGAGTCGTTACAAAAGTGGCCTACACCAAGAATAACGGTCGATATGTCAAAATAAAACACGACAAAACGTATCAAACTCAATATTTACATATGTCTAGATATGCTGCCGGCTTAAAGGTTGGAATGCATGTCAAACAAGGACAAACCATTGGATATGTTGGTTCTTCTGGACTGGCAACCGGTCCGCATGTTTGTTTTAGATTTTGGAAAAATGGGAAACAGGTTAACCACCTAAAAGAAAACTTCCCACCTGCAGATCCGATGCCCGAAGAGGAATTGGATGCCTTTTTCAAATATCGAGACAATGTGGTCAATTTGTTAGACAATATTGGCAATTCTCAAGCTTCGTTGATTGCGGATTACGATAGTGAGATTATTCAAGCGCCTTAATTTCTAGGTACTTTTATACGATATTCTTATGCTTTGGGCATGGTAAATCCGAAGGTTGATCCTTTTCCAGGCGTGCTACGTACATTGATATCTTGTCCGTGGGCCTCTACTATATGTTTGACGATGGAAAGACCTAGCCCAGAACCTGCAATATTTCGATTTCTTGATTTTTCGACTCTATAAAATCGATCAAACAAGTGATTCAAATGCTGTTCATCTATTCCAAGCCCATCATCACTAACTTCTATAAGGACAAATTCATCAACATCAAAAATATTCAAGACGGTTTCTCCTCCTTTCTTGCCATATTTAATAGAATTGGAAATCAAATTGATCAGTACCTTTTGAACCCCTTCGCGATCCGCATAAATGTAATATTCTTCGTGCTCTTTATTTTTAATTTTTATATTAATCTCCGCTTTTTCTGCTTGATTAACCAGATCTTGAACCACATCTTCTAATAATTGGCGAATTTCAAAACGCTCTTTATTTAGTTTGGCAACGCCAGCTTCAATTTTTGTAATCATTTCCAAATCACTAACGATATTACTGAGTCGATCGGTATTTTCTGCAGCCCGTTTTAAAAATTTTCGCTCTAGTTTCTTGTCTCCTACATCCTCTAACAAGGTGTGGATATACCCTTGAATAGCAAAGATTGGTGTCTTTAATTCATGAGAAATATTACCCACATAATCCTTACGATATTGCTCCAAGGATTTCAAGGATTCAATTTCTTCATTTTTTGAACTGGCCCAGGATTCAACATCACTATCTAAGTTCTCGATTACATTGGTATTAAATTCCTTTGGTGAAAGACCTTTTTTCTCGTTGGTTTTAGAACGTTGAATAATGTTGTAGATAGGCTTAATCTTACGATTGATATACTGAGAGACCAGAATTCTTCCTATAAAGTAATTGATCAATAAAACGGTAATACCAAACAGTCCAACAAATGGAATATCTAATTGATTATTGAAGTATTGATATAGCGCCAATACGATCACACAAAAACTCGCTATTAAAAACGAAAGGGTAAGTGTAAGACTATGTGGCGTCATCAATAAATAGATTAATATTCAAACTTATATCCGATTCCCTTCAAGGTTTTAATATAGTCGCTTCCAATCTTTTCTCGCAACTTTCTAATATGTACATCGATGGTTCTATCTCCGACGATTACCTCTTCTCCCCACACCTTTTCCATAATTTTATGACGCTTGAATACTTTACCGGGTTTAGAGGTCAAAAGTACTAATAATTCAAACTCTTTCTTGGCTAAGGGTATGATCTTGTCGTTGATTTTGACACAGATCTCTTCATGGTTTAAGGTCAAGTCTCCGAATGACTGTATAATCGCATCATCACTTTGTCCTTTTTTCCGCCTTAAAAGAGCATTAATTTTACTCTTGAATATATTCGGTTTTATGGGCTTCACAATATAGCCGTCACCTCCCGAATCCAAGGCGGTAATTTGAGTAAAATCTTCACTACGTGCCGAAAGAAAAACAATAATCGTATCTTCAAAAGAAGGAATAGCTCTTAGGTTTTGGCAAACCTCAATTCCGTTCATTTCTGGCATCATGATGTCCAATACGATTAAATCAGGCTTGATTTTTTGAGCCTTTTCCATCCCCTCTTGTCCATTTTTGGCGGTTTTAACCTTATATCCTTCTTTCTTTAGGTGAAAGCCTAAAATTTCAAGGATATCGGGCTCATCATCAACTAATAGGATTTTCAAATCACTATTTTCCATATGAATTATTTATCTTTTTCGTCTTTATTATTTTCCTCAGGAACGCCTTTAACATTGTCCTCTTTATTCTTATTGGACTTATCGTAGCTCTTACTGTATTTTTCTAATCGAGTATATACATCTCCATATATTTCGAGTCCAAGTTCTGGATTATCCTGTAATAAACGTATTTCAGAAAAAAGCATCGTTGTGTCTATATCATGTAATTCGACGATTTCATGCATATACAATTGTTTGACACTATCTTTATCTTCTTCTCTAAATTTACCAATCATTTCTTCTGCAACATGCATATCAGCTAGTACAGAAACTAAAATTTCCTTATCCATATTTAATACAACCTTCTCCTCTTTACAGGCAAGGATTGAAAATATGATCAATAGTATTACCAACTTTTTCATGAATCAAACATTTTTGGATAAATAAACCATGTTGAATACGATACCTGAGTACTTACCTCATTCCATGTAAGAACGTCAAAATCTACTCGAAAGATTCCACAAGTTGGAATATTATCTACAGGAGTGCGTCGGCATTGATTCGCCAAGAAAGTCATTCCTGGATTATGAGCAAACAAAAAGGCGCAGGAATATTGGTCTTGTAATTGAAACAATGACTCCACAAGATAATCTTCATCCGCTAAATAAAGATTTGAATCAAAAATAATTTGTTGACGCTTTAATTGCAGCGTCTGATTAAAATGTTCTACCGTTTCTTGAGTTCGGAGTGCATTGGAAGAAAGGATAATAGACTGATCGAGATGAATGGATGGATCTTCTTGGATCAATTCCACCAATTTTTGAGACATCAAAGGTGCATCTCGATTTCCTCGTTTGTTCAGCGGTCTATCGATATCATCAAGATATAAATCTTTCCAAGATGATTTTGCATGCCTTATAAAAAATACTGTCCTCATTATCTAAGGCAAATTTCTCACAATTCGAATTGCCTTTCAATTATTGGATGTAAACAATTTGTTAATTATATTATTACAAATTGTTATTCAATCTCTAATATTTGATCTATCTGAGCTTCAAGATCCTGGAAATGAGCTTGATCCATCATAGCACCTGTATTGGACTTAGACTGCGCATATTTTTTTATATCTAGTAATTGATAACGCATGATAGCTCGAATATCGGATAAATACGGAGCTCTTCTCTTATCATCAGATTCCTTGAAAAAGCTACCGAGTCGTTGTACATAATTTCTTTGAAGAATACGCTGTACATGATTGGATTTTCCTGTTTTAATAATTCCATTGGTTAACTCTGCCAATAACTCGGACAGACTTAAAGCATCGGTATCATTCAAGAATTCATTTTCAATCACTCGTTTCAGACGATCTTCGTTCAGTAAAGCATTCAGAAAACCTGCCTGACGAGCGGTAATTTTTTCCAAACTACTCTCGTAAGATATTAAGGATTGAATGGATTTTGGCGTAAGCCAAGATTGCTCTTGAAATGCCTCTCGGAGAAGAAATCGTATGGCTTCTTTCTGTTTATTCTTATCGACATGTTGATATACAACACCATCCTGATCAGAGGTTTTCAAAGTCTCGTTGACGCCTCCTATTAAAGGGATTACATGACCTATATAACGACTCCATACTCCTATAAACTCTCCGTACAACTCTTCTAATTCATCGTAATTTTCACCATCTTCTGTGGTCCAGTCCACCAAATTATTGGCAACAATTTTCAGATTTTTAATACCGTATTCTGAAGCTTTCACATTATCATTTCCAATATTTTCTGTCAATGAATTAGGATCAAATCTTGGATATCCCGCTCCGAATAGATACATTGGATTGTCCCCTTTTTCTGTAATCCATTTTTTCAGGGTCGCTTTTTCTTCTTCGGTATCAGCATCGGGTATATATCGATATCCCCAATTGATTGAATAATGATCGTAAGGCCCTAATTGACGTACAAATCGAATATTTTCGTCACCCGGTTGCGCAACATAATTGTAGCGCGCATAATCCATGATGGTTGTAGCGATACCATATTTTTGTGTAAATGCTCCATTTCTCAGAGAATCTACCGGATAGGCGGCACTTGCCTTCATATTGTGAGGAAGACCTAATGCATGACCAATTTCATGTGAGATTACACGGCGCATCATCTCGCCAATTTCTTCCTCCGGTGTATCCAGAGATCTGGCCTTTGGATTGGCTGCACCCGTTTCCAATAAATACCTGTTTCTATAAGATCGAAGATGATTATGATACCAGATGATATCGCTTTCAATGATTTCTCCCGTACGAGGATCTGAAACAGATGGCCCCATAGCATTCCTTGTAGTACTGGCTACGTATCGTACTACGCTGTATCGAGCATCTTCCGGTGAGAATTCTGGATCTTCTTCCTTCGTAGGTGGATCTTTGGCAATAATCGCATTTTTAAAACCTGCGGTTTCAAAGCATGCATTCCAATCTTCGATACCTTGCTTAAAATATGGCCTCCATTTTTTTGGTGTTGCGGGATCGAGATAATAAACAATCGGTTTAACGGGCTCTACCAATTCTCCTCGTTTATACGCTTCTATATCCTTGGGAATTAGATTCCATCTTCTAATATATCGCTTACTATCCGACTTCAATGCATCCGAACTATAATCAATCTGACGTATCGAAAACCACCCCACTCGTTCATCAGAATAGCGTTTCTGCATTTTTTCTTTTGGAAGTAAAATCAAAGATTGGTTCATTAATAAAGATATCGACTCCGTTTTTCTATTTGTAGGAGGACTACTAGCATTATAGGTTGTAATGTGCTTGATTTCAATATTAATGGGAAAGCTTTTCACCTCCTCCAACATAGATCGGCTCTTATCAAATCCTTTGATTTTGTAGGAAGACTTGACACGGCTATTCAATCCACTCAACGCCTTGATTTCAGAATTATAGATAGAACTTACATCAATTAAATAACTCGTCGAATCCTGATTATAGGCTTCTATTTTAAAACTTTTTATAATGGGTTGAAAATTATTGCTTTCAACAGACAATAGAATTGGATCTGCCTCATCCGCCACGTTTTGATAGGATTGCGTTCTCAGAAGAATTTTATCCTCTTTCTTCTGCCATACAACGGACTGCTCTCCAACCTTTGATCCCGCATTTAAGTAAGGGCTTAAGTTAGAAGGGATCTTGGCAATTCGAGAAATCAATAACATGTCTTGATTTAAACAACTATCAGCTACTTCAAAATACATTTTACCATCTTGAAGATACACCGTGAAAAGTCCTTCGTCTTTCGTGGCATGTTTTTTAATAAACTCCTTAATTGATTTTGGTTTCTTCTTGGAAGTACTTGGTTTTGAAGCCTTTTGCTCCGTTTCTGCCTGTTTCTTCTTTCGTTTTTTCTTTTGCCCATGAACAGGTGTCGCTAAACTAGCTGTCAACAAAAGTACCAGTACCAATAAAGAGGTTTGTTTAAACATGACTATTATTTTTTATTTTTCCAACTATCACGCAGTGTTACCGTACGATTGAAAATAAGTCTGTCTGAAGAAGAATCTTCATCAACAGAAAAATATCCGATCCGCATAAACTGCACCGTATCCCCAGGATGATATGACTTCAATGCCGGTTCCATAAAGGCATTTTCATTTACCTTTAAAGAAGCTTCATTAACTTCATCCAAGAAATCAACGTCCGGAGTAACACCAGGTGCTTCTACCTTGAATAATCGATCATATTCTCGAACCGTACAAGGTATAGCATGATCTTCAGAAACCCAGTGTAATGTACCCTTTGCCTTTATTCCACTTTCATCTTCTCCACTTTTACTGTTTGGATAGTATGAACATAAAACTTCAATCACCTCTCCAGCTTCATTTTTTACAACATCATCACAATGAATGATATAAGCATTTTTTAGGCGTACATTTCTTCCTTGCGATAATCTAAAATACTTTTTCGGTGCATCTTCCATTAAGTCGGCCCTTTCAATGAGCAAATGCTTAGAGAAAGGTATAGATCGCGTTCCATCTTCCAGATTCTCTGGATTATTGATGGCCGTTAATTCCTCCGATTCGTTTTCTGGATAATTACTGATCGTAAGTTTTAGAGGATCATTAACCACCATGACACGATGAGCCGTTTTATTAAGTTCTTCCTTCACACAAGACTCTAGCAAAGCAATTTCTTGCAAATTATTTCTTTTGGCAGCACCTGTTTTCTCACAAAATAGCCTAAGTGCAGATGCTGGATAACCGCGTCTTCGCATTCCAGCTACTGTTGGCATTCTTGGATCATCCCAACCGGTAACGATTCCATTATCTACTAGTTTTTTTAATTTCCTCTTACTGGTAATCATATAAGAAACATTCATCCTGGCAAATTCAATTTGTCTCGAGGGATAAATTCCTAATTTCTCAATAAACCAATTATATAAAGGTCTGTGGTGAATAAACTCTAATGAACAAAGGGAATGTGTAATATTTTCAATAGAATCAGATTGACCATGCGCAAAATCATACATCGGGTAAATACACCACTCATCTCCTGTATTATGATGTGTTTGATGCTTTATACGATAAATTAATGGATCTCGCATCAGCATATTCGTATGCCCCATATCAATTTTAGCCCGCAATACCTTTTCTCCATCTTTAAACTCCCCCGCTTTCATCCGTCTAAAAAGATCCAAATTTTCTTCCACAGATCGATTTCGGAATGGACTATCGGTCCCTTTTTGGGTGGGCGTTCCTTTTTGTTCTGCAATCAACTCCGAAGACTGATCGTCTACATAGGCGTAGCCTTTTATAATAAGCTGCTCTGCAAAATTATATAGCTGTTCGAAGTAATTCGAAGTATAATACATTCGATCTTCCCAATCATATCCCAACCACTTAATATCTTTCTGAATATTTTCCACATAAATGGATTTTTCCGTCGTTGGGTTGGTATCATCAAATCTTAGATTTGTTTTTCCACCGTATTTTTGAGCAATGTTAAAATTGATCCAAATAGCTTTTGTATGGCCTATATGCAGGTAACCATTTGGTTCAGGAGGAAACCGTGTATGGATTTCCACGTGTTTTCCAGACTTTAAATCATCCTCTATGATTTGTTCTATGAAATTCAAAGATTCTCTTTCTTCGCTCATTTTTGATTTGATTTCTTCAAAAAAATTAATCTACATTCTATTCGGCATCTCAATACCAATTAACCGAAATCCCTCTTGCAATGTTCTCGCTACCGAATTCCCCAAGGCAATTCTAAATGCTTTAGCAGATTCTTCCGTTGCTCCTAAAATACGGATATCACTGTAAAATTTATGATACAATTTCGCCAATTCATAGCAATACGATGCCATTATGGAAGGATCATATTGATCTGCGGCTATTTGAAGAGTTGACAAAAATCCATTAAGTTTTTTAATAATATCCAATTCGATAGGTTCTGGATCTGAATATTCCATACGTTTCGACAAGTCCATCTCACCGGCCTTTCTTTTAATCGATTGTATACGCACATAAGCATTCTGTACATATGGTCCCGTAGTACCTTGCATGTCAACAGATTCTGCTGGATTAAATACCATTCTTTTTTTAGGATTCACCTTCAGAATAAAAAAGTTTAGTGCAGCTTTTCCAATTAACTGATAGATCTTTTGACGCTCATCTTCCGAAATAGATTCAATCTCCCCTCGTTCTACAGCATTGTTTTTAGCTTCTTGAATTACTTCCTTTAAAAGGTCATCTGCATCTACAACTGTACCTTCTCGGGATTTCATTTTACCTGTCGGCAAATCAACCATACCATAGGACAAATGATGCAAACCTTCACAATAAGGTTCTTCTAACTTTTTCAATGTCTCGAAGAGCGCTTTAAAATGATAGTCTTGTTCATCCGCAACTGTATATACCATGCCATTGGCTTGTGTATCTTCATATCTTTTTCTAGCCGTACCGATGTCTTGTGTCATATACACCGAAGTACCATCGCTTCTCAGGACCAATTTATGATCCATTCCAACATCCTCTAAATCGATCCAAACACTTCCGTCCTCTTTTTTATAAAAAACACCATTCGAAAGCCCTTCTTGAATAATATCTTTACCCAATGTATAGGTATCGCTTTCATAGTATATGGAATCAAAAGTAACTCCTAAATTTTTATAGGTTTCTTCGAATCCTTGATAAACCCAGTTATTCATTTTGCTCCACAGTGCACGAACATCTACATCGTTTTGCTCCCATTTTAGAAGCATGGATTTGGCTTCAGCTCCGAGGGCCGAATAATCATTAAAATACTTGTTTTTATAAGACTTAAAAAAGGCCTCTTCAGATTGATCCTCTTTTCTCAAATTCTGATAAACCGTCCCCCCTTCTTCCGATGATTGCCAATTCGAATATTCTTCTTTAAATTTCTTTTCAAATAATACATAGTAATGCCCCACAAAATGGTCCGCTTTCATGGCTTCAGATTGGGGTGTTGCTCCCGCACCAAATTTCTGCCAAGCCAACATACTTTTGCAAATGGCAATTCCTCGATCATTGATAATCTGTGTTTTAACCACCTCATATCCCGCAGCGGATAATATATTAGAACAAGCCCATCCAAGAAGAATATTACGAACATGTCCTAGATGAAGCGGTTTATTCGTATTCGGGGACGAGAACTCCACCAAAACCTTATTACCGTTGTTAGGCAGGCTAAATGAACCATTATCATCCAATTGTTTCAAAATGTCAAGCCAAAAAGAAACGTGAAATTCAAAGTTTAGAAAACCTTTAATGATATTGTAAGATTGAACAAATTCAATTTCTTGTACAACAGTATCTCCGATCAGTTTCCCAAGTTCTTGTGGGTTTTTCCTGGTCGTTTTCAAAAATGGAAACAATACTAAGGTATAATCACCGTCAAACTCTTTTCTTGTCTCATTAAATAATAAAGATTTAGAATCCACCTCCAGTTGAAATTCTTCCTTGAGAATTCGTTGTACAACTGCTCCAATTTTACTCAAAAATTCCATTTATTAAAAGCTAATTTGAACAGACAAAGGTAGATAAATTGAACACATATCACAGTATATCTGTAAATTTGATATTTGAGTTCTAACTACGATTCAAAGCAACAAATTCCAATAATTTACAAATTTCGCAATAGTAGCTAAACTCCTTATTATCAAGCCGTTTATGTCGTTTAGACAATAACTTAAAGACTTTGATTGGATTCAACAATTGTTTTTATCTAAAATTTTACTAATTTGGCGTCATAATCACGGAAATAGAACGAAAGTAAGTAATCTAGAACTTGATTATTTTATAAATACGAAATTTAATTTGTTTGTCATAATTACAGAGAGCTCTGAATGTTCATTCAGAGCTCTTTCTTTTTTTCTATAAATAATCCTCCCCCTTCTTCTATCTCAATATAAATCCATCTTTCATGGGGTCTCTTGGGTCCATTAAAAAATGTTGAACACCAGTAATATAAGCTTGCCCTTCTACCTGTGGAATAACGGCCTTATAGGGGCCATATTCCAGTTCTTCAACGATCGTCCCCGAAAACATAGATCCGGTTATACTTTCGATTTTCTTCTCGGTTCCAATGACCATCTCCTTTCTTGCATGATGAATAGCCATTCGACCAGATACGCCAGAACCCGTTGGGCATCGATCGACTTCTCCCTCCGCAAAAACACAAACGTTACGACTGTCCGCTCCACTTGGCTGAGAAGTATTATCAATAAAAATGGTTCCGTACAAAAAGCTAAGATCCATTTCAAAAGGATGTACGACTTTTTCATCCGAACGCATAACGGCTCGCTTGATATCCATTCCTGTTGCAATTAATGCCTGGTACGAATTTGGACTTAAATCAAAATCAAATTGATTTTTGTGCATGTCAACATAGGCATAAAAGGCACCTCCGTAGGCCAAATCGTACACTACTTTTCCAACACCCTCTACTTGCACCTCTAAATCCAAGGCGACTACGAAACTTGGAACACAATGAAATCGCACATGCTGCACTTGATTTTCTAGGACATAGACATAGGAAGTAATCCTTCCGCAAGGAGCATCAATTTTCAAGATATTTTCGCCTTCTTGTACATCCAACCATTGCATTTGAACAGCTAAGGTTGAAATGGCAATGATAGCATGACCGCACATGGTAGAATACCCTTCATTGTGCAAGAATAGAATTCCAAAATCAGCTTCGTCATCATTAGGTGGGACTAAAATACAGCCATACATATCCGCATGACCTCTTGGCTCAAACATTAAAGAAGTTCGCAGATGATCATAATTTTCCTGACAATATCTCCGATATTCTAGTACAGAATTACCTTTTAATGTTGGAAAACCATCCAAAATCACACGAAGAGGCTCTCCTCCCGTATGCATATCAATTGTTTTGATTTGCAAGAAATCATTTGGAGGAGTAAATTTGGAAAGGGAGCTTATATTTTGAAAAGTGTTACTCATTGATAAATTTATTATAAAAATAATCGGCAGCAATTAAATCCTCTAAGGCATGACCTACCGATTTAAACAAAGTGATCTCGTCCGCAGATTTCCTACCTTCTTTCAAACCAGCACATAAATCGAACAAATCTGCTTGAATAGATTCTTTGCTTATAATACCACGATTTAAAGGAATGACAATATCACCGCTTTCCTTCAGACCTCCTTCATAAGTGTCTACATAAATGGAACTTCTTTGTATAGCAGTATCGTCCGCTTCCCGCATATCTTTTTTATATGCACCTACCAAATCTACATGTTGTCCATTTTGCAAAAAGCGCCCAAAAACTAATGGCTCCTTTGATAGGGTTGCGCAAGAAACAATATCAACAGATCGGATTGCATCTTCGATTCGATCCACGGTCTCGACTTGAATGCTTAAATCTTTCAATTGACCTTTGACGTGAAGTGCTTTTTCCTTATTTCTCCCCCAGATGTAAACCTGTTCGATAGGACGGACGGCCATATGAGCCCGTATAAGAGGGATAGATAACGTTCCGGTTCCAATCATTAATAATGAGGAGGAATCAATTTTTGATAAATATGAAGATGCCAGTGCAGAGGCGGCAGCTGTGCGTTTTGCCGTCATAGATTTCCCATCTAAAATGGCTTTTAATACGCCTGTGGTAGCATCTAAATACAGATAACTACCTTGAATAGAAGGCAATTTAAATTGAGCATTATCCGGACTAACGCTTACAATTTTTACTCCTGCCGTTTTTCCAGGATTCCACGCAGGCATTAGTAACAGTGTGGAATCATGGTTCACTGTTGGATTGGGAAAATCATGATGATGCCTTAAAGGAACAATGATATTCTTATTGGAAAATCCTTCCCTCAAGGCATCTATCAATGATGAATAATCTATGTTCGAATCAATAAATTGACTCGAAATTTGAATAATTTCATTCATGCTCTAAAATTAGAAAATACTGCTTTTTCATAAGCATCGCCAAAGTATTTTCTATTAGATCAATATGTAGATTCTACGAATTATTATTCGGAAATAGTTAGAAAGAGCTCATTACATAATGCCGTTGTATACTTTCCAAAATCTTGGACATTGGATAATACAATAACTGCGGTCTCACTTTTTTTATCAATCATCAACATGGATGAAAATCCTCCCGTTCCTCCGTCATGTGAAAGAATACGTAAATCACCTCTTTCTGTAATAAACCAGCCGAGACCAATAGAAAATTCATCTTCACTCACAAAGGTTTCCTCCTGCGGTAAATCATAAAGGGCATCATCCTTAAAGTGCGCTCTTATGAACTTCTCCATATCATATACGGAGGATTTAATCGAACCGGCTCCTGTTGTAATTTCAGAAAAATTCCAATGCGACACAATTTTTCCTTTTTTATTTCTTGGTTCAACGAGTTTCTCCATATCCACTTTATCCAATAAAGTGGTGGATTGATCCATATTTAGAGGTTTAAAAACACTTTCTTGCAGTAATTCCTCATATGTGCTATTGCGTTTTTGCGCTAATATATATCCAAGCATTCCAGTAGCTAAATTGGAATATAAATATTCCGTACCACTCTCCGACTTAAGTTTAAGTTTGTTTTCCAAATAGCCTTTAAATTTATCAAAGTCATAAGACGCATAAGGATCTTGATCATCAAAATCATTCCATGAAATTAAATTCGAAGGAAGCCTAGGCATACCTGAAGTATGATTTGCCAATTGTTTCAGGGTGATATCATGCCCTTCATGAAGGGAAAAATCGAATTGATCTTGGATGGTTTCCTCTAGACTCGCTTCATTGGACAAAACCAAATCAGACAAACAAATACTCGTGAAAATTTTCGTAATAGAACCAATTTCGAAAATACGTTCCTCATTTTCAATACTTCTTAGGGTTTCTTGATCATTCATAACGCCGATAAATTCGGTATCTTCTTGATCAATGATTCCAATAGCAACCTGAGCACCTGCTGGTAATTTTGTAAGATTTTCTTCAATAATTTCCACAAATGTGGCATTATTCAATTCGTCCTTTAATGTGCTCGAATGATATCTTGGTTTGGTACAACTTATCAGTAAGCATCCGAATAACATGACCAAACTGAAACTCATTACATTTCTTTTTACTTTCATTTTTAACATGATTTAATTTGTTTTAATAAATACTACAATGCTGGACACATCGTAGTGTTTCATAATAAAAGTAAAACTAGCATATACGGACTTTTACAGAGTTTCAAAAACTCTAATTTGAATAAATCGGAACCTTTTTCAGGAGTTTTAATAGGAAATTAACAAGCTCTTAAGGGTTTAGATTCTGCTATTAACAAGTATAAAAAAAGGAATGATTTATAAGCGCTACGATTGGCTATAAATCATTCCTTACATTCATTAAGAATAAATGAACATATATGTCTTAATTGGTTTGTTTTTGAGCTTTCAAGAAAACGAAACTATATCCAGTGGTCAAAGTTTTTCCACCTCTACTGATCGTTGATCCATCATGGCACTCAATACAACTGATTTCCTGAATATAGGTCTCAGATACAGGATTGCCCATGACTTGAACCGTTGGATATGCCCCTCCATTTTCTAAAGAATTACCCGTTCCATTCATCACGTCAGACAAGGCCGTATTCGGCCACTGAGCATTTATTAATTGATAATGTTGCCAAACGGAGTTGGGATTCTGTTCCGTGATAAGTTTTTTAGCTACCTTATTCATTTCAACGGCATCTGACCCAATACTATTCATTTTTAACCGAGTAGTTTGATTAGGAATCGAAGTATCGACAGGTTCACCTTTTACGACAGGAAAAGGAGTATTGACTTCACACCTCTCAGAACAGGAGGCATTGTAGAAGGTGTAATTATTACTCATTTCATCCGTTCCTTCAGTTGGTACATTATCCACCTGTTCAAAAGTAGCCCAAATCAACTGAGGTGCAGTAGGTGTTTTCGTAATTATATGCAATCCGACCAAACCAATATAGGTCGGTTGATAATCTTCGAGTATCAAATTGCCTTTTTCATCAAAAGCAACAGATCTTGGCACACAAGCTCGTACGATTTTATACCGCTCCTGAATATTATTCTCATTATTTTCATAGGCTTCATCCGAAAATTGCAACCAAGATGCCTTTAATTCCATAGCTCCCTCCGGTAACCAAATGGCTCCTTCTCGTTCACCATATGCCCAAAGACTGTCTTGATCATACAACTTCTTGTTATAAATAAATTCAAATTCTTTTTTATTTACTAAAACCTCATACCAAACCAAACCAGAATTTTGAGCAATCAGCCATTCCTCTCCAGTAGCTTGAAATAAATCTTGAATGTCCTCCTCCTGAGGAGATGTTTGCTTATTAAAAAAGCGCATAATTTTAGACTCGGAACAATCTTCTCCCGGTCCCAATGGGACAATTTGATTTTCTTCCCACTTTGGTGGAGCAGTATTAGTAAATACAGCATTCGCATCTGCATAGGTTTCCCAAACCGTCGGACTTAAATCCCCAGGTTCTCCCACTTCTGAAAATGGAACATCCGCTGGAACACCATCTACATAACCACCGCTTCCATTCTTTTTAGCGGGCCAATTCAAGGCTAAAAATGCTTCCCAAGCGAAAGCATTGGCGCAATATTGATTTAATATGAGTGCATCCGTGGGGACAGTCGAGGATATAGAAAAGTCTGAACAAACGATGGTTAAATCAGCATTTTGATCTGACTTGGAAGTGGCACTAGAGAATATGATAAAGAGAGATCCCAGTGCAAATAATATAATAAATATGGTAGATTTCATTAGATTTTCTTTTAAGGATGGACAATAATTACTTCACACGAAAATAGGCAGGTGTGATCGCAGAAACTTGGCTCGTATCCTGAGCATTTGTCACTTGTATGGAAACTCCACCTTCAGGCACTTCGCCTGCTTGCATCGTTCCAAGAAGGAATAAAGAAGGAGACCCTTCAAAATTTTTCGGAGTTACTTCTTGTATTTGAAATTCCATATCAACGGACTCATTGGTAGAAGTACTCAAAAAATCAATATCGAAATCGGTAGCGGATTGATCAAATCCACCTAGAATAATATAAACCTGATCTTGAGAACTATTGGCTGCCAAACTAACGGGATTAGAACTAAAATTACTCAATGTATCTACTCCACTCGCAACAAATCCATCAAATGTAGGCTTGTACATAGCCAAAGAAACCGATGGCAACACGGTTTCCCGTTCTTGCACACAAGATTGAATAGGAGCCGCTTGCGGCATCGTTTTTGAAACGGCAACCAATTGAACTTCTGCCGTTTCAGAAATCTGAGATGCAAACAGCAATGGATTACCTGCAACCGTGATATCACTTGCCTTTATATTCCACTCCGGCGGAATCCTAAATTCTGCCCGTAATATGGTACTGTTCGGATAATAATCGCTACTCGCCTCCCCTCTTAATATATGCCAACAGTCCTCAAAACTATATCCTTTTTCCTCCAAGTCTGCCGGTAATGAAAAAAGATCAAAATTGGGTAGTTGCATATAAAGACCAACTGGATTTAATAAGGTTCCTGCTAGTTTTAAATCTCGGTTCGCAATCGCTTGATTGACTGATTGCCCAATATGCGGGTCACTATTTCTAAAGCGACGTCCATAACTCGCACAACAGATCAAATCATTAGAAACATTATTTCTAAAATGCACGCCTTCTGTTGGTCTTGGAATACAAGCTCCAGCTGCCAATATAATCTCTGCACTTAACTCATTCGGAGAACTCGTTAAATGAATAGCACCTCCACCATTTTCATCCATACTCGTTCCACTATTCCACTTGTTAATTGGATTATAAGCATAACCCGTCGGAGTCCTAACTTTTTCTCCATCAACCGTTAATATTAAATCATCCATTGGAATATTTGGATTCCCTAGCGTTTTTCGATAAATCTCCAATACAGATTCCGGTGAAACCGACCAGAGCGTCCAATAATACTCTGGGTTTTCACTCGTAAACATCGCAGAGGTTATTTCACCAGTTTCATCACGTCTTACAGAGAATTCGTTGTACTCATCCAACCAGCCTCGTGGTCCAATAGGAGTAAATGCTTGATTTCCAAACTTGGTATTTCCACATAAATCTTTCGGTACAACGTTTTGATTAAAATTCGGATACTTATCTTTAAAACCATCTGGTCCCAGGTCGGCTAATTCATAAAGTGCATAGGTGCTCATTGGATATTGTACCCCACCAATTTGAATACTATCATTTTTAAATTTCTCCGCCACTTGATCAGCATAATAAAATCGAACGCGATAAGGAAATGCGTTCCAACGGACCGGAACCGTGATACTTGGAGAATCTGGATTCTCTTTCAAAGGATTGAAATAATAAGGTCCAGGTAAGGAATTAGTATTTTCTGGTTGCAATCCTACATTGATTGCATTTTCTGTCCATCCATTTACATAATCATTCCAAGCCTCAAAAAATGAGCGTTGCTCGGTCTTTGATAAAGAAGCAACATCCTTTTTGCCTATAAAGGCTGGAGTATTGAATGCTTTCAGTGTTGCAGTGCTAGAATTTCCACCAGCATCTTGCATAGCTTCTTCACAAGATGAATGTAAAAACAGGAATGCCAGAAGAAAAATTGGAATTGTTTTCGTTCGCATAACTTGTTGTTTAATAGGGTCAAATAATTGTATACCTATAAAGATATAGGCTATTCAGTTCCCTATCGAACATTTGAGAATATTCCTACTAAAAACAGGTATTAATACCTATCAATCTAATTGTCAACAACTTATACAACTTAAAAAGACATTACAACCTAATTTTCACCAACTTCTTGGTTTCAGACCAACAGGAAGAGCTAATTTCAACGGCATAGGCTCCTGCCGGTAAATGCTTCGTACTTAGTTTATAAATTCCTGATCCCTGTTGCAAGTCAAAATGGTTTTCCTGAATGAATTTTCCAGAAATATCAAACAATCGGATGGAGGCTTTAGAATCGATGGATTGTCCAGAAAATATGAAACGAACATCATCCACTGCAGGATTTGGAAACATCGTTGATTGAAGGCTCGATCGAACGATATCCACGGTATCTCGATTTTCACACATGTCTTCGGCTATATATTGCTGTATTTCTGGTACTTCAGGAACATCGATCATGGTTTCATTGGAATAGTTATCGCCATTTAAATACCATTGAACATCTCCTATATTATGAGTTGCCTCTAGACGGTTGACTTCATATGGACATTGATCTGATCGAAATTCGTTGATCGCCAATTGATTAAGTGACCCCAAATACTCTATCTGTCCATCTTCCCAAAGTCGTAGATGATGATTGTCTT
The DNA here is from genome assembly GCA_020628475.1 of Saprospiraceae bacterium. Classification (GTDB taxonomy): domain Bacteria; phylum Bacteroidota; class Bacteroidia; order Chitinophagales; family Saprospiraceae; genus JAHDFB01. The sequence goes on along the minus strand of JAHDFB010000001.1, from coordinate 121,016 downwards.
CAAAATCTGAATATTCTAAAACTTTCCCAGAAGGCCATTGTACCTCTATAGATTCTAGAATCTCTATATTGTTCATTCCAAAATGGGCGATTAATCCATTTTGCGTAGAATAACCACCTCCTGAAAGACAGCGCATTTCTCGTTTGATGTAAATAGGATTTTCATCAGCATCTTGTCCACGAACAATGATTTTAGCACCTAATCCGTAAGTATTCGATTCGATACCTGCTAGTGAAACCAACAAACTGCTATTGCAAATTTCAGAATCATTCAGAAATAAAAAATTCTTATATCCTGCAGACCCTGTGCCCGCGCCGCTAAATCGATTGGATTGAAAAATATCCAACCGGCCATCTTGATTGACATCCACACCGGAAATGGACCAAGCAAAACCGTCTCCAGCATTATTCCATTCTGTTTCAATTTTCGTAAACGTACCGTTTCCATTGTTACGATGAAACTCTGATTTTTCATCGAAATGATGCGACAATACTAAATCTAAGTCTCCGTCATTGTCAAAATCTCCCCATTGACTTCCATTACCTGAAAAAGCATCGGACACTTGGATTTCCGACGTACTTAGTTTACTAAAACTGCCATTGACATTTTTAAATACCACATCATCGTCCTCTCGATCAACCACGACGACATCCATCCAACCATCATTGTTGTAGTCTCCCCAGCTGGCACTTCGCGGCGCCTCAAATTTTTCCAAGGTCAAGTTATTATCAACCGCAGTAAACTGATCTTCTCCATCATTTCTGTATAATTTGAGACCATCAAATGAATCGGCATTGATGATTAAAACATCCTGATCTCCATCGTTATCATAATCGCTCCATGCACAGCTGATATGATGAGAAGCTCGCTCAACCATATCATTCCCTTCTATCTTTGTAAATGTTTTATCACCATTATTTTTGTACAGCGCATCTTTCCATCCATAGGCATTCACCGAAAATATATCCAACCAACCATCATTATTATAATCTACCCAAGTCGAAACATAGGTCGGATCAAAATCTTCAATAGGCTTGATGTCTGTAATACTGACGAAACTTCCGTCTCCTTGATTTTCAAACAAGTAATTTCTTGCGCCGTAACTTTCCTTATAATTCGCATTAGAAATCAACAAATCTAAATCCCGATCATTGTCATAATCGCCCCAAACTGCACTGAACGAATAACTATCCATAGCTGTAATTTCATTTTCAATGCTTTTGAATTGACCTCCCCCCAAATTTTCATAAAATTCATTGGGTTGTCCAAGTTCACCATTGGTCACAAATAGATCAAGATCTCCATCATTATCAAAATCAACCCAGCTTGTAGAATTACTATTGTAATTATTTTGGGCGAAAGCCCCTACCTCGACCAACTCAAAGGTCTGAGCACTATGAATAGTACTTATAAAAGAAAACAATAAAATAAATAGAAGGCTCCTCATACATCCATTGGTTTATTCTTGTAGACGAGAACATACCTCCAATGGTTGGTCAAAATGCTGTCTATTTTCCGATATACGCGACCGCCTTAATTTCTATTAATAATAAGGGATGCGGTAATTGATGAACGGCAACGGTCGTTCGAGTAGGTCCAGTCTCATGATTAAAATAACTACCGTAGACCTCATTGTAACCCTTAAAATCCTTCATATCCACCAAAAATGAGCTGATATCTATGATGTCCGATAAATCAGCACCCATACTTTTTAACAAAACACCAATATTTTCTAGGACCGCCTTGGTTTGGATTCGAATGTCCAAAACGTTATTGCCATCGGAGTCAACAGAATGCCCTTCAATGGTGTTATCGGCTCTTCTGCTACTAGTACCACTAACATAAATGAAATCACCTACACGCTTCACATGTGGGTAATTTCCTAGCGGTCTTGCCCGATGCTCTAGTACTTTATTCTTGTTCATATTTTCAGCGCTTTACTCATGTCATTTAAAATAGCTTCCAATTCTTTATCTGTTTCTGGCTGTTGAAAAGATTCTTGCGAACACAAGCCCAACAAATAAGCATCCTGAGCTCGTCCTTGCGTCATGGCTTGTTCGTAGGATAACTCATCCTTAAAAGTCACCAAACTGTATTTCGAATAGTATGCTGGAAATCGTTTTTCCAGTAACATTTCTAATTTGCGTTTTTTAATAAATTCAGGATCATCCACCTTATCTTGCATTTCTTGAAAATTATCCAGTGCTAAGTCTGCAATGGCGTCCGTATCAGGTTTCCGCTCTATCTGAAATCGTTCAAATAATTCAGGCCAACTTTTGTTCATATGGTCGGTCAATAATTGATCAAAAACATAGACATCCTCAAAAGAGGCGTTCATGCCTTGACCATAAAACGGTACGATCGCGTGACAGGCATCTCCCATAATACAGGTCTGATTAAAGTGCCAAGGAGCACATTTGATTGTTCCCAAGCGGCCCACGGGATGATCGTCAAAATCATCTTGTAATGCCGGCAATAAATCAACTAAATCTGGAAAATATTCTTGAAAATAGGCCATAATCTCTGGATCTTCTTTCAAGGAATTAAATCCTACCGATCCCTCGTATGGATTAAACATGGTCACCGTAAAGCTACCGTCCAAATTTGGCAATGCGATGATCATAAAATGACCTCTTGGCCAAATATGCAAGGCATTATTCTCAATTTGAAATCCGCCATCAACAGAGGCCGGGATTTCTAATTCTTTATAACCATATTCTAAGAATTCACTGCTGTACTCCGCCTCATCTCCTAGTTCTGTATAAATACTCTTTCGAACGCGAGAACCCGCACCATCCGTGCCAAAAACCACATCAAAGGATTCTTCCAAGCGCTGGTCTAAATAGTCATATTTAATGATGCTATTCACGACGTCTACCGTATCTATAGCTGCTTCGAAAAACACATTTACATTGCTATATTCCTCCAACTTGTCCAGCAATAATGCATTCAATCCAGTTCGAGAAATGGAATTTATATATTCATTTTCACGACCACTATACTGTGAAAATCGTTTTTGCCCACTGGTATCATGAATCATTCTACCCTCCATAGGAATACACAATTTTCGAGCCTCGGCTTCCAAACCAACCATAGCCAGAGCCTTCAGTCCTCGATTAGAAAGCGCTAAATTGATTGATCTTCCGCCTTCAATCGTATCCTTTCTCAAGTCGGTCCTTTTCTCAAACAAGTTGATATTAAAGCCACGCTGAGCCAGATTGATTGCCAACAAACTACCACATAGTCCTGCTCCAACAATAGCGATTCGTTGCGTTAATTCTATCATGCAATTTCTGTTTTTAGTATTTCAACAAAATTATAGACATCCTCATAGGATACATATAGCGGCACCGGCGAGACTCGGATCACATCTGGTTCTCTCCAGTCAGCGATCACCCCTCTTTTCGTGATACGATCAAAGACATTTCTATCGGCATTTTTCACTTGAATCGAGAGTTGACTTCCTCGTCGAGACATTTCCTTTGGTGTAATAATTTGAATATCCTGTTTGTTCAAGCCAAGTATTAAATATTCCATGTATGCCGTTATTTTTCGGGCTTTCGCCCAAAGGTTTTCCATGCCAGCCTCTTCGAATACGTCCAACGAAGCCTTGATAGCGGCCATACTTAGGATAGGAGGATTACTCAACTGCCAACCTTCTGCACCGGATATAGGATCAAATGGATCGCGCATTCCAAATCGCGTTTCCTTATTATGTCCCCACCAACCAGCAAATCGATTTAACGCAGCATTATCGGCATGTCGTTCATGTACAAAACATCCCCCCAATGAACCAGGCCCGCTATTTAAATATTTATAGCTACACCAGACAGCAAAATCAGCCCCACTATTATGTAAGTCCAGATTCACATTTCCCGCACCATGTGCACAATCAAAGCCCGCCATGGCACCTACTTGATGTGCAGCCTTGGTTATACCGGCCATGTCAAAAAATTGTCCCGTATAATAATTCGTATTACCTAACATGACTAAGGCAAGGGAATCTCCCAAATTTTCGATGACATCTAATATATCCTGATCTCGAAGGCAAACTTCTCCTTCTCTTGCTTTCAATTCTATCAAACATTCAGCAGGATCATATCCGTGATGTCTGATTTGAGATTCTACTGCATAGCGATCGGATGGAAACGCATCGTATTCGATGATAATTTTATTTCGTGTACTAGTCGGTCGATAAAACGAAACCATCATCAAATGTAAATTGACCGAAAGCGTATTCATCACCACCACTTCAGAGGGCTTTGCACCCACAATTTTGGACATCGCTTCAGTCAGAAATTCGTGATATGGCATCCATGGATTCTTCGCATGAAAATGACCTTCGACACCCAGCGTGGACCAATCGTTTAATTCTTGATCTATCTTCCCTCGCACTCCTTTTGGTTGTAAACCGAGTGAATTACCACAGAGGTATATAAAAGTTTCACCGTTTGCTTGAACTGGGTGATGAAAGGCATCACGGAATGATCTCATGGGATCTGACTGATCCAGACTTTGGGCGTAAGCCCTACCTTCCTCAAAAACAAAATTACTCACTAATTATTCCTTTAAAAATGATTATTCTTTAATTTGCAAGCGGTCATAAATGGCCTGCTTATTATCTCCTCCAAGCCAATTTAAAACATTGTCATGCCATATATGCTCGTATTCGATCTCGTTAATAAATCCAAGTGCCTTTGCTTCGTCAATTACTCGACCTGGATAAGATCCGTGATCCAACTCCATCTCTCCCAATGGATATGGATCATCAATGCCTGCAATAACTTGATTACTCGTTTGACGATCTACCAACAATCGGAATGAATAGACATCATGGACTAAGGTATCAAAATAAACATTGGAGGATTGAATATTTTTTTCCGGCGCTATCGTACCTTCAAATAAATCCGGTCTTCCATAAAAACCTTGCTTACGTCGGCCAATATTCATCTGTCCGAATTGATTTCCATGCGCAAAGCAGGTACGAATATTTGGAAATTTGTCGGGAAAATCATGTGCACAGAAAAAATGATACGCATCTGCTGTTTGTGCGCACATCCACACCAAATGAAAGCGCCATAGCTGATTCTCGAGATGAATAAATTTATTACCATCGTAAGGATGAATTTCTAGAGCTAGCCCCAATTGATTAATATACTCGAACATGGGTTCCAAAGCCGGATCACCAATACTCTTCCATTGATCTTGAGCATCCAAATAATGCGTCGGTAAGCAAAGCAATGACAGACCTAATTCGTTGACACAACGATCAATTTCTCGAATAGCATCATCCATATATCTTGGCTGCACTACAAATCCACAAGTAAACTTATCCGGATGTTTATGCTGAGTGGAGGCGTTAAAATCGTTCTGAAATCGAATGACATCTGAACATAATTGACGTTCCATACCATTACAATAGAGTTGGGACAAATTCAAAATGACCTCGTGCGAAATATCGTTACTCGCTAACCAGAGCAATTTTTCTTCAAGAAAGAAACTACCATGAGTAACCGGACGACGCCAGTCACCTTGATACATAAACTCCATATTATCATCCACCCAGAAAACCTTATGATCCTTCATAAACTGAGGAATTTCCTGAGGGTGTGGCACTAAATGGCCATGTCCGTCAATTTTGACTTTATTCAATGGCTATTATTTAGGTCGTTCCATAATAGTTCCACAATTCGAGCAGGTCGTTTTTTCTTTATCCTTGAAAAATGCTTCGAAGGCGATTTTCAAATCTTCTTCTATATTGACCATGGAAAAACTATCCTGATACAATTTAGTACCACAATTTTCACAGTGCCATACCAGTCCATCGATCATTCCTTCCGGTCTTTTTTGTTCAATGACGAGCCCCACTGTATTTTCAGGTCGTCGAGGAGAATGAGGAATATTGGGAGGTAGTAAATAAATGTCACCTTCATTAATATGAACATCTTGAGGTTCACCGTCGACAATTATTTTTAATACCATATCCCCCTCAACCTGATAGAAAAATTCTGGGGTTTGATTGATATGATAATCTTTTCTCGAATTGGGGCCACCAACCACCATGGCGATAAAATCACCATCTTGCCAGATAGCTTTATTCCCTACTGGTGGTTTCAATAAATGACGATTTTCGTCAATCCACTTATTAAAATTGATAACAGGAAAAAGTGTTGCCATATCTATAATCTTTTATTTATTAATTCATTTTTAAAGAGCTTCGTCCGTATTGACTTGAATGCAAATATTCTTGACTTCTGTAAAAAATCGAAGTGCATCAAATCCGCCTTCTCGCCCTACTCCACTTTGCTTCACTCCGCCAAAAGGTGTCCTTAAATCGCGCTTCAACCAAGTATTTACCCATACAATCCCGCTTTCTAATGATCTCGAAAATCGATGGGCACGATGTACGTTTGATGTCCAAAGACTAGCTGATAGTCCATATTTTGTGGCATTGGCCTTTTCCAGAGCTTCCGTCTCCGTTTTGAAGGACTCCACCGTCACAACAGGACCAAAAATTTCCTCCTGATTGGTTCTACATTGTTGATCAAGGCCAGTAATAATTGTTGGAAGCAAGTAAAATCCTTGCTGATGCGTTTCTGGTAAATCATCAGGTCTCGTACCACCACATTCAATACGCCCTCCTTCTTCTTGGGCTAACTGAACATATGAACGAATTTTATTGTAATGATCTTCACTGACAATAGCACCTATTTTAGAACTTGAAAGATCAGGCGGCCCCACTTTCAGGGCTTTTGTCTTCGCGACAAAATCATTCAAGAATTGATCATAAATACTTTCTTCGACCAAAATACGTGAACCGCAAAGACAAATTTCGCCTTGATTGGCAAAGGAAGAATGTAAGGTGGTCGCCAACATTTTATCGTAGTCACAGTCTGCAAAAATGATATTTGGATTTTTACCACCCATTTCAAGAGATACCTTTTTAAATAGAGCTGCAGCAGATTGGGCTATAATCCCTCCTGTTCGAGTACTTCCAGTAAACGAGATAGCCTTGATAGTATCGTGTTTAACTAGGCTATTTCCTAAGGTATGACCATATCCATGCACCACATTTAAGACGCCGTCTGGAAGACCTGCTTCTTTACAGATTTCTGTAAATAAAAATGCGGTGAGCGGGGTCACTTCAGAGGGCTTAGCCACAACCGTGTTACCAGCTGCTAAAGCAGGTGCGATCTTCCAAGTAAACAAATACAAGGGTAAATTCCACGGAGAAATACAACTGACTACCCCAAGTGGGTCTCGAACCGTATAATTAACACTGCCATCGGCCATCAGGTAATTTTCTCCATTAAATTGTAAGATCGCATTGGTAAAAAAACGCATATTCGATGATGCTCTAGGTATATCAACACGTGCGGCTAATTTTATTGGTTTACCGTTGTCCAGAGATTCGGCTTTCGCCAACATATCCGCCTTTTCGTCAATGAGATCCGCAATCTTATTTAAATAATGATTTCGCTTTTCGATCGACATACTTGACCAAATCGGGAAAGCGCTCTTAGCGGCATTGATCGCATTCAATACGTCTTCCTCTCCAGAATCGGGTGCTGTTCCATAGACTATATTTTTGCTCGGATCAATGAGCTCGATCGTACCTCCTTTTGAAGCATCCTGAAATTGTCCATTGATATAATTGCGTAATACCTTCATATTAATTCATCTGAAATGAAACTTGACCAAAACCATCTGCCTGTGCAGAGATTTCTTGACCGGACTCTAAATATACGGCTGCTGTAGCTGCACCTGCTAAAATAACATATCCCGCTTTCAACTCAACGCCATATTCTTGTGCTAATCGAGTGGCTGCCACCATAGATTCCCAAGGATTACCTAAGATAGCGCTGGTTCTACCAGCATTGACTTCGGCCCCATTGACCGATAGAGAAATAGCAACATCCTCTACAGGCGTACCGACGGACTTCCATTCTCCAATACAATATCCAGAGGAAGAACAATTATCTGCGATTACATCTTCGAGTGAAAATTTGAAATGTTCATATCTCGAATCAATAATTTCAATCGCCACGGCTACTCCATCAACATATTCCTTGATATTAGACAAATTCAACGTTTCAGGAATATCTTTGGAAATTCGAAAGGCAATTTCTGGTTCTGCACGAGGATGTAAGTACGCATCCATCTTGGTGTTACCTTGATGTGCAATGGTCATTTGATCCGTTAATCGTCCCCATATCATATCATGAACACTCATTTGTTCCATCTTAGCCTTACTGGTAAAGCCCAATTTCAAGCCAACGAGTTGTTCACCACGAATCAATCGCCGTCCAATTGAAATAGCTTGGACAGCATAAGCTTCATCCAGATTAAGCGGTCTGTAGCTACTAATTTGTTGTGTTAATTCTTTAAGATGGGCCGCTTTATCCAGCGTTTCTGCAATACGATCGTAATTCATTTACTTCAAGTAATTTTCAAAAACGAAAAATACTATAATTAGTTGTATATGCATCAATTTTTGCCTGTGAAAAGCTCATTAAATATTGTGGCCTTATTTCTTTGGTAACCCTGCTATTATTTCTTGTAATCGATCCCCTTCTTCCATCGTATTGAAGTAATGAGGAGAAAATCGCACGACCCACTCTTCGCCTTTGCGATTCATATCATACAAGGCACTGGATTTGTTGGAAAAACTATAAAATACGCGATGTTTTGAAAAATACTCGGCAATTTCTTGTTGAGAATATCCAGCAATTTTCCAAGTAATGATATTTCCCTTTCGAGAACCGTGATCATATATTTTCAACCCTTCAATTTCGGTTAAAGCAGATCTGTAATATTGACTAAGTGTCGTATTGTATCGCTCAATTTCACGGATTCCAATTTCATTAATTTCACGTATAGCTTGGGTCAAGCCAAAAAAATTACTATAGTTTTTCTCCCAATATTCAAATCTTTTCGCTTCTGGGCCAAACTCAAAACTTGTTTCCTCATTCCAAACGGATCCAGCTAAATCGATACACAAGGGCCCCATATTTTGATCCAATATCTGATCAGATACATATAGAAATCCAGTTCCTCGTGGACCGCGAAGAAATTTCCGACCCGTAACCGTCAAGAAATCACATTGAATCTTCTCCACATTGACCTCGATCTGACCTATGGATTGGCATGCATCCAGCAGATAATAACAATCACTTTCTGCACAGATAGCGCCGGCTCTTTCTGCATCATGGATAGTTCCTGCACTCGTCGGAATATGTGTTAAAGCAAACAGTGTCGGTTGGAAACGATCCAGTTTGATTCTTAAGTCATCATAGTCTATGTCTCCTTGTTCGGTAGTATCTACGAACTCGATAGATGTCCCGTATCTTCGATGAATATGGATGAAGGAAATGATATTTGAAACATAATCATCCTTAGTGGTTAATATGACATCACTCGGTTTCCAGTCAAAGGAATATAGCACTTTGGAATAGGCATCTGTCGCACTGATCGCAAAAGCCATATTTCTCGCTTTGGCTCCAATCAAATTGGCCGCTTCCTTATAAAACTCTGAAAAAGCATCATAATGATTCGCCATCACATCATATCCTCCTATATCAGCTTCTTGATCCAAATATTTCTTGGATATTTCGATTAATGAACTTGACACCAATGAAGCACCGGCGCTATTAACAAATATTTTATCATGACAACCCGGGGTCCGAGCTCTGATTTGATCAATAGGAAACGACATGGAATTATTTTAAACGTTCAATAAAATCGATCACAATTTCAGTGAATAAAGCAGGTTCGTTCACAAAAGGAGAATGTCCACTTTCTTCAAATATATGTAAAGCCTTATCCTCTGCCCCGATCTCTTCCAATGCACTATACCCTAAGGTATCAGAAACAACCATATCATACTTCCCCCACAACAAAAGACTTGGGGTCTCGATATTTTTAAGTTGATCCGTCACACTAAAATTGGTCAAGCCATTTTCAAAGAAAATACCATTGGTATAATTACCACTAAAAAAAGAAGTGATGTTATTATTTATGAAATAAATATTATTCAAGGCATCAAATAAATACTCAACCGAAGGCGCATTAATATCGCCTTGATCTGTCAGCTTTTGTTCTGCCTTAAAGGCCAACATATTTTGAGTGAGAATCCCTTGATCATTTGATTCAATAGTAGGTTCAATCTGTGAAACCGATTCTCGGATACCTTCCCAATAAGATACATTATTACCTGCCGCAATTTGCTCTCCTGCAATCGTATCCATTTTGGTTAATCCACCTAAGAATGTCATGGGCATGTCATGCGCACCAGCCACTTCTATCCAACCTCTGTATTGAACCGCATATTCCGGGTTGACCATGACGGTAGAACCTAAAGTCCCTCCCCAACTATGCCCAAATAGAAATAATCGAATATCTTCACCATACTTATATCGTAGACTCAGCGCTAAAGCATGAACGTCGGCAGCCAAATTCTCTGGTGTAAAATCTTCGGGATTTAAATTCCCTTGCGACATACCTTGTCCACGTTGATCCGTATAAACAACCGCATAATCTTGTTCCATGCTTTCTGTAAAAGCACCACCGCGATATTCTAATCCACTTCCTCCCGGGCCTCCATGTAATATAATTAAGAATACTTTACTTCCGGTATTACCGTATATATAAGCGGGAATTGTGGCATCATCACGCACCACATTGATTAGATCAATCATGGCTTCCGCATCTTGCCTTTCGCAAGAAAAAAAAGTTACCACAAGTAATAGTAAAATATATAATCTATGCATCAAACTACTTCATAAGATAAATGAAATGATAACTAAATACTGGCAAAATGCCCGCATTATGAGGAGCTAAAACATACAGACTCATTTTATTCAAAACGCCTCTGTTATTGTATTTATTATCTACAAAAAATCCGCCCGAAATATGAATACCTCCATAATTATTCCGTACGAATCCCTGTTCCTCAATTTGAAAGTCTTCATCAACCACATAATTATCTCCAGTTACGTTGGATTGAAGTACGAAACCAAATCCCATCTGAATCCCCAACCTTTTTCCGAAATACTGTTTGAAATTCAATTGGTAATAATTCAATAATCCAACATGCGAAAAGGGATCCCAATAAGCCGCAGCACTTCCTTGAAGCGTGATCATCGATTCTCCTAAATCAGAATATTTAGATTTTCCAGTTCTAGTGTTGATCAGAGGATATTCCATAGAGAACTCCAGTCCAGGATTGATCCAGGTGTTACCAAAATATCCGATCCCATATTCAAGGGAAGATTTTTTTTGCCCCAACATTTGCCCACCAGTTACGATGAATACAAGAAAGAGCAAATAAATGTGATGTATTCTTTTCATACGCTTCGTCAAAGATACGAAGAATAGAAAGTCCATGAATTACATAAAAAGACATTTAGTCAAATAAATCCGATTTATTTAATGGCGGATGCCACACTTTAGCTTCCATATCACTCATATAGATGTATATTTATGAAAATTTGAAACATGATGCGATATCTCATAATATTATTAATATTTGCTTGGATAACGAATACGACGACGGCACAGAAATTATATGCTCCGAAAGAAGAAAAAGCCTTCGCTGAGTTGTATCTAAGTCAATCTACATTAATCAATTCGACGGCGCAAGCACAATTAGAATTGATGAAAAAGTACAATATTTCTAAAGATCGATACCGTACACTTGTCGATCAAGATCTAGCAGCAGACTACGTTAAATCAGATCAAGAAAATCAATTCTTAGTAGAATTACGTCAGCTAAATCAAGAGACAAAGGATCTCAAAAGCAATAAAATAAAGGAAGCCTTAAAAAAGAGTATACTGGATTGGGAAGATTATAATACGCTTTTGGATAGATACAAAAATGATCCTGAATTTGCCAAAAGAATTCAAAGCTACTTTAAGGACATAAAAAAAGCCTCTTAAAAAGAGGCTTTGCGGAGGAGGAGGGATTCGAACCCCCGGTACGCGTTAACGTACGCTGGTTTTCAAGACCAGTGCATTAAACCAGCTCTGCCACTCCTCCAATATATTTTATACCATTGTATATTTCACATTGGATGCATTTCTGATTGCGGATGCAAAATTATATAAGATTTTAGATTTTCAAAGCCTAATATGACTTTTTTTTACAATTTAAATCTACGAATGCTCTATCTAATTGAAAATCACCAACATTAGCACTTCCGTCTAGAAATGAATCGAATTAATTTGTCCTTATCTTAGGCGAAACCTTTCTTTTCTTACTACCTTTGTACCCCGTAACGACAAAAAATATTATGGCTAAATACATATTTGTTACGGGTGGAGTCACTTCTTCTCTCGGAAAAGGAATTATAGCAGCATCTCTTGCAAAATTACTCCAAGCAAGAGGTTTCAGTGTAACTATTCAAAAATTCGATCCTTATATCAACGTCGATCCTGGCACCTTGAACCCTTATGAACATGGGGAATGTTATGTAACCGATGATGGCGCAGAAACCGATTTGGATTTAGGACACTACGAACGATTTCTCAATGCTCCTACTTCACAAGCGAATAATGTTACAACAGGTAGAATCTATCAAACCGTTATCGAAAAAGAACGAAGAGGAGAATATTTAGGCAAAACCGTCCAAGTCATTCCACACATTACGGACGAAATCAAGCGACGTATGTACTTGTTGGGAGATAATGGAGAACATGACATTGTTATTACCGAAATAGGTGGAACGGCCGGAGATATTGAATCGCTCCCCTATTTGGAGTCCATTCGACAAATCCGTCGAGAAAAAGGACGCACCAATTGTGTCGTCATTCACCTCACATTAATACCCTATTTAAGCGCGGCTAAAGAGCTAAAAACCAAGCCTACGCAGCACAGTGTTAAAGAATTACTTCAGACAGGAATTCAACCAGACATCCTGGTTTGTCGAACAGAACATACACTCACCAAGGAAATCAGAGAAAAACTAGCGCTATTCTGCAATGTAGAAATGAGTTCAGTAGTTGAAGCGATTGACGCACCGACGATCTACGATGTACCATTATTAATGCTCAAAGAAAAATTGGATGTTACGGTACTAGATAAACTAGAATTAGAGCATAAGATAGAACCAGATTTAAAACAGTGGAAAAACTTCCTTGGCAAGCTGAAAAATCCGCTAGATGAAGTCAATATCGCCTTGGTAGGAAAATATAATGAGCTTCCAGATGCTTATAAATCCATCTACGAAGCCTTTATTCATGCAGGAGCCGAAAACGAAACCAAGGTCAATGTTAAGCCGATTCACTCTGAATTATTAGAAACCAACGCTGCTAAAGTCGAAGAAATTCTTAGAGATTTTGATGGGGTTCTTATCGCTCCAGGATTTGGTGAACGTGGCATACTTGGAAAACTCAAGGCCATCAAATACATTCGAGAAAACCATATCCCTTTCTTCGGTATTTGCCTAGGACTTCAATGCGCCGTGGTTGAATTCGCTCAGAATGTGGCCGGTATCGACGATGCCTGGTCAGCAGAATATAAATCGAACTCGGAAAGCAAGGTGATTGATTTAATGGAAGATCAAAAAGAAATCACCAATAAAGGTGGAACCATGCGACTCGGTTCATATGCTTGCAACATTCAAAAGAATTCACTAGCTCATAAAATTTATTCGAAAACGAAAATAGATGAACGTCATAGGCATCGATATGAGGTGAACAATGTATTCCTAGAAAAACTGGAAAAAGCGGGCTTGAAATTCAGCGGAAAGAATGCGAAATACGACCTCGTTGAAATCATTGAATTACCGAATCATCCGTTTTTCATCGGTACTCAATTTCATCCAGAATTGAAAAGTACGGTCGAAAAGCCGCATCCTTTATTCATACATTTTATCAAAGCTGCTTCCACCAGAAAAGCCGTCAAAAAAGATCTTATTCAACAGGTAAGAGAAGGCTGATGGAAGCGAAAAAAAAGAGTCTTGAAGAACTAGAACGCTTAGATGTTGAGGCCTTCAAAAATCAAGAAAAAACAGCGATTAATCTGGTATTAGATGATATCCGCTCCGCACTGAATGTTGGCGCTCTTTTTCGAACATCTGATGCCTTTGCTTTAAAGCATATTTACCTGTGTGGTATCACGGCAAAACCTCCGCATAAAGAAATTACGAAAACAGCCATTGGTGCAACACATTCTATGGATTGGTCTTATCACGAAAACATCGAAGAGCTCTTAGAATCCTTACGAGAGAGCAATACGATACTGGCGATCGAACAAACGGACAAATCCATCGAACTGCAGGATTTTCATCTCGAGACGATGCACCAAAAACAAGAAATCTGCTTGATCGTCGGAAATGAAGTGCACGGAGTCAGTGAAAAAGCAATATCTTTAAGTGATTACTGCATCGAAATACCTCAATTTGGTACGAAACACTCACTCAATGTTTCTGTTTGTGGTGGAATCACCATTTGGGAATTTTGGAAACGACTAAATTCATAAAATGCATCTGTCTGAAATCGTAGTATACCCAGTCAAATCATTAGGCGGCATCCAGCTCAGTGAGGCAAAAGTTATTCAAAGCGGCTTGGAATACGATCGAAGATGGCTTCTGATAGATCAAGAAAATCGTTTCGTTTCGCAACGAACCATGCCTGTACTAACCACCTTAGCCGTTCAAATTCGCGACAAGGCTATCTACGTTCATGAAAAACAAAACGAAACGAACGGTATCGAAATACCATGGACTCTGACTAGCGAACAGCCCGTTACGGTAACCGTTTGGGATGATCAGATTCAATCTTATCAATATCCCAACCATATTAATCAATGGTTTTCAAATTACCTAAACAAACCGGTTCGACTGGTGAAAATGAGCGCAGAAAAACCCAGAACTAAACAATTACAGGTAGCACCGTACAATAGCACCATGAGCTATGCCGATGGCTATCCCTTTTTAGTACTTTCCAAAGCATCCGTAGAGAAGATCAGTCAAGAAATTGGCGAACAAATCGATATCCGACAGTTTAGAGCAAACCTCATCATTGATGGATGTGAAGCATTTGCAGAAGATCAACTTCAAGAATTCAGCATTTCCGATGTGCATTTTCAAATGGTCAAACCCTGTAAACGATGTCAGGTCATAGGAATACATCAAGATACAGGCGTCTCTTCTAAAGAACCGATTCGATATCTTTCCAAAACCAGGAAGCAAGGTAATCACATTATTTTCGGAATGAACGCAGCGTTAATCAAGGAAGGCACTATCCATGTAGGAGATATTATTCGCAAATAAATAGCCGTTCAAGGCCTTTAAACTGATACACTTTATTATATTTGCTAATACGTAATGTCTTCTTTATTACGGCATTTATAAACAAAATATTATGAGAATGAACAAATTCAAAAACTTTCTTATCCTATTCGTGCTCATTACAGCCAGCACCAGTCAATTATCTAGTCAAAAAATTTACTTCTGGTTGGATGCAGGATTAAAAGTTTCTGCCGGAGCAGGATTACTGTATAATAACAACCTTATTAATGACAGAAACATCACGCCTATTTTCGCTTCAACCTATGGAATCGGAGGAAAATTTGGATTCAACTTCGGTGAATTTCACGCAATTACCATTGATGCGATGTATAGCCTGAGCGCGCAGAGAAATGAATTAAAATCAGATAATATTGATCTAGTTAATAAACGTATTGCCTATAATTCAGCGGATTTCTACTTTATGTATCGATACAATCGAAATCTCAATTACGTTGAACTCGGGGCAAAATATGGTCTCTATCAGCGATTTACCCAAACCTTAAATGGCGCAAATACAGAAATCGTAGATGATCAGTTTGTCGACAATATGATCAGTCCAGTACTTGGATTTGGTTATTACATGTTCAATGCAGATGCCTTTACAGCAAATTTAGGATTCCGATTGAGCTATGGATTATACGATATACTCAATGCTACTGGTGTCGAAAATGACTTCTACATTGCACCGCTAACCTATGACGACTATGCTCCGACGAATCCTGCCTTTATTGAGGTAGTACTAGAATTAAACTTCGGATTAGGTCAATATGCTAAATCAGTATGTGGAAAACGAGCAAGCTTTATGTCTATATAGGTTCTGCTAAAAAAAATTATACTACAAAAAAGCGGAAACATTCAACTTGAATGTTTCCGCTTTTCTTTTATGATGATTCATGATGACCAATCAATACTGGTCCGTTTTTTTCATTAAAACGATTGTATAATCTGTTGAAACTGTTCAGCATCCAAAGATGCTCCTCCTACGAGACCACCATCTACATCTGATTGTCCAAAAATTTGCTGAGCATTGGCAGCTTTGACAGATCCTCCATATAAAATTGGAATTTGTTCCGCAATTTCTTGTCCATACTGTTCAGCGATGAAAGAACGAATCGCAGCGTGCATATCCTGCGCTTGCTCTGGACTCGCGGTTTCTCCTGTCCCTATGGCCCATATCGGTTCATAAGCGATCACCAGTG
Source organism: Saprospiraceae bacterium (assembly GCA_020628475.1). Taxonomy (GTDB): domain Bacteria; phylum Bacteroidota; class Bacteroidia; order Chitinophagales; family Saprospiraceae; genus JAHDFB01. The sequence goes on along the minus strand of JAHDFB010000001.1, from coordinate 104,527 downwards.
TAGATATCACCTCCGCCGATAAATGAAATAAACTTTCTTTCAATTGATTGGTAACAAAGGCATTCTGCTCTCCGGCTTTTCTAGTATCTAAACTTTCACCACAACAGAATATAATTTCCAATCCATGCTCCAACGCTCGGTCCACCTTCTCGGCCAACATGGCATTATCTTCCTGAAAATACGCCCGACGTTCAGAATGTCCTAAAATTACTTTTGGACAAGAAATGGATTCCAACATACCCGCTGCTATCTCTCCCGTATAGGCGCCTTTTTTGGCTTGATGACAATTCTGAGCAGAAACATGCACCTTGGGTACATGTAATAACATATCCACGCACGGCTTCAAATAAAGAGATGGAACTCCCAAAATAACTTCAACACCATCCGGAATATCCATATGACTGACCTTCCGAGCCAGCTCCATTCCTTCCTCAAATTCCATGTTCATTTTCCAATTTCCAGCGGCGATTTTACGTCTTGTCATGTCCAGTTTATTTTTTTTGCAAAGATGCTTTTTTTCTATGGCTCAAACATATTAAATTTTAAGTTTGCAAATAAAAGCTTTAGCCAATGAAGTATAAGAAACTCGGTAGAACAGGCCTCGATGTAAGTGTGATTTGTTTAGGGACCATGACCTTTGGTCGCCAGAATACACAAGATGAGGCATTCGAACAAATGGATTACGCATTAGAACAAGGTGTAAACTTTCTCGATACAGCCGAAATGTACAGCGTTCCTTACAGCGACGAAACACAAGGTGCCACGGAACGTATCATTGGAAATTGGATCAAAGAACGCAATAATCGAGATCAATTTATATTAGCCACAAAGGTCACCGGCCCCTCTGCCAATATGAAATTCATAGCAGACAATCTCGGCTTTTCCAAAAGTCGTATCCTAGATGCCATCGACAAAAGTCTTAGCCGTCTTCAAACGGATTACATCGATCTTTATCAGCTGCATTGGCCAGAAAGAAAGAGTAACTTTTTCGGACAACTCGGTTATACACATCATCCAAATGATCCCTGGGTAGATAACTTCGAGGAGGCTATTGATACCTTGAATGATTTAATCAAGCAAGGAAAAATCAGACATTGGGGGCTTTCAAATGAAACCCCTTGGGGAGTCATGCGCACCAACGAAATAGCCAAAGCACAAGGTCATCCGAAGGCGGTTAGTATACAAAATGCATACTCTTTACTAACTCGGCAGTACGAGGTTGGATTGGCAGAAATTTCGATGCGAGAAAACATCGGGCTGCTCCCCTATTCTCCGCTGGGTTTTGGACGATTAACGGATAAATTTCACAACGGTACCGACCGTCCAGAAAATCGAATCAATCAATTCGCTCAGATGTCCCGATATAATGGACCACGATCTATAGAAGCTGCAAGAGCTTATTACGAATTGGCTCAGCAACATAATATGAGTCTAGCACAACTCGCCTTGACCTTTGTCAATACACGTCCATTTGTTGCTAGTAATATCATCGGAGCAACAAGCATGGAACAGCTCAAAGAAAATATTGCGACTGGAGATATGGAATTAAGCATAGAATTGCTGCGATCAATCAACAACATTCACGATCAAAATCCAAATCCGGCTCCATAAAGTAAAAATTAGTCGGTTCATTGGAACAGCTAAGAATGGTAGCGTATATTTGCACGACGAATGAAAGAAGGAAAAATCATATTGGATAAAGGCAAGTTTCAGCTGACACTGGAGCGCTTGTCCCATCAGGTCATAGAAAATCATGGTGATTTTGAGAATACCTGTATTATTGGAATACAGGAAAGAGGTGTATTACTTGCAGAACGAATCATAGCCTTGATTAAAAAGAATCATAAAAAGGCCAAATTCCAATATGGAAAATTAGATATTACCTTTTATCGGGACGATTTCCGAAGACGAGATACCCCTTTAAGTCCGAGTTCTACAGAGTTGGATTTCTTGATCGAAGGAAAACGTGTCATTCTCATAGATGATGTCTTGTATACTGGACGGACGATACAAGCAGCATTATCAGCATTGCAAGACTTTGGAAGACCCCTCCAAGTCGAACTCTTAACCCTAGTTAACCGAAGATTCAATCGACATTTACCAATCAAAGCAGATTATACGGGAATCAATGTTGACTCCTTAGATGAAGCATATGTGAAAGTGGAGTGGAATGACGAACATCCGGAAGATCGGATACTTTTCTTCTCTGCCGATAAAAAGAAGCAATAAAATGAATCAGCAACTTAGTACGAAACATCTACTAGGAATCAAATATATCACCAAAGAGGATATAGAACTCATCTTTCACACCGCCGACAATTTCAAAGAAGTCATCAATCGTCCCATCAAAAAGGTACCGTCTTTACGAGATGTGACCGTGGCAAATCTCTTCTTCGAGAATTCTACGCGGACTCGAATTTCTTTCGAATTAGCAGAAAAAAGGTTGAGTGCAGATGTTGTCAACTTTTCGGCAGCCGCTTCTTCTGTCAAGAAGGGAGAAACGCTCTTAGATACGGTCAATAATATATTATCCATGAAAGTGGATATGGTCGTGATGCGCCATCCTGCACCTGGAGCTCCGCAATTTCTTGCAGATCGCATAGATGCCAATATTATCAATGCTGGGGACGGCACCCATGAACATCCGACCCAGGCCCTATTGGACGCTTATTCGATGCGCGAACAACTGGGAAATTTGAAAGGAAAGAAAATCGCCATTATTGGAGATATAAAGCATTCTCGAGTTGCGCTGAGCAATATATATTGCCTTAAGAAATTAGGGGCCAAAGTGGTAGTTTGTGGCCCTCCGACATTGATTCAAAAACACATTTCTACCTTGGGTGTTGATGTGAGCTACAACTTACGAGAGACTTTGGAATGGGCTGATGTGGCCAATGTTTTACGCATACAATTGGAACGACAAGATATTCAGTACATACCTTCATTGCGCGAGTATAGCCAATATTATGGTATCAACCGGGCATTGCTCGATTCCTTGAAAAATGTACCCGTTATCATGCACCCGGGGCCGATCAATCGAGGAGTGGAATTGAGCAGTGATGTAGCAGATTCTGAACATTCGATCATATTGCAACAGGTCGAAAATGGCGTCGCCAACCGGATGGCCGTGCTGTATCTATTAGCCAGTCGCGAAAAGTTAAAGTAAGCTTTTTAGAATAATAATGATAAGGGCGATGGCCGCGCTATGCACTGTTTCCCTAAGGTCATCCTTCCTGCGTCAGGATCATGACGCCGATCATCGCCGTCAAGCCAGTTACTATCGCTATCGCATGTCTAGTATTTCCGTGCTACTATTCATAATTTCTTACGAGGTAATGATCTGTTAGACTTCAAGTTATAAAAAACTTATATTGTGAATTTACATATATTTAGATAGAAGATTCTAGAGTAGCCTTCAAAGGCTAAGAAAAGGATAAATAAAAAGAACTTATAAATGCGCATCCTTAAAGTATACAAAGTATTGTTCCTCGTATTCACAAGCATTGTGATATTTAGTTCTTGCTCTAAAAATTCCAAAGTAGTTTTCCAACATGAAGATTTAGAAATAACTTATGTCTATCGAGTTCAAATTTTTCTTTTAGATGACCTACATTCGATTAAGCGAAAGGTGAAAATTATCGATAAAAATACCAATCAAAAAGTCCGTTTCAAATTAATAGAGGATATAGAAAGTTTTGATGAAGCTCGATTTTTCATCTACAACGATATTGAATATAAAGGAAAAAAATATAGTAAAACACTAGTCATTCGAGATCCTTTTGCCTTTGTTATTATAGACCTTCTCACATTTCAAATTATTTATAATAGTCATGGCGAAGATCTTGGAGATGAAAAATATATGAACAATAAATTTGGAACCTGCATTGGAAAAGTAAGGGGTAAAAAATTTATAAAAGAAAATTGTAAAATAGAGTTCCTAAAATAAAAATTAGCTCTTCAATATTATTTATCATCGCAAAACATTGCCAATCCTAACCAATCATAACTCAGTATAACACCCACTGAAGCATTAAAATGAATGAAACGATTAAAAATAGAATTTCTAATTATCCTTTAGAATTGGATGCCATAAAGCATCAATGTCTCAAATACATTGCAAACAATTCTAAAATCGGAAGTGGCGATGAATTATTCATTTTTCATCGCCCATGGATCGCACCAATGAATTGGGGCATATTATTATTCCCACCAGTAACAAACGATTGGATCCAAACTTTCGAATCCAGATCCGATAAAGCAATACCTTCTTTTTATGTAGATTTTTTAAACGAAATCAATGGATGTTTCATATACGACATAGCATTGTACGGAATTACCTCATCCATTGTTAACGCCCACCAAACCAATAAAAGTAGCGTTCGAGCGCAGGATCTATTCCGGGCTAATCTTTCATGGATTCAAGAATACCAAGTAGAATATTCGTTTTTTCATTTTGGCACTTCGCACTATTCGGGAAAAGAGAAATTGGGCTATTTTGCGGATGGCAACAACGAAATATTTTCCATGCTTCAAAATGGAACAGTAATTTCAACATGGAAGAACTTTGCGGATTTTTTACAAGATGAAATAGCACGGTCAGAAGAAAAGATGAAATTTGAAATACCCCCTACATATAAAATCAAAATGGAATATTAAACAGGTGAGCTAATGCTATACACCTTTCTTAAAACAAGGTCACAAATCTAAAAAAATAGGAAGCCAACGATATAACCAATAAGCCATCATACCAATCAAAAATATCCAGCCGATCATACGACTATGAGAAGACAAATATCTAGACCGAAATACCAAGATGTATAAAATGATCAATAAGGCACACAGCTGGATGGGCAGAAGCACCATAAAATGGAACGATAATTCATGCGGAGCATAACCGCGTTGAATTCCAAATAATTCTTGCCGAAAAAATTTCAGAACGAAAGAAAGAAAAAACAAGCTCATCGATAAATACAAAAAAATGACGCTTCGATTCTTTCTTAATGTGTTTTTCAGATCCGTTCTGTTGGTCATGATGTCGAGCTATAAAAAACAAAAAACCTGATATCGGTAAAATATCAGGTTCTTTACATTTTTTGTTCTATCGGATTCTCATTTCCGATTTCTATGGGCGTAGACATACGAAACACTAAATTCCTATCCAGCTTTCGTACTCCTCGTCTACCTTGAGGATCTGTACTGATTTCTGAGTCTTTGAACCCAAAGACGCAAAAAATCGGTTAAATAATGATTTAAACATAACGATATTAAATATGGGTTTATAATTTGCAAGAACTAATATAGTATAAATTTTTATAATATGTAACTCATTGATAAAAATTTAACGTTTAATCCTCTACTTCACTTTCTGCTTTACAGTTGGTCAAGTACATATATAGACGATTTGAAAGGCCAGATTGTTGCTTCGATTTTTGACTTTTGTTCAATTTTAACAAGTCATTATCATTTTTGAAAAATAAAAGACAATTTTGAAGCAGACATTCCCGAATTTTCTTCTCGCTTATGCTATATTCTCGATACTTCTACCAAGCATTTACTATTAGACGTTTTAAAGACCGCCTCCCCCCTATTTTTTAGGCACGAAATAAAATTAAATTTCTTGAATACGACATTTTTACCCGAATTATTCCTCAGAACGTGATCGGAAGCAGTTAAAATATTAAAAAAGTCAAGCTTTATAGAAAAATAAACAATGCACGGTACTATTATGCTGTCTCCATAAAATGATACAGGCCTTGCTAACGAATTAGCAAAGCCCGTATGCACTCTAATATCTATCTTAAAAGAGACTTCCGTCTCTACTTTTTTCTAATACTTATAACTTACACCGAAGTTGAATCCAATTCCACGGTCGTATGCTCGCGTAACGTAATCAACACCTTCGTAGGTTAACGTTTCTCTTACTCGATTATTTAATAAATTCGTTGCACCGAATTTCAAGTTATATCTTCCAAATTTCTTACTGAATACAAAGTTCAACGTATTGAACGGAGCTAAATAATTATCAGGAGCCTGATCTCCTAAAGAAGATAATCGCTTTCCAACATAATTGTAAGAAATAGCACTCTCAATACCCAATTCTAAATTTGAATAGGTAAGATTCGCATTGGCCAAAAACGGACTCTGTCCATCAAATGTTCTCTTTTCAGGAATAAATCGCGCATTGGCAGGAATGCCCATTCTTGATTGAATCAAGGAGAAATTACCACCAAATTTGAAACCATCCAATCTCGGAGAAATAAAATTCAAATTCTTTCTAAATTCAATCTCCAATCCGGATACATACCCTTCTGTCACGTTTACGTACTGAAACTCGGTGTTTGAAGCAGGCTTTACAGACAAACTGATTGGATTGTTGAAATCTTTATAGAATACACTTAAAGCAATCAATTCCCCACGATTCATAAATAATTCCCATCGTGCATCATAGTTATTGATATCGGTCGTTGTTAAATTCGGGTTTCCTAAGAAGAAAATAGATAAAATCGGATCCCAAGATGCAAACGGTGCGATTTCACGTAAACTAGGACGTGCAATCGTCTTAGAATAATTCAATCTAAAATTAGCTTTATCCGTCGCATTGTATATCAATGATACCGCCGGTAAGAAGTCTAAAGACTGGATACTACCTGTGTTGGTAGAATCTGCTTCGACTGTCTCAATTCGATCGACAATCTTACTTTGAGCAAAGATATTGGTGTTTTCAGCACGAACACCCGCTACAATTTTAAAGTTATCCAATGGCTTCAAAATGGTCATAATATAACCAGCTGTCACCATAGAACTTCCTGTGTAACTGTTCTTAGGGTTGGTATAATCTACTAAGTAGTTTCCAAATAATGCTCTTCCTTGATCATCCTGTCCAATGATACCTGCATTTTCTTGAGTATAGAAATCATTTGCGTTTCCGCCTGTAAATTCTGGTGCATTATTGGCCGTCGCAATATTGATCGAGGTCTCGTCACTATTTCTGTATTTTGAATACATATTGAATCCAGCCTTTAAATCTGCATTCCAGATAGCAGGAACTGGTAAGGTGAAATCAATCTTACCAGAATACGTGTTATCGTTAATATCTCTCCAGAATAATAATGGTGGCGCAACATTCGCCTCCGGAATACCTTCAACGTCCGTTTCTTCATTCCACTGAGTAGATAGGTAAGCCAATTCTGGCTCATATCTTCTTGACTTGATGTATGCTCCTGTCCATTCGATCTTCAAACCTCCTACTCTTGGAAGACGGTGCGTTCCAGATAATGAAGTCATGTTTAATGATAATTCTTGGAAGGTATTATCTCGTCCCAATTTGAAAGAAGGTGCCTGAATGTTTTGGCCATCTTCACCAATAACCTTTCTTGAAGAGATCGCTGTTTGGTGATTGTACAGATTTTTAACCGTCAATTCATGATTTCCGTTGATTTTATAAGACAAACCTGCGAAACCATTGATCTGTGGAGACTCCACACTCTGATCCACTAAGTAGTTTCCAAATTGTCTCAATTCTCCATTCACACCGTATTGAGCATTAACTTGGTTTTCCCGATGTGTATAATCTCGGCTGTATTTACCGGCGAAGATCAATCCGATCTCTCCTCCTTTTTTCAATTTGTAAGAGTTACCGTATGATAGGTTCAGACCATGATTAATCGGTGATGTCGTTTCTTCAGAATCAAATTCAAAATCCACTAAACTGCTCATACGATCAGCCCCTTCTCCGATATCTGCATTACCCAATCGTACCAATAGAGGCACTAAATCTTGTAAATAATCAGCATTTTCTTCATTCGTAAATTCCGATGGAAGTCTTCTTGAGCCATTATCATATCCCAAGAAATCAAGCCCTGATCTCGTATTTTTAAGGAATTTATTATTTAAATTGCTGACCGTATTATATCCGAAAGATAAACCAGCAGAGAATGTTTCTTGCTCTGGCAAGGATTTCGTTTTAATGGTTACATTACCACCAGTAAACGTACCAGGTTGGTCTGGAGTAAATGTTTTACTGGCAATGATATTTTCAATGATGTTGGTTGGAATAAAATCCAACTGAGCACTGTTCTTATAAGGATCTACACTTGGTAAAGCAATACCATCCATCTGTGCCAATGAATATCGATCTCCAAGTCCTCGCACATTTAGGTATTTTCCATCTTGTACTGTAGCTCCCGTAATTTTCTTCATGGCTCCAGCCACATTACTGACAGAAAGCTTTGACATTTCTTGTGAAGATATACCGTCCTGAATCTTGTACGATTTCTTCTGTAACATCATCACAGAATTTTCAGATCGCTCGATTACTTTCGCTTTGACCACGATTTCTTCCATTTGTTCTGATCCTTCAGAAAGTGAAAGATCCAAATAAGTAATTTCACCATCTTTTACGATGACTTCATCAATAATCTTATTCGGAAAACCGATGTAGGTAATTTTTAATTGGTATGTTCCTGGTGCTAATTCGATTTTGTATTTACCATCAAAATCGGTAGCGGCCGCCTTATCTGTTCCTTCTACAAATACATAAGCTCCAATCAGTGGATCTGCACTCGCTTCATCAACGATCGTTCCGCTGACAACACCACTTTGTGCCATAAGGTTAAGGCTTGTACATAAAATAAAGAAGAGAATTAGACTCTGTTTTAAATATTGCATGTTTTAGATATTAGATATTAGATTATTAGATATTAGAGTTACACTTTTTTGTAAAATCTATATCCCGAAATTCAATGATTCGGGATATAGACTTATTATTACTACTTACTATTACTGTTATTTTTTTACGATTTGTTGAACCGCTGTTAACACGTTATTTTCTTTTAATGCTACGATATAGTTACCTGCATTTAATTGATTCAATTCAATGGTTGAAGTATGCGCTCCTGCAGTAAGTGTAGAAGAAACAGATTCAATCAATTGACCATTGATTGTATACACTTCAATGGCTACTACTGCTTTCGCATCTAAATTGAAATCAACATTAATTTGTGTGTTGAATGGATTCGGATATACATCCAATACTTCTACATCAATTTGAGTAGACTTATTAGAAGAAAATAAATTTCCAAAATATCCATACGCATCTAAAGCTGTCCATCCTTTCGCCCAGTTATCTGTGCCAAATGCGCCAATGTAATTTACATCTTCGAAAAATTCGTCTTCCAAATCCGTTGCTCCTGTTAGTACATCCCACTCACCACATCTTGGGTCTAAGCCACCATCTGGTTGTCTAGAAATTCCACCGATGATTGGATCAATTAATAGGTTTCCACCATTTTCAACGGCATCAATCAATGGCTGCTGATCGTCTCCTGTCTTCGTAATCTCTGCGACGGTAGTACCTGCTCCGAAATCCCAAAGCACATTATTCTTAAATTCGATATCACCATCAACCAATCGATCAAATGAATCTCCAGTAAAGTCATCATCTAATCGAATCGCTCTATCAGCAAAATCGATCATGATGGAATTATACACCTTAGCTGCTGCTGCATCTCTGATACGTAGCGCATCGTTTCCATCTTCGTGCTCACTTGAATCACCACCTCCGATGAATGTTGCATTGGATAATTGAAAGATAACACTTGGAGTCAAATCAGAAGCTTCACTTCCATCCCACTCTCCTGCTCTATTGGATTCCTCATCCTGAATACTAAACCAGAATTGTCCTTTTCCATCCCAGCTCTGATCAAAATCGAAAGAATCATCACCACAGAAAGATACTACGGCATTTTTTACATTGACAGCTCCACCGAACCACTCGATTCCATCATCTTTATTTGCGAATACTTCGATATACTCAATCTTGGTTCCTCTTCCTACACCACCTAATGTCAAACCATTGATCTCATTGTTTGCTTCTAAAGCTGTTCCTGCATGGCGAATAGATACATATTGAAGCACTCCTGAATTATCGTCATTATTCGTTCCTCCGTACATCGCTCTTCCTTCTGTAGATGGAATACCTTCGATGTTTTCAGATCCACCATCTACTCCTACTACTGCTTCTCCCAGGATAATCAATCCTCCCCAAAGTCCTTTATCATCTGAAGTTAATTCACTATTATTCGATAAATCATCTAATTCTGAAGTGAAAATAATCGGACTACTAGAAGTTCCTGAAGCCAAAATTTGTGCTCCTTGAGAAATGATTAGAGCTGAAGCGTTGTCTCCTGTAGAAGGAAGCGCTTTTCCTTTAATTACCGTTCCTGGCATAATTGTCAATGTCGCTCCAGATTCTAAAAATACATAACCGTCCAGAATGATTTCATCATCTGCGTTCCATACATAATCATTGTCTGCGACCAAATCAGCATCCGTGATGGTGATTTGTGACGTAGCCAAATGTGCTACCAACAATAAAAATAAAAGCGTGTAAATTTTTCTCATAAATCTTGTCTTGTATAAAGTTTGTTACATTTACCACAAAGCTACGAGGCAAGACAAGTAAAGTCAGTTACGATGGTGTTATGTAATAATTAATACTATGTGACGTTTAGGTTAACTCAATGTTAACAAATGCACACACCATTGATTATCAACGAATTAAGACAATGTCAGCAGGAAGACCTGCAAGATCATAGTAACTTTTTTTATATGTATAACTGAATCGAAATATAATTTGACCAAAGCTACTTTCCTGGGCATTTATTTTGCTGCATGTGCAAAAAAAGCAAATCTTGTTTGCCCATATTTTCGCACTTTCAAAAAGCATGGATGATTCTCGAAATTATGATCCGGATTATGTTCTAATACAAATAATCCATCTTCTTTTAATACATTGGATTCAAATAGGATATCAGGAATGTCTCCTAGATTGGGAAGTGGGTATGGAGGCCCGGCAAATATATAATCAAACTGACGGGTATTTCTTTTTAAGAATTTAAATACATCGGACTTAACAATCGTAATGCAATCTTCTATTTTCAGTTCTTTACTCAATTTTTTAACAAATCCAACCGCTGGTCCATGTTGGTCCACATAAGTCACGTCAGTACAGCCTCGAGAAACAAATTCATAGCAATGATTTCCCGTACCTCCAAATAAATCCAACATGGTCACTTCTTCAAAATCGATGGTATTCATCAATATATTAAAGAGTCCTTCCTTGGAAATATCGGTAGTTGGTCGAGTCGGCCAATTTTTAGCTGGTGGGATAAACTTTCTACCACCAAATCGTCCAGAAATAATTCTCATTGCAATGAATTAAAGATTACATGACTATTGATCCAAATATCTTGGTCATGTTGGCTGATATTGTTTAAATAGCCTTTAAGAAAAGGTATGTTCTCCTCTGCATTTGGTATCAATCCAGCAAGAATAATGTTTTCTGGTGTGACTTGATCTCCAATGAAGGAACGTATATAATATAATATATCTTCTTTCGTACGGAAATTGTAGCGCACATTCGCCTCTAAATGTCCTGCTTTACGCTCTATACAATACATAGATTGCATGGTGAAATAAATGAGTACTCCCTGTTTAAACGGCTCAAATGTCTCAATGATGGATGAGGCTATATGCTTGGTTTTGATTCCCGGAAATTGTTGTCGTATATACAGATCTTCTGATAAAGAATAAGCATAGACATTGACAGCTGCTAGTGCACTTAACTGATCATTAAATAACACATCCTTATTGGAATATTCGAATATGTTTCGAACATAATCCTTTTCATATCCATATAAGAACAAATTTCTAGGAATCAATGAATAACGCGGATCGTCGTAATACAATTGCACATCTGCGACCTGATACTCCTCCATAATACGTGCTATAATTTTCGATTTCTCTTGAATGGAAAAGGATCTAGCATAGAAGATAGCCGCTTGATCTTGTGCAGAACCATCAATAAAAAAACAAAGACCTTCAGTTGATAAAACAACTGAAAGTCTTGTATTTTTTAACTGCTCTTTATGAGCGATGGTGTTGTATACAATCTCTAATTTCTCCAATTACCCGAGGTATTTGGTGAGGCCATATCTCCAAATTTTATAACATCATTCGGATCATAGAATGGATTGTATTTTTTATACTTTTCATCGGCATATTTACCCATGTATTTCTTCTTCTGAATACCTACTTCTACTACATTTACTAGCGTATTCTGGAACGTCAATGTATCCGCATCGATCGAAAATGCTGCACCTGCTTCACCATAAGGAACATAATCCAAAGAATCAATACTGATACCCATAGCACGAATAGAATCCCCTGCACTCTCATAGAAAGTATCGATTTGCGCCTCATTATTTTCATCATCCAAGTTTCCGATGATCTTGTAGATGGCAAAGCTATCATTGGCCAATACATATTTCAAAGAATCAAAATTATCAGCATATTCTCCTGTTACACGCTTGTAAATTTCTTGTGCTTCTCTTATCTTTTCCAATTGGGTAACCACAGCCCCTTGACGTTCTTTGTATGCATCTTCAAAAACGATCGGTTCTTTGATATTACCATAAATAAGGTATGCGATTCCCGCACAAACTAATAATAAAAGAAGGTTCAAAATTAATTTCATCGAAGAAATAGGTTTTTTTTTGATTAATGATAATGACGTAATAATACGCTTTTTTTATAAATTCTACACGGATTACGAATTGAATTTCTTTCTACAGCTAGTATATTTGCGGAAAAAATTATGCCCAGTACAATTTTAGCAATAGAATCTTCTTGTGACGACACTTCAGCGGCTATAATGCATGATGCAAAAATGCTTAGTCTTGGTGTATCGGGGCAAAAAATTCATGCACAATATGGTGGTGTAGTACCTGAACTAGCCAGTCGAGCACATCAGCAACAAATTGTACCAGTGGTTGATTTTGTATTAAAAGAAGCTGGATTGACTCCGAAAGATATCGATGCGGTCGCCTTTACTCAAGGTCCAGGTCTTTTAGGAAGTTTATTGGTGGGAACCTCCTTTGCCAAGGGATTTGCACTCGCTCAAAACATTCCACTTATTTCTGTCAATCATATGGAAGCACACATTCTAGCACATATGATTGATGATCCAAAGCCGTCATTTCCATTTATTTGTTTAACCGTATCTGGTGGTCACACTCAAATTGTATTGGTAAACAGCCCTTCGGATATGATCGTGTTGGGAGAAACCTTGGATGATGCGGCCGGAGAGGCCTTTGATAAAACAGGAAAGATGATGGGACTGCCCTATCCTGCTGGGCCCGTTATTGATCGATTAGCGAAGGAAGGACAACGGCTCTATTCCTTTCCAATCCCTAAAATTGACGGCTACAACTTTAGTTTTAGTGGCTTGAAAACAGCCATTCGCAATTTCTTGATCAAGCATATCAAAGAAGATGCGGACTTTATCGAAAATCATAAAGAAGATATTAGTCGATCGGTACAAGATATCATCATTGATATTCTACTGATTAAACTAGAAAAGGCTGCACGAGCCTACAATATAGATCAATTAGCCATTGCTGGAGGCGTTAGTGCAAATTCAGGTTTGAGAGCTCGATTAGAAGCTTTATGCCAAGAAAATGGCTGGAAAAGTTTCATTCCTGCCTTCCGGTATTGCACCGATAACGCAGGAATGATTGCAATGGCCGGGCACTATAAATTTGAAAACAACGCTTTTGTAGATCAAAGTATTACACCGCAGCCCCGTATGAAAATCTAAGCGATTATTTTCGCTTTCAAAGCAGAGAACTCCTCATCGGTAATGATACCGGCATCACGCATCTCCGCTAATTTCATTATTTTAGATATCGGATCTTCTACATCCGGAATAGGATCAACGACCACTTTTTCCTTTTCGATGATCGGTTCTACTTCATCTTCTATCTTCACAACCTTGTTGGACAGCTTCTCTGATTTCTTCACTTTTTTCAATTCCTCCTCGAAATCTTCTTCTTCCTTGATGTCTTTAGCAATGGTCTTTCCTTTTTCAAACTGTTCATCATAGAATTTCTTCACTCTTGAAGGCTCAAAATCCAAGAAAGTTCCACCGGTTGCAAAATGCTTTTTGAATACCTCTCCAAGCGCATATGACGAAGCTCCTGAAAGTACACTCATAGTAATTCCACCCAAAATCGTACCTACACCTGGAATAAATTTAACGGCTCTAGCTCCTAATCTTGCTAAACCAGAACTGGTCAATGAAGTAATCGATGCCTTTCCCGCTTGTTCGGAGAAATCAATTTCATACAGTTTTGCCAATTGCCGGATCATATCCAGTTGAATAGCACTAACGGCGAAAAAGTCAGCAATAGGAACAGGAATCAAACCAGCCCCCATGGACCAAATCATATGATTTCTGATTACCGAGTCGGCTTTTTCTTCTTGTGTTTTATTCTCTTGCATGATCATTTTTTTATAAATCTTGTCTATCATAATCTTGTCTATTTCTTCCCGAAACTATCGTGAAGGTACGCATAGAATAACGAGGAAATTAAAGCTTGAGTTTCATCTTCTTCAAATTATCGACAAATTAGTAGATTTTACCGATTTAGTATCATTCGTTGGCAGATTTTATTGATTTCCATGATCTCGATGCGGTAGGAACATGAAGTGCTTGTCGCGCCGTCAGGCGTGATGAGCCTCAGCGAAACACGAAATACTCCGCCGCAGATGGCCCGTAGGGCGTTCTGCGGACCGCCCATATATTTATTATATATTGAATCCGAATAATAAGGCGGACATTTTACATGGTGAATATCATTAGTAATTGTAAATTTGAGCCGTGAATAAAATACCGTACATACATCGCGATATTAGCTGGCTTTCCTTTAATTATCGCGTCCTGCAAGAAGCAAAAGACCCATCTGTTCCCTTACTAGAACGGTTAAAATTCTTGGCGATTTATTCGAATAATCTGGACGAATTTTTCCGAGTGCGGGTCGCCAATCACCGAACTTTGTATCGAACTTCAAAGAAAACGAGGAAAGAATTGGCCTTCCCCCCGGAGGTTATTTTGGAAAAAATTCTGAACGTCGTCAAGGAACAGCAAGAGGAGTTCAGTTTTATTTTTGAAGAGCTCATCGTTCCTGAATTGGTCAATCACGGTATACAACTCGTACGGCGTCTCGATCTAAATGATTATCAGAAAAGCTATGTGGAGAATTACTTTGCAGATGAGTTATTACCCTTTGTGCAGCCCGTACTGCTCGTCGAAGATAAAATCAAACCCTTCTTAAGTAATCGCGCCTTATATTTGGCGATTCTATTGAAGGACAAGAAAAAAACCAATCCAGATCCGGATTATGCCATTGTAAAAATACCGAGTGATCATGTTCGGCGCTTCCTAGAATTACCTAGTTTGGATGAATCCAAAAATGTGGTTATTATGTTGGATGATGTCGTTCGACACAGTTTAAAATTGATTTTCCCAGGTTATGAGATCATCGATAGTTATTCTATCAAACTAACTCGGGATGCTGAATTGTACATCGATGACGAGTTTAGTGGGGATTTGATTTCAAAAATTCGAAAATCCTTGTCTAAACGGCATATTGGGCCGGCTTCTCGCCTAGTTTACGATCGAAATATTCCTGACCATTTCTTGGAATTTCTAACGGATGTACTGGAATTAAGTAATTACGATCTATTACCAGAGGGGCGATATCATAATAATTCGGATTTCTTTTCTTTCCCGAATTTTGGAAAAGACTATCTGACCAATACGAAGCTACCTCCAATAAAATACAAACCCCTGGAAAATAAGAGCAGTATTTTTGAAGAGATCTCCAAGAAAGATCATCTGATCAACACGCCTTTTCAGTCCTATAATAGTGTCGTTCAGTTTTTTCAACAGGCGGCATTGGATCCAATGGTCACGCATATCAAAATCGTTCAGTATCGAGTGTCCGAAGATTCGAAGATTATGCAATCGCTTTCTGATGCGGTGCAACATGGAAAAAGTGTCTCTGCATTTATAGAGGTCAAGGCACGATTTGATGAGGCGAACAACCTAAAATGGGGAGAATTTCTTGAAAAAGCAGGCGTACAAGTGCATTACTCGATGCCCGGTCTAAAAGTACATGCCAAGATGGCCTTAGTACGTAGAATTGAACAAGGTAAACCTGTCATATATAGTTATCTCAGTACGGGTAATTTCCACGAAGGAACCGCCAAAATTTATACAGACATCGGCCTTTTTACCGCTAATAAAAAAATTACATCGGAGGTAACACGGGTCTTTTCTTATTTAGAAACGAAAAAACGTCCGGATATTCCTTTTAAGCATTTGTTGGTCGGACAATTTGGGATGAAAGAAATGTTGCTGAAGAAAATTGGACAAGAAATCAAGAATGCCAAAAATGGATATCCTGCTGAAATCGTTTTAAAACTCAACAGTATTCAGGATCAAGATATGATCAATGCACTGTATGAAGCGAATCAAAATGGTGTGGAAGTCACTCTGATCTGTCGTGGGATTTGTTCTATTGTCGCCGGTGTACCAGGCATTAGTGAAAATATCACCTCCTTTAGCATCGTAGATCGATTTTTAGAACATAGTCGTATCTATAAGTTTGCCAATAAAGGAGACGAACAGATTTATATCAGTTCGGCAGACTGGATGGTACGGAATCTCAATCATCGCGTAGAAACGGCCGTACCTATTTTGGACAAAGATCTCAAGTATGAAATCAATACGATGCTTAAATTCCAGATGAATGACAATATAAAATCGCGGTCATTACATCATAAAAAAATCAATGAATATAGAGACTTGCCAAATGATCTTGCGATACGATCTCAGGTGGAATCTTATTACTTCTTGAAACGACTTACTGAAAAAAAGTATAAAAAATAATTCAATGCTAGAACTAATTTCTCCTGTAGACGGGAGATATGGGAATAAGACCCAAGAATTACAGGCGTATTTTTCTGAATTCGCTTTGATAAAATATCGTTTAAAAGTGGAAATCCTGTATTTCCAAAGCCTGGTGGAATTGGGTTTAGATCAGCTCAAAGATGTTTCGATGGATGCTCTTAAATCTATTGAGCAGGACATCGACAATCTGACGGTGGAAGAAGCGCAGCAAGTAAAAGACATTGAAAAAGTTACGAATCACGATGTCAAGGCAGTTGAGTACTTTTTGAAAGAAAAATTAAAGGCCAAAGGTATCGAACGAGAGCTCGAATTTGTGCATTTCGGTTTGACTTCTCAGGATATCAATAATACATCGTTCCCTTTGATGATTGGTGCGGCTATGGACGAAGTATTGATTCCGTCCATCGAACAATTTGTGGACCATTTGAAAGAAAAAGCGACCGAATGGGCGGGGATTCCGATGTTGGCGCGAACGCATGGTCAGGCCGCTTCACCTACAACGGTTGGTAAGGAAATCCATGTCTTTATCGAACGGATTGAGCATCAACTCGATTTACTCTTTGATCTGGATCTACACGCTAAATTTGGAGGCGCCACAGGAAATTTCAATGCACATAAAGTGGCCTTCCCGAATATTGACTGGAAAGCATTCGGAGATCAGTTTGTCATGGAAAAACTGGAATTAATTCGTCACCAGACGACGACGCAAATAGCACATTACGATGACATAGCGGCTATTTTTCAGTGTATCGGCCGTATTAACACGATATTTATCGATTTAGCTCGAGATATGTGGACCTATATTTCGATGGATTACTTCAAACAAAAAGTGGTAAAGAATGAAGTTGGTTCTTCCGCTATGCCGCATAAGGTGAATCCAATCGATTGGGAAAATGCCGAAGGAAATCTTGGTATGGCCAATGCCATTTTTGATCATTTAGCACATAAGCTCCCTATTTCTAGATTACAACGAGATTTGACGGATAGCACCGTTCTTAGAAATGTTGGTGTACCTTTTGGACACAGTTTGATCGCCTTGAAATCATTGGAAAAAGGTCTTTCTAAGGTGAGTCTTAACACGGCTAAATTAGAGGCTGATTTGGAGCAAAATTGGGCTGTCGTGGCAGAGGCTATCCAAAACATATTACGTCGAGAACAAGTGGATAAACCTTATGAAAAGTTGAAGGCCTTAACACGAGGTAGTGCCATCACTGCTGAAAAAATTTCTGCCTTTATCGAAACTTTAGACGTGCCAGAAGATGTTAAAATAGAGTTGGCGGCTATTACTCCGCATAATTATATCGGCTATTATTAATCTAAAATTCAATACCTAATGTTCAAAAATCTTTTCAATCGTTTTTCTAAGAAGACCAAGGATATCGTAGAATCTGACACGGTCAAAAATATTGTTGACAAAATCGAAGATGCCGCAGAAGCCACCGTTGACAAGGCTAAAGAAGTCATCGAAGAAATCAAGGAAAATGAGGCGGTACAACACGCCGTTGAAAAGACCAAAGAAGTGGCAGGTGTCGTTGCGGAGAAAACCAAGGATGTCATTGATGATATCAAAGAAAATGAAGCGGTTAAAAATGCGGTGGATCGGACGAAAGAATTTGCTGGTGACGTGGCTGAAAAAGCCAAGGATGTTGGTTCTAAGGTCATGGAAAATGATGCAGTGGCCAATGCAGTAAATAAAACCAAAGATTTTGCCGGTGATGTGGCCGATAAAGCCAAAGACATGGGCTCCAAAGTGATGGAAAACGAATCGGTGGCGAATGCTGTAAATAAGACCAAATCATTTGCGTCGGATGCCAAGGATAAAATGAGCGCCAGTTTCTCTAGAGGTCAATCAGAGGAAGAGTAAGATGATAAAAAATCTTGATTTTCTTGAATCGGAGATTCCCGAATCTTTATTTCTTCAAGCGGAGGATATTTTGGAACAGGAAGCGCTGATTGAGATTAAAAATCAAGAACGCAATCTTCATATTTATCAATGCGACTCTCATGAAATCGAGGTATTGATGAGCCCTCGTTATGTCAAAAAGTACACCTGTGATTGTGCTGACTTCAAACGAGGGACACTGTGCGCGCATATCGCCGCTGTCCTCCTTTTAATACGTCGAAAACGCGCCGAAAAGCAGGCCATCAAACAAGCAAAATCTCAAAAAGGGAAATCATCTATTTCGAAATTGTCAGTCGATGCCATTATCGATCATATTGATCCCAAGATTTTGTTGGCTTTTATGAAACAGTATGCCAAGAAAAACAACAAATTCGATACGGCATTGAAGGTTCATTTTGCACGTCGAGTACCTGTAGAAGATGTAGCTAGTAAATACCGAAGCATTTTGGATAAGGTGTTACGACCTTTAACTGGGTTGGATGAAAAATATTCAGTTCCATCCATCAACTATTTCATCAAAAATGGACTAGAATTATTTGAGCAGTACAAGGATGCAGCTTCGCTGAAATCCTATGTAGAAGCTGCCACCATTATTACTCTACTGCTCAAGAAATGTGCCTATGCCATCATGCATGGAAAAATGGAGTCGGATGCACTGCATCAATTCAATCAATCCTTACACGATCAGGTTTGGGAACTATTGCAATCTGATATTGCACCTGAATTGAGAACGCTTCTAGAGCACCAACTTTTAGATATTGTTTCCTTATCCTATTACCACTTCCCACATATTCAAAAAAATGTGGCCTATTACTTGATTCAGCAATCAGATCAAGTACAGCTGATCCACTTACAGGAACGACTAACGGAGCGCCTGAAATCGGTTGTACAGAAGCATGTGTACAGTGATATCTGTGCACTCATACTATTACTGCATCAGAAGACTACATCATCCTATCAAAGCATCTTCGATGATTTAAAGGCTCATCATCTTCAACGAATATTCAAACATCTTCTTCGTTTTGAAATGATGGAAGGCAGTTATGCATTTATCGAAGCATGCAAACAAGTGGATCGATTAGACGCTTTCTCATTCAAAGAAATTGAAATATTATTGGCTCGTAAAGAAGATCGATCCGATCTTTTGCTACCTCTTTTAAGTGATAAATATATCCATCAAAAATCATATTCCATTTTACAGGAGTTATTCGAGTTTGACCAAGAAGAATCTCGTCCCTATCTGGAAAAGATTTTACGATCTATTCGTCCACAATTGGCCTATTCAAAACATGTCTTGGACATTTATCAGCAGTTGGAAGATTATGATCTGTTGGTCGATTATGCCTTAAAACACGATCTCTATGCTCAAATGTCAGAATATATGAACGTGATCTTCCAAAATGCACCAAACCTACTCGAATTCTATCTCAGAAAATATAAAGAAAAGTGTCTAGAGGATAGTTTACATGCTCATCGAAACCAGATTTATATTTTGAGAAATATGGACGAAATTGAAGATGCAGCAACATCCAATCATTATCTAAATGAATTGCGAGCATTCAAGAAAGAACTAGAAAAAGAAGAGGTCGAATAAGCATCATTGTCGTATAAAATAAGGCGAATGATTTTGATATTAAATACAAAGTGTTAGATTTACACTAAGTATATTAATATGAATTGGAAAGATCAAATAGCGGCCTGTATTTTTGATTTAGATGGCGTTATCGTGGATACCGCGAGATACCATTTTAAGGCATGGAGGGAAATAGCGCATCGACTGGATTTTGATTTTAATGAAACATTCAATGAACAATTGAAGGGGGTAAGTCGCGTAGAGTCACTAAAGCTTATTCTTCAATCAGCAGAAAAAACGATCTCCGATCAAGAATTTCAAAGTCTGCTTATCGAAAAAAACAACATCTATCTTTCGTTGATCGAAGGCATGGATAAAACAGAAATATTACCCGGTGTACTCCCCTATCTGATTCGTCTTTCCAAAAATAATATACAAATAGGTTTAGGCTCTGCTTCGAAGAATGCTAAAACCATTTTAAAACGCATTGAAATCATCGACTTCTTCGATATTATAAGCGATGGCAACACGGTTAGCCGCAGTAAACCAGATCCCGAAGTCTTTTACAATTGCAGTGATCATTTCGGATTAGATCCAAAAAAGTGCGTAGTTTTCGAAGATAGTATTAACGGTATTAAAGCCGCAAATAATGGAGGATTCAAATCTGTTGGAATCGGTGATTCAGCGGTTTTGCATGAGGCCAATATCGTGTATTCCAGTTTTCAGGATAAACACCCAGAGCATCTTATTGAACTATTTCAATTCGCGTAATACATGGAAAAGAAACTAACTAAAGATTATTTGGTCAAAGATCCTTGGAAGGTCATCGAAGATGGCTTTCACGGCGAATACAATAAAATCACAGAAAGTATTTGTAGTATCGGGAATGGTAAATTCGGACAACGGGCTTGTCTAGAGGAATACTATTCTGGACCGACTATGCCCGGAAATTATGTGGCTGGCGTCTATTATCCAGACAAAACCTTGGTTGGCTGGTGGAAAAACGGCTACCCGGAGTATTATTCTAAAGTGCTGAATGCGATGGATTGGTCATCGATCGACTTCAAGATCAACGGCGTGCGTTTCGACTTGGCCAAAGCCGATATTTTAGAATGGCATCGTGAGATTGATATGCAAACAGGCATTCTATATCGCACATGTCTTGTGCGCTTTAATCATGTCCAATTTTATATCGAGTCAGAGCGATTTTGCAGTATCGCAGATGATCGGTTAGCGGTACAATCTTTTGCCATATCTAATGTATCTGAAAATGTAAACATTGAAATCACACAGGGTTTGAATTTTGATGTTCAAAATGAAGATAGCAACTACGATGAAAAATTCTGGGAAGAAAAAAAGGTACATTTCGATGGCGAGATTGCCTATAATAGTGCCTGGACCAAAAAAACCAGATTTTCAGTAGCAGCTGCTATGAATACCGAATACCTGATTGATGGCAGAGCGGTAAGTTTTGAAGAGCAGAAAATTCAATCCGAAAAATACATTGGCTTTACATCCAGCTTTTCGCTGAAACAGGGCAGTTCACTAGAATTATTCAAAATTGTTAGTATTATTTCTTCCTTAGATTATGATCACGATCATATAGAAGAAGATGCTAGAATGGTCGTATTTGGTTATTTAGACCATCGATTCGACGAGCTCAAAGATGGGCATATTGCCGCATGGAAAAAGAAATGGGAACACGCCGATATTGAAATTGAAGGCGATGTGGCTGCACAACAAGCTATACGATTCAATATTTTCCATCTTAATCAGACATACACGGGCGAAGATTCTCGCTTAAACATCGGCCCTAAAGGCTTTACTGGTGAAAAATACGGAGGTTCTACCTATTGGGATACCGAAGCATATTGTCTTCCATTCTATCTCGGAACGTCTTCCTCAAAAGTAGCCAAACAGTTGTTGTTGTACCGCTATCACCAACTAGACAAAGCTTACGAAAATGCAGCACAAATTGGATTTACACAGGGCGAAGCCCTTTATCCAATGGTTACCATGAACGGAGAGGAATGTCACAATGAATGGGAAATTACCTTCGAAGAAATACACAGAAATGGGGCAATTGCTTATGCCATATATGATTACGTCAATTATACGGGTGACAGCAGTTATTTGGAAGGACCTGGATTAGAAGTTCTCATCGGTATCAGTCGTTTCTGGGCGTCGAGAATTCACTATTCGGAGCATTCTAGACAATATATGATGCATGGAGTAACGGGTCCGAACGAATACGAAAATAATGTCAACAACAATTGGTACACGAATTACATCGCTTGTTGGTGCCTACGATATACCTTGGAAGTCATTGAATCTCTACGCGCGAAAGGCTTCTCCTTTAATTCGCTCTATAATAAATTGAATTTTGATGAGCAATCCGAATCGAAAAGATGGAAGGACATTATTTCGAACATGTACTATCCAAAAGATGAGCGCTTAGGTATCTTTTTACAGCAAGACAATTATTTGGATAAGGAACAATTGTTAGTTTCGGCATTGGATAAAAAACATCTTCCGTTGAATCAAAATTGGTCTTGGGATCGAGTATTACGTTCTTGCTTTATCAAACAAGCGGATGTGTTACAAGGTCTTTATTTCTTCGAAGATGAATTTTCGGTTGAGGAGCATGAGAAGAACTTTTTGTTTTATGAACCTCGTACGGTTCATGAATCGAGCTTGTCTCCATGTGTCCACGCCATTTTAGCGTCTAAACTCGGTATGGAGGATAAGGCCTATGAAATGTATCTTAGAACGGCCAGGCTCGATCTGGATGATTATAATAATGATACGGAAGATGGTCTTCATATCACATCGATGGCAGGTACTTGGATGAGCGTGGTAAAAGGTTTTGCAGGTATGCGTGTAAAAAATGATTTACTAGAATTCAAACCTAGTTTACCTAAAGCTTGGAAGTCTTTTCATTTCTTAATTAATTTTAGAGATCGTTTACTTCGTGTAAGAATTAGTGATGAAGGCTGTTATGTAGAACTGAAGAAAGGGGAAGCGATTCAAATTAAAATCAACGACAGCCTCTACTCCCTTTCTGCCCTAGTACATGCATAATGGATCGAATTTTCAAGATACTTCTACTGATTGGCTTCTGTATCTTCTTAGGAAGTTGTAAACAAGCGTCTCCGATTCAGGAAGAATCGGAGCTTATTTCGGAATTATTTCCCTTACCGACCTGGGCTCAATCAGCTAATATTTATGAGGTTAATATTCGTCAATATACGGAGGAAGGGACTATCAATGCTTTTACCACACATCTTCCACGATTGAAAAAAATGGGCGTAGACATTCTCTGGTTCATGCCGATTTATCCTATTTCTACCACCAAGAAAAAAGGTACGTTGGGTTCGTATTATGCCGTAAGTAATTTCCTGGAGGTCAATCCAGCATTTGGTAGCATGCAAGATATGGAAAAATTGATCGATCAAATTCATGCCTTAGACATGCATATCATTTTAGACTGGGTACCGAATCACACAGGATGGGATCATCATTGGATTCAGGATCATCCGGACTGGTATACGCAAGATCTACAAGGCAATATTGTTGATCCACAGAACGATCAAGGCGAATCTTTTGGATGGACAGATGTGGCCGATTTGAATTATGATTCCAAGGAAATGCAAGCCGAAATGATTCGACAGTTGAAATGGTGGCTTGAAGTGATGCATATCGATGGTTATCGTATGGACATTGCTTTTGGAGTACCTAATGATTTCTGGGCTTCCGCCCAAAAGGCTTTGTCCGCTGAAAGAGAACTATTTATGCTCGCCGAATCTGAAACACCCGAACATCGGAATCAGGGTTATTTTCATGCAAACTACGGTTGGAGTCTGTTTCATGCGATGAACGATGTCGCAAAAGGAAGTAAGTCTGTCGATGAATTTAAGCAAATACACGTAAAAAATCAGGGACAATATTCGGAAGGAAATAGTCTCTATTTCTGTTCCAATCACGACGAAAATTCTTGGAACGGTACAGTCTTTGAAAGATTGGGAGATGCCGCTCAAGGTTGGGCCGTGGTCAAAGGACTATTAGATGGTATACCTTTATTGTATTCGGGAATGGAGGAGCCCATGCGAAAACGATTGGAATTTTTCGAAAAAGATACTATTGGATTTAAGCAATACGCTTATCAGGATTTTTATACCAAACTGTTTACGATCAAAAAAGAGTATACGGCACTACATAACCTACCTTACGGAAGCCCAGTAAAATGGCTGGAAAGTAAACCGAATATTCTTCGATTCGAACGTAAAAACCAAGAACACGCCATTCAAGTGTATTTCAATCCGAAAGAGCAATCCGAACAAATAGTGATTCCAGAAAATGCGACCGCATTATTAACCAATCAAGTCAAGCCTTTGAATACCGTTCTCGGGCCCTCCGAATATTTGGTCATTCGCCTTAATCCGTAATAATCAAAGGATAACTTTGATGTTGCACTCGTATAATATAGTATCCCGGAATCCAATCAGACACATCGATTTCTGATACATCTCTATGTTCAACTTGTTCAAGCTGCACACCATTCGTATTAAAAATAAATAGGTCGTGTTTTCCCGCTAACTCCATGCGTAATACATTATTGGTCGGGTTGTTGTAATATATCGACGCCAAGGAAGTCGTTTCCAAGGCATTCACAGATTGAAGAGTAATTTCATGTCGCAGCGTTGGAGGGCAATATTTTTCTGCCACTTCAAATTGCCAATTATAAAAGGCATAATATGCAGTCGAAATAGAGAATGAATTTCCTGTAAGTTCCAATATTTCCTTATCATCAACTATTGGATAATAATCCTCGGATTGCACATCCCTATAAAGTTGCGGCCCGTTAGAACCTAAATACTCTTGATTTTTGATTTCATCCGTTTTGATCAAATATCGACCGGGTTGCAATTCGATATCCAATGTGAGAACCGTTTTTCCGACGCCAAGCTCAAATTCTTGTTCATGAATAAGCAAATATTCATCCGTATATACTTCAATCTCCCGTGTACCGGCGAAATCAGCATGGACATCGATACTATTTAACAGGATCGGGTGCTTTACTTCGAAAAACATAATTGGTGACACATTTGATCCAGGTACACCAGCAGTTTCAGAAGGTTGATCCAAGCCAGTTGTGGTCACATATTGTTCTGAAATATGGTCTTCAACATAGACCGTACGATCCTCTGTCACGTTCTCAAATAAATACGTCGCTCCAATATGAAATGGTACCGTTTCCAATTCCGTTTCAAACCATTGTGTTTGCTCACTGTATACTTCTAACATTACGTCATCACCATCTTCATACTCTACAGTCTGATCCAAGATTTCGAAACCACTAGATATATTCAAGCGCTCGTATTCTACTTGAACATCTTGGCAAATCTGCTTATAATTCGCAGTGAACATTTCTTCTTCAGTACTTTCATAGCTATTGCCCTCATGACCATTACTCCAGATAACCTCATCTGCCGGAATCTCTATTAAAATGAGCTCATCTGGGCAGGGTAAATATACGCCATCACTGAGGAGTTCGTTTCTGAAAATCATCGTAGTATCATAAAAATGTGGATAGATTTTCCAAGCATCCATCGGACAATCTTCCACCAAATACTCAGCAAATAGCAACTCGTCTGATTGATAACTAATATTCTCTTCCATTTGACCTTGATTCCACTGACTAAAATTAGAATAGGGAAAGGACAGCTCCATCTCATCTCCTTCGCAATGTTGATACGATTCAAATTGCTCTACCAATACAGCACCGTAACAACCATTTTCTTCTACAAAATATTTTTGATTGACAGTCAAGTCATTCAATAACTGAACGTTTCCGCTGGGCCAAACGATTTTAACACTATCCAATGCTTCCAATCCTAGCCCAAAGTGAACCGTTGTGGTATTCAAGATTCCATAGCTGTGTCCTCCTTTAATTTGATAGATTTGTTGTTTATCACCTTGATAACAGTAGACGGTCGTACCGATGGCATCTCGATTCGAATCGGTTCCTCGTAATACCAGATCAATCCATTGATTATCATTTCCATTATTTAACCAAATGCTGTCAGCATGCGTAGAAGCTTGGTTCAAGCTACCATAGCCCGTACATAGGTCGTAAAATCCATCGTTGTTATAATCTCCGATCGTTACCGTAAAATCTCGGACGATGGGATTATTTTGAATGAGGTCAACAGGCGTAAAGCTAAAATCTCCATTGTTCAAGTATACATATAAATCATCCGCTGTGATGATCACATCTAGATAACCGTCATTATCCATATCCATAAAGCTCAACTGCCAAAATGAATTGCTTAATCCAATTCCACTCTCCTGCTGTACCTCCACAAAACTTTCATTATTGATATTCTCAAAAACTTGTAAATCATCGTAATGATTGGCTACGATTAAATCGTTGTCTCCATCTAAATCCAAATCTGCAAAATCGGCTACCCAACTCTGAGCCCCGACGGCTACACCGAACTGAGGTGCTTGATCTTCAAAATTTTGATTTCCGTCATTGATGTAAAATTGATTGATTCGTCTAGGGTCATCATATGAATCTGCAAATCCTCTGCATTTGGCGATGTACAAATCCTGATCGCCGTCTAAATCGAAATCTAAAAATACACTTCCGTAATTTCCGGAATTATCACTGGCTGGAATGGTGTTAAAATCAATAATTGTTGCTTGTTCTAAATTCCCAGATCCGTCATTCATCAAGGTGTAATTCGTACCATCATCATTGCATAGAAATAAATCCAACCAGCCATCATTGTCTATATCAACAACATTCATATTTTGAATAAAAAAAGTCTCATCAAATTGATAATATAGAATGAAGGATTCGGTCTCATAATCATAGGTATAAATCCGAAACGGTACACTCTGTGATCCTGTAACGATCTCCTTTTTACCATCATTATTGAAATCACCAATCATTCCAGCCCAACAATAGCCGACCACGGGACCAGAAACTTTTTTCCAAGAGCGTTCCAAAGCATTGTTAAGATGTACTTCTATACGCGTTCCTTCACCCAATACGATAATATCATCCTGCTGATCATTATTCATATCACTGGTCATGAGTGATATGGTCGAATGTGTCGACTCCAAGAAATGAGGGGCCGGGCTAAATGAAAGTTGCCCGTTGGATTGAAAAGAAAATAAGACAATAAAAAAAGAACCAATCAATAATTCTTTAGCTTTGAATCTTGGTAAGTGTATATCGCGCATCAATATCTATTTATTAGATTATCATGTAAATATATATGAAATCTTTTCTTAATATAAAATTATAACTTGAATAAATTACAACAACTGTTTGAATTTGTGGCCTTTATGATCCAATCGACCAATCAACATGGTATTCACAGTCCTTATTTATTCGAGTTTTACAATCAAGTCATTTCCGATGATCGCCGATTTTATGTTTTTGAAACCTTAGAATCGATTCGTCATGCTTATCTCCACAATGATCATGATATTGAGATTGTGGAACTAGGTGCAGGTTCTTCCTATAGCAATGCACGTGTCAAGAAAATATCGGATGTGGCGAAACAGCAACTTTCTGGGGCCTATCAGCTACGTACCATTTTTCGTACGGTCGATTGGTTACAGCATCGCATCGAAAAACCATCTCTTCAAATCGTTGAGCTAGGAGCTTCCCTAGGATTGTCCAGTTTTTATTTAGCCAGTGTATCCAATAAAAACAAGGTGACATCATTTGAAGGTAATCCACATTTTGTAGAATTTATCGAATTCCAAAAAAAGCAATGGAAGCTTAGCAATTTAGATATCATTGAAGGTAATTTCGATACGACTTTTAGGGCTTTCGCCCAAGAATCAAAATCACCTATCGATCTTGCTTTTATCGATGGGAATCATAGAGAAAAAGCCACCTATCAGTATTTCGAATGGTGCCTGCCGATGGTCCACAATGATTCCATTCTAATATTTGATGATATCCATTGGTCCAGTGGCATGTATAAAGCTTGGAAAAATATTCAAAAACACCCTGCGGTAACCGCAAGTATGGATCTCTATTTCATGGGAATCGTCTTTTTCAGAAAAGACTTTCAAGAAGAGCGACATCTAAAAATTAGACCTGCATCTTTATCATTTTAAGAATTTTCCACCATCATACAATGCGCCATTGATTATCCGTTGGCTGCACTTTCAATTTCGGCTTTTTTCGTGATAATAGATGTAATATTATTCCAGCCCCTAATTCAGATAAAGCATACATTCTAAGTCTTTTCTTACTTTCTTTATCGGTCACAATATGACTTGAAAAATAACTAGAAATAGCTGCCGTCCCCACAGCTAATGAGGCCATTGTATAATTAAACTTTTGTCTAGTACATGTTGCCTTTCTAATATAGAGTATATCTTTCTTTGACACGACCATTTCTATGCCTCTCTCCTCTTTTTTTATCGAGATAGCTTTCCTGATTCTACCTCCACTTTCATAACTTTTAGATCGAAAAACCTCCAAATAAATACTATCCCGGCTTACTGAATCCAACTTACCTTCCAATCTATTCGGCCAACATTCCGAACAGCTCGAATCTTTGTATGAAATTTCCAATCCAGTTCCTTGGGCAAATTGTTTGGTTTTTGATCCCTTCACCAATTCTAAGGGCTGCGCAAAAAGCATGGCGTTCCAACAAATCAATATTCCGAAGAGAAGTATTTTCATGATTTTTCTTTTGTTTCGCCAAAGATAATTGGAATCCAACGGAATTCCATTAATTCGTACTCGTCACTTTGATATACCGAAATATATCATGACCTTCCGTGCTCCAGAGTCCTTTAAATCCATTAGGAATAATTAGAAAATCTCTCGTATAATAACGATCGACCTCTTCTTCTTCATATTCCAAACTCAATGCACCAGAGAGCACATAAATCAGGGCATCTTCATCGAATTGTATCGTTTTTTCCGAAGGATTTTCGGCAATCAACTCTACAGTGAGCTGTGGGCCAACATAACAGGTCTGTACGAATCCATCAATTGGAAGTGTATCCGGAAGATGTACACCACTCAACAGTTCTGAAGAAAAATCAAACGGTGCAATTTGATTGTTGTTGACAGTTGTATCAGATCGATCGGTGGCTATGATGGATAATTCATAGTAATAGGCTTTTGCCCCTTGTGTTTCCCATTCGCCTTCATAACCCAATGGAGCCACAAAGAATTCACCAGGATCATAAAAACGTTCTTCTCCATCATCAGGATTTAACCGAGCACGACCATTGATAACATATATAAATTCTTCTATGCCGTATCCATCCCAGTGTACAGCTTTTGTTTCACTAGATACGACAAATACTCCAAGATCATCTCCCCATAGTAATCGCTTTTGATGTAAAATTCGATCGGGATCATCTTGATTTTGCACCCGTTTCAAATCCAAACCCGACAATGCACGTACATCCAATTTGATGGGTCTACGAAATACGGCTTCACTTTGTTTTTGGGCTCCGACCCAAATAAAACAAAACAGGAGCGCTGAACTAAAAATGATTCTTGACATAAAGTGTGGTTTTAAAGTGATAATACTCATTCTTTCAGTTTATTTAAAATTTATTCGACCAATGGACTTATATCTGTACTTTTGCGGCAAACACTTGATATGCGTATAATTTTTATGGGATCTCCCGATTTTGCAGTTCCTTCGCTGGACATTCTAGTAAAAAATGGCTTCAATGTAGTAGCTGTCATTACAGCTACCGACAAGATGGGGGGAAGAGGTGGTAAAAAACTACTCAAAACCGCTGTAAAAAAGTATGCAGAAGAACATCAAATTCCCGTTTTACAACCGAAGAATTTAAAACATCCAGATTTCATTGAAGAATTACGCAGCTATCAAGCCGATCTTCAGATTGTCGTAGCCTTCCGTATGTTACCGGTTGTAGTTTGGGATATGCCAAAACACGGTACGTATAACCTACACGGTTCCTTATTGCCTCGATACCGCGGAGCGGCTCCAATCAATTGGGCGGTGATCAATGGAGACACAGAGACTGGTGTCACTAGTTTTAAACTGAAGCATGAAATCGATACAGGCGACTTTTTATTTCAACAATCCATGCCTATTCTTGAAGATGAAACCGCTGGTGAGGTGTATGAAAAGATGCGTTTTATGGGCGCTGAAGTAGTACTTAAAACGGTACAAGCCATCGAAGAAGGGAACATTGAACTAAAGTCACAAGACGCTTCTTTGGTAACCAAAGCACCTAAAATCTATCATGAAACCTGTCAGATTAACTGGGATCAAGACGTGGATGTTGTTTATAATTTTATTCG
The DNA here is from genome assembly GCA_020628475.1 of Saprospiraceae bacterium. GTDB lineage: Bacteria > Bacteroidota > Bacteroidia > Chitinophagales > Saprospiraceae > JAHDFB01. Next base: position 73,911 of record JAHDFB010000001.1, on the reverse strand, counting down.
AGGAATGAGTCCTTATCCAACGGCTTGGACGACCCTGGATGGTAAGCAATTCAACATTATAGATTGCAAAAAAGAGGTATCAGAAGGAAAGCAAATTCCAGGAAAGGTATTGACGGATAATAAATCATTTATGAAAATCGCTTGTGAAAACGGTTTTATTATACTGGAGAAAATACAGCTTCAGGGTAAGCGAAGAATGCCTATACAAGATTTTCTAAATGGTTACAAAGATGGAGACTTAGAAATAAGCAGTACTCTATAAATCAAATAAAATAATTTCCTTCATAAAAATCAAGGTATTTTTCACTGCTTCTACGTCAGGTAAAGAAGAGGAAGATACATTGAAAGCGGGGAAATCTGTTTTCATCTCAAACATGGCAAAGTGAGGGTTTTCTGCATTTAAGTAGATGAAAGAAAACACGCTTAGAACAAGAAAGGCGGAAAAGAAAATTGTTGTCAGTCGTTTTTTCATCAAGGTAAAAGTATGGGTTCAATAGAAAGACGAAGTTAAAAATAACTTGGTTGCATTTATAACGTAATTTTTTAAATAAAAGTTACAGAGTTGTTAAAGAAAATATAAAAATGTCTAATGTATTGTTCCTTCATTACGAGATAAGCCCATAAAAAAAGCCCGTAAGAGCAATTTCTTACGGGCTTAAAATATCTTTTAATCCAATTATTTCTGTCTTAAAGCTTCTAACTTTTGCTTGTAAGTATTGGATTTATCCATTTCTCCGATTCTTACGTAGTATTCTTGAAGTGCCTTCAAAATAAGAGGATCTTCTGGATTGATTTTTTCAGCTGATTCCAAGTAAGGGAATGATTCTTTGTACAATTCTTGCATTTCAGCTTTTAACGCATCATATTTCTTGATTGCTGCATCTGAAAAATCATTACCAATCGCGTTCAATTCTTTTCCTACCTGTGCCGCTTTATTGAAATATAAAGCTCCTACACCGTAGTAAGAAGAAAAGGAATTCGGATCTTTTTCCGTTGCTAACATGTAATATTTCTTTGCATTTTCGAAATAATCATTTGCCTTAGCCTCGTCATTTGCTTCATTCGCTTTTGTATACAATTGATCGTATACATTACCTAAAGTACCGTAAACAGTTGCATTTTCTGGCTCCTTTTCAATCGCCTGCTTCAATTTATCAATCAACAATTCCAATTTACCTTCAGAAATGTATCGGTTAATTTCAGCGAATAATAATCCCGCATTATCCGGATATTTTTCACGTCCCATTTCCAAATACTTAATTGCTTTCTCCTTATCTTTTTCAGAATAGGTGTTATAAGCAATCTGGTAAATTGCAGCATTATCGATATCTTCTGAAATAGCCATTTCCAACATCGGAGTAAAATCTACACCAGATCCTTCTTGAGCACCAACGGATAATGCATTGATGATAATATCTTGTTTCTTCTGTGCGTCCACCACGGAGTTCTCGCCAGCACCTACCAATGCAGCGGATGCATCCAATGTCGCTTGAAACGAATCATAAGCATCTTTCCACTGCTGATTTTGGTAAGCGATGATCCCCATGTTTTCCAATAATTGCTCTACTTTCACAAGTCCTTTCAAAGCTTCTTTTTTCTCGAATTTCTTCACAGAAAGTTCCAATCCTTTTTGAAAAGCTCCATACGCTTGAAGTGCCGTCGTCATATCAGCTCCTTTAGCCGTAGCAGGATCTAAAATAGCCGCATTAATCGTCTTATTTGCTAAAGCCGCTAGGATATTTCCTTTGATAGAGTGCGCTTTAGAAGAAGCTTGTACCTCACTATCTTCAAAGGCAGTCATCATTAATTCTTTCGCCTGATCCAACTTTTCTGCGTTCGCAGCTTGATCCAAGTTAAATGTGCTTAATGCTCTTGACGCCTTATTAATAGCTTTCATACCCGTAGGCTGAGCTATAGCTGCTGAAAACAGTCCAAATACAGCAACAAATAACAAAATCGTTTTTTTCATATTATTCTATTAATTTAAAATTCAATTTTTTGGGTTCAACAAACCCTATTCCCAAAACATTTACAAATCTAAGACGATCTACGTTCCCCTGAAAATGTTGTCATAATGTTAAAATTAGCAAGAGATCCGAAACCGTCAAAATATTTAGTCCAATTACTCTTCTTCCGACTGATCCTCTTCTTCACTTCTCTTGATCACTGCAACATCTGCGATCGAATCACCTTTACTCAACTTGATCACTCGAACTCCTTGTGTCGCTCTTCCCATTACTCGGAAATCAGCCATCGCAATTCGAATTACAATACCGGACTTATTGGTAATGATTAATTCATCATCATCCGTCACCTTCTTAATAGCCACCAATTGGCCTGTCTTATCGGTAATATTCATGGTTTTTACCCCTTTACCACCTCTAGACGTAATACGATAAGCATCCAAGTCAGATCGTTTACCATATCCATTTTCAGCGACCACAAAAACATCAATACTTTCTTCTGGATTCACACTCAACATACCAACAACCTCGTTATCTTCACCCAAGGTAATACCTCGTACTCCGGCTGCTGTACGCCCCATAGAACGTACATTTTTCTCATTGAATCGAATCGCTTTTCCTTTTCTACTGGCAAGAATGACATCATTGTTTCCATTCGACAATAAGACTTCTAATAAAGTATCTCCTTCTCGAATAGTAATCGCGTTAATACCGTTGGTTCTCGGACGTGAGAATTGCTCTACCAAGGTCTTCTTAATCACACCATTCTTGGTAACAAACAAGAGGTAATTTTCATTGATGAAATCTTGATCCGTTAAATCATCGATTTTGATATATGCCTTGACCTTATCATCCTTAGGAATATTGATCAAATTCTGAATCACCCTACCTGTTGATCCTTTGGAAGCTTCTGGAATCTCGTACACACGTATCCAGAAACATCGTCCTTGCTCCGTAAACAACAATAGATAATTGTGATTATTGGCAACGAATAGATGTTCGATAAAATCTTTGTCCCGTGTTTTTGATCCACGAGCACCTCGACCTCCTCGGCCTTGAGTCTTATATTCCGAACTCAGGGTTCGTTTGATGTATCCTAAAGTAGAAATCGTGATCACCACCTCTTCATTCGGAATCATATCCTCTATGGAAATTTCGCCATCTGCATAGCTGATCTCCGTTCTTCGTTCGTCTCCGTACTTCTCACGCACCTCCTCTAACTCTTGAATAACGATATCCTTTTGCAAATCTTCACTAGCAAGAATCGCTTTCAAACGTTCGATCAACTTCATCAACTCTTCGTACTCCGTCTTGATCTTGTCCATTTCCAGACTAACCAACTTGGATAATCGCATCTCAAGGATCGCTTTCGCTTGGATCTCCGATAAATCCAATTCAGCCATCAAAGCATTTTTCGCATCTTCGACCGTCTTGGAACTACGTATCAATTTGATCACTAAGTCGATATTGTCAATCGCCTTAATTAATCCTTCTAAGATATGTGCCCGCTCTTCTGCTTTTTTCAGTTCGAATTGCGTACGACGTACTACTACCTCGATTCTGAATTTCACGAATTCAGCGATCAATTCCTTTAAATTCAAAGTACGTGGTCGACCATTAACTAAGCAAACATTGTTAACACCGTAGGATGTTTGTAATTGTGTATACTTATAAAGCTTACTCAATACGACGTTCGCCATCGCATCTCGCTTCACATCTACGACAATTCGTAAACCTCTACGATCACTTTCGTCGTTGACATTGCTAACACCTTCGATCTTTCCATCATTCACCAATTCGGCAATCTTCATGATTAGATTTGCCTTATTCACTTGGAATGGAATTTCTGAAACAACAATACGCTCTCGACCATTATTCAAGGTCTCTATTTCTGCCTTTCCACGTAAGACCACTTTTCCTCGACCTGTTTCGAAAGCTTCTTTGACACCTTTGGTTCCATAGATGATTCCACCTGTTGGAAAATCCGGCGCTTTGATATCTTCCATCAATTCATCGATGGTGATATCATTATTTTTCACATAACGGATGATTCCGTTTACAACTTCCGTCAAGTTATGCGGCAACATATTGGTAGCCATACCCACTGCAATACCTGAAGCACCATTCACCAAAAGATTTGGAATCTTTGTAGGTAAAACCGTCGGTTCTTCTAAGGTATCATCAAAGTTGAGTTGAAAATCAACGGTTTCTTTTTTGTAATCAGAAAGAATGTCATCGGATATTTTCTCCAAACGAGCCTCTGTATAACGCATGGCCGCTGGGCTATCACCGTCCATTGACCCAAAGTTCCCTTGACCATCCACCATAGGATAGCGCAAGGACCAATCTTGTGCCATACGTACCATGGTGTCATATACAGAAGAATCACCATGCGGGTGATACTTACCTAAAACCTCTCCAACAATTCTCGCCGATTTCTTGTGTGACTTACTTGCCGTCAATCCCAATTCCGACATCCCATACAATACACGACGATGCACGGGTTTCATTCCATCCCGAACATCGGGCAACGCTCTGGAAACGATCACGGACATCGAATAATCGATGTATGCCGATTTCATTTCATCCTCGATATCTATCGATATTATTCTTTGATTTTCAGCCATTTATAATTTATAAATACTAATTTTAAAATAAACGGCAAAAATAGTCAATTTATACCTTTATATATGAATTTTTCCCATATTAATTTCTCAGTATTTACAAGTGTCTTGGCAAGAAAATAACAGATTTTTTTGCCAGCATTTTCCACATCCTTAAAAAGCCGTCATTCTTCTGTCAAAAATGAGCGCTTTTCAAAACTAAAAGCTCGTTGAAGCATTGTATGTAGTATGGAATTGCGCAACGGTCAATTTTTTAATAAATTAAGAAAATTATGATGCGTAATCCCTTATTCATTACTAATTTTGTGCAAAATTTCAATACGTGGAAAAAGTCGTAAAACCATATTCCGAAGAAGGTGAAAAGAAAAATCAGGTACGTAAAATGTTCAACAGCATCGCACCTGCGTACGATTTTCTAAATCATTTTCTATCCTTAGGTATCGATCGTAGTTGGCGTAAAAAAGCCATTCAAAAGTTAGAAGCTAGTCAAGCTAAAAAAATACTTGATGTGGCTACAGGTACAGGTGATTTGGCCATCACTGCTCACAATCTGCTAGAGGTTGACCATATTACGGGAGTGGACATTTCCGACGAAATGTTGGAAGTAGGACGTAAGAAATTGACCAAGAAAAATCTGAATGATAAGATCGTTTTATTAAATGGTGATTCGGAAAACTTACCCTTCGAAGACGGTACCTTTGATGCAGCTATCGTGGCCTTTGGAGTTCGAAATTTCCAAAATCTAGATAAAGGATTGACCGAAATGTCTCGTGTGATCAAGCCCGGTGGTAAAATGGTCGTACTCGAGTTTACCAAACCTCGTTTTTTTCTTTTTAAATTTGGATTTAATTTATACTTCAAATACGTTTTGCCGTTGATTGGTCGTTTAACTTCCAAAGATCCAAAAGCGTATCGTTATTTGTACGAAAGTGTTCAGGCCTTTCCAGATTACGATAAATTTGTCAGCCACATGGAAAAGGCTGGATTAAAAAATAATGAATGGGAAAGTTTAAGTATGGGTATATGCGCCGTCTACACTGGTGTCAAATAGTATTATTTGTAGCCTTGGCTAGCTCGTTTTCTTTCGGGCAATCCACCGTAGACAAGAGTTATAATTACTTGGATTTCAAGAATAAAGGACTCTATTATGGAATCGCCTTAGCGGTGAACAATTCCAGTTTTACAGTCAATCATAGCCGTAATTTTATACTCAATGATTCCATCTCTATCAATCAACCGATTTCGAAACCTGGGTTGACCTTTCAAGGCATTTTCAATTTGAAATTGGGGCATTATTTCGACTTCCGTGTCTTGGCGGGATTTTCGATTTCTGAGCGAAGCTTAAGCTATTACAAACCAGGGGAAGATCTCCCCTATCGGAATGACAATATCGAATTTGTATATGCCGACATTCCCATTTTGATTCGATACAAATCAGCACCTTTTAAGGACAAACGAGCCTTCGTGGTGGCTGGCATGAAATACTCCTACGATGTCAATGGTTTTGCGCGAAGACAGGACGGACAGAAAGACGTGACCGTGGTTCCACATGATTTCTCCTTGGAGGTCGGTGCCGGTATGCAATTTTTCTTCCCTTTCTTTATCCTTAGTCCGGAAATCAAGATGTCACAGGGAATTGGAAATATCCTTTCCTACAACAACGAGCTGAATGAATCACGAGTCATCGATAAATTACTGACACGTACCTTTACGATTTCATTCCATTTTGAAGGATAAGTTGTTTGATTAGGGCGGTTGCCCTGTCTATGCAGCCAGTGCACCTGGCTATCCGCTCATATTCATTTCGTTACACGAAAATGAAACCCGCTTCTATCCATACCGCGGTGCGATCCTTATTGATCTGTTCTGTAAAACTTTTAAGCGATCAGCACTCTGCGATAGAATACTAGACAATAAAATAGCTCACAGTAGTAAAAAGCTATTTTTTTCATTTCCAATAGTTATATGCTGTTGAAAAATGATGTGCTGGATCGATCGTATCAAAGGCATCCGTAGAAGCTCCATCAATATAAGATGCCATACAAGCAATAAAAGATTCAAAATTAGAAAACCAATTCTTGTGGGATTTTGCTTCCACTCCATTATACCATTGACTCATTTCAAATAAAACAATCGGAGGATGCTCTTCGTCCTGAGATAAATCCAAGCAGATATACCATTCATCTTCATAGACTCCAAATGGAAGAAGATCTAACGCCATTAATTCCTCAGAAATACCCAGTTCAAAAAAGTATTTTCGTAGTTCTGACAAAGGACTGGTTTTTAGCGAACCAACAATCGAAATTCCTCTCAGATCAAAATATGCATATATGGAGTAGGCATGCATGAAAAAATGCTTAAAACTTTCTGGTATGTCCTTTTCTAATCTCTTTTCAATTGATTTAAAGTCTTGGATTGTTGTTCTCGAAGATTCTAAGACCGTATCCCAATAGTTATCCTCTGTCAATCCAAATTTTTCAGATTGAAACTCCAAGAAATAGGCTTTATTCTCTTCATAATAATTTTTATAAAAAGCAGCAATGACATCCATGATATCCAGTTTAGTCGATCGAAAATAGAAAAAATTCAGAGCTTCTTTAAAGATCCGAGCAATTCAAAAAGGCTATTCTTACATATAAATCTTCAAAGGAACTTCGGGGCGAAGATCATAGCTTTTTCCTTGAATTTGATCGTCAAAAAATAATTCCATCAAATGCTCTTCTCCTAGAATGACTTCAAGCTCATCAATACCATTTAAGCTTTGTATGGTTTCTGATTGAAAGTCCACGGCATTGGAAGTCAGGCGGATTTTACTAATTTTTCGAGCACCATTGGGATGCTTAAAAAAAGATCGCCAAATGGCATATTCTTCAGGAATTTTCACTAAATCTGCCTCGGTTTCAAAGCGATCAATTTCGATTTCAGGATAAACAACGAATACCGATGGTTCTCCCAACTTTAATTTAGAGTTTTTTGCAGCATAGATACTCGTATAATCGCTCATCCAATCTTGATGATAGTCCACTTTTTCGAACGGAATTTTCTCAACAGCATACTCATTTACACTCAAGGCAATACTGAATGGAGAGGCATTATTTTTGGCAAAATTGGCCCGTTCTTCAAAATCCATCTCGGGATTCATGCGATTGTTTTGATCAAATTCATCTTGCTTATGAATAAAAATCAGTTCGAGATAGCCATTGAAAAAGTAGAAATACCTTCCCGTCGTGCCCTGCCCTTCATGTATTCTAGAGAGCGTATCAGGTACAGCCAAAAATCCAATGTCGATCAATGCTTGTTTGGCAGGTTCAGGATCTTCTACCCAAATATTGAAGTGATCCAAGCGCAAATCTGATTTTTTTTGAGCATCTACCTTCAAATCTTTTTTTTGAAGGGCCTGCTTACAGCTTACCATAAGTATTAATAAAACGACGAAAAGAATACACTGCAATATCTTGGTCATACTTGAATATTTGTAGACCTCAATATTAGTATTTTATTTAATGAATATCTTCTATGAAAGTTGCTGACAAATTACAGGGCTTGATCTCGTGATACAAAAAACAAAAGAGCTTAACGAACTCGTTAAACCCTTTTGAAAAACTCTAATTATTTTTGAAACCTTCGATTAGATATACACGAATGTTCCTGCTGATATTACTTGAACCTGTCCTGTACATGTATTTGTCACTTTGACCGTTATGTTTGCATATCCAGAATTGATAAACTTCACCATGACTGAATTTCCTGTTCCATTGATAACATTATTATTGGATACGGTCCATTCGTAAGTAAATAGAGAACTATTCGGTGTAGATACTTTTAATGGATGCCAGCTTCCTTGTTGTGCTGCACTTGGTGGGTAGGTAACCCAGCTCAAATTGATGTTGCCTGGCACTTCAAATTCCGGTTCATCATCCCATGTATATAATACGGCGGATGATCCACTTTCCAAACAAGCGATTTCTGCATATATCGCCAAATCTTCATTTGGATCAATTACGGATAAATTGATAGATGGTGTCGGAGTTTGATCAGATCCTGGATCCAAATTTGTATTTGTCCAATCCGTTAGACCATATGTACTTGGACCATAAATCGTATATCTGAAACCATCGCAAGTCGTTGGTTGTAAGATCGCGCCTGTTGGTGCTTCACATACCTGCTCTTCAACATCATCTTTACCACAACACCACTTGTAGAAATTAAAACCAAGATAGATTCCCAATGCTAGAGCTAAAAATTCTGATTGATCCTGCGATAATGTTCCTGATTTATCACCGTTAGTTACTACCGCTCCAGTGAAAATAATAATTCCAATCACAGTACCAATAACAGCAACGATGAGTGATAATGCAAAACATCCTAATTTCTTAAAGAAGCCACATCCTCTCATAGAAATTTCTCCATCAACGGTATAGTGCTTGTAAAAATATTGAGCTGCACCCTGTACCAAATCATAAAAGTCTTGCATCAATTTAATTTCAGAATCACACAACTCTTTACCACTTATTTCAGCTTTTTTAGTCGTAACGAATGCTTTAAATTCATCTAGGCTTGGTTCCATTGCTAATAGGTTTTCAAGATCCATACCGAAATTGATAAATTCTTTGTGGATATTATCGTTGATCAATTCATCGTCCAGTTGTTTATCGACATAAGAATTATAGCCTATTTGCTCGTAGGTATCCATTTCATTTTTGACAAAAGCTAAATTTTCAAGTGCTTCTTCAGACTCACCATAAAGATCTGCGTGAAAAGACTCTACGGAATCATAATTATTAACATAGTCTAAAGTACGTACCACTTCCAACATATTTTCCATTCTATCGGGAATATTGACGGAATTCGTAATCGGAGAAGTGAGTTCAGAACATTTTGATTTTAATGCTTCCTCTGAACAAGAAACATTCCAGATTGCCACCACAAAAAGCATACAAATTGCTTTTATCAAATTGGTGTTTTTTAAATTTTTCATAATAAGATTGTTTATGAGCGTAGCTCGATTAAGTTAGATATTTTTTTCTGACATTTTTATAAAGATTGCGTTCGTCAAATGTGACAACGAAGGTTTAAAACCACACGCAATAACCCAACACAAAACATTGAATAACAGCTTCTTATTACAGGAAAAATAATTTTAAAAAATCTAATAAAAGAGACAAAATCAATCTATGAAACAGCCAATGATGTCCCCGCGTCAGTGATGGGAATGGTCGGTGCAGCCGAGCCGAGGAACGAGGCCGAGTGAAAAACGAGCCATGGACGTAACGCCCGGACGCCCTTATTATTTAAAGAATATTTACCTGGAAATAATCATCCTTTCAAACATGTTTATAATGCTGCTTCATGCCGAAGTAACCAAGCTTTCCGTTCCAGACCACCACCATAACCTCTCAACTGGCCATCTGAACCGATCACACGATGACAAGGAATGATAATCGCTATCTTATTGTAGCCATTCGCAGAAGCGACAGCCCGCACTGCATTTGGTTTATGAATTAGCCGAGCCTGTTCCTGATAGCTTCGTGTCTGTCCAGCCGGAATGGTTCTCAGAGCCTGCCAAACCAATTGTTGAAATGCTGTACCCACTAAGTGCAAGGATATTTCAAATTCTGATCGTTGCCCTTCAAAATATTGTTTCAATTCCTTTTTAAGTTGTATAATATGTTCATTTTCTCCAATGATGATCGAGCGATGGAGGCGTTTCTGAAGATCTTGAAACTCACTTTCTAGCATTCGACGATCAACGAATTCCAACAGGCATATTCCTTTTTCAGTAGCACACACAAACATGGGACCGAGCGGTGTTGTAAGGCGTTGAATTTTGATTGGCTCATGCTCCATACGATGTGGAGCCTGTCCCAATAGTTTTTTGAAGGTATAAGCAAAGCCACTTAATGATTCATAACCTACACCATAAGCCGATTCCGCGGTATTCTTTCCATTTTTTAGCTCCGTATAGGCATTATTTATACGATACATCCTCTGGAAAGATTGAAAGGTCATACCATAGTGCTTATTGAACCAGCGCCTCAATTTTTCTGGACTTATCCCCGCTTGTCTGAGTTGATAATCCTTAATTTTCTGCTTCGGATTTTCGGTGACCATTTTTATCGCGGACTCAACAAACTCAGGAGCTTGATGGGCATGTTCGGTTGGCTTGCAGATTTTGCAAGGTCGAAATCCGTGATCCAAGGCATCTTTAAAATCTGTATAAAAGACCGTGTTTTCGAACTTTGGTTTCCGTGCTCTACAGCTAGCGATGCAGAAAATAGATGTGGTTTTAACCCCAACAAAAAATATTCCCACATAGCTTTGGTCGCGAGCTACTAAAGCTTGATAATATTCTTCAATTTTCTGAACATCTTTAATTTCCATCTTTTCTTCTTAGAGTACCGTCAATTTAATTGTAAAATAGCGAAGATTATAAAGAACGGACAAACGAAAAATGAACAGGTATTTTTTTAGGATCATTTTGTTTTTGAGAAAATGATTTCTACCCGGCGATTTTGGCTTCGATTCTCTTTAGAAGTATTGTTCTTCACTGGTTGTCGCTCTCCTGCACCACTAATTTTGATCTTCCATGGTAGATTAACATACTTTTCCATTAAATAAGTACGAATTGCATGCGCCCTTCGTAAAGATAATTGTTGATTATAAAATTCTGAGCCTATAGAATCTGTGTGACCAATGATATGTACTGAATCAAATCTTTCCTGACCATATATGAACACCAGACTATCCAAGTAGCTATAGGCTTCCTTTTTGATGGATATGTCATCGAAATCAAATAGTATATCACCTTGAATGTGCTCGGAAACGCTCCTTAATTGTTCGGTTGAATGACAAGTTAAGCTGTCGGGAAGCATTTTGGATTTCAACTCCAAACCTAATCGCTCAGGATATGCGTTATAATACCACAGTTTTACGGGATATTTCCCTCTTTTCAACCACAAGGTATCGATCTTGAGCCTCATTTTATGGGGACGGTCATTATTCAATAATAAATGTTGATCTATCCAAAGTTTGGAGCCATCATCAGAATTCAGTGCGAAAAGATAGCATCCATCTTGTTCAATCGACAGTGTGGAAAATAGAACCAATCCAAAGGCATCCTTGATAGGAACGCCCGGTAAACCAAGATTAAAATTTCTAGATTCAAAATTCAATTCCTCGAATCTTACTTGACCTATAATTGAATCGTCATAAATATGCGGACCATGCCCCATTTCCAATTCTTTATTGGGTAATACGTATATATTTCCTTCGAAAGGGCTAAAGCTTGGATTTTGAGCAAGGAGTTCTGTGTAACAACAAAAAATGAGAAGTAAGTAAAACGTTCTTTTCATCCAACAAAGTGCTTACATAGCTAGATATAAGAGACAGGATAAAATCTTGTCATCTTACACATAATGTTCTATGCTTCAGAACGTAAAAAGAGGTCTTAAAGTATTATACATTTAATATTTTCATATATGACATGAATATTTCATGTACTTAAAGCAATAATATGGAAAGGATTACTTACTTTTGCGCTTGATTTTTTAAGATTAACATAATGGCAAAGAGAAAAGTAGAACGTAAAGCGGACGAAACGATCATAGACATTGTTGAAGCAAGAGACAATTTTCAGGATTATATCAACAAGAACAAAGGTCTTGTAGGTGGTATTATTGCTGCGATCATCCTATTGATTGGTGGATATTTATTTTATCAATATGGTATCATGGGTCCAAGAAAAGTGAATGCGATCGAGCAAATTTCAAAAGCTCAGGAGCAGTTTGCACGTGATTCTTTCGCTCTAGCATTAACGAATCCTGGAGAAGGATACGAAGGATTTGTTGAAATCGCTGACAATTATGGTGGTACTCCAACAGCCAATACCGCTAAATATTATGCAGGAGTCTGTTACCTAAACCTAGGTAGATATGATGATGCCGTTGAGTATTTAGAATCTGTGAAAACTAAAGGAAATATTCTTCCAATTATGAAATATGGAAGTTTGGGTGATGCTTATTCTGAACTTGGCGATATGGATAAAGCGAAAAATTCTTACAACAAAGCTGTTTCCGCAAAGAAGAATGATTTTCTTACGCCGTACTATCTAAATAAGTTGGCTTTGTTGAATTTAACACAAGGTGACGTTAGCACATCTCAAAAGCTATTTGCTCAGATAAAAGATGAATTTCCAGATTCAGCAATTGCTGCAGAAGTCGACAAATTTTTGGTTCAATAAGCGAACCTTAGCAATATAAAAGAGTTACAATAGAGATGAGTTACTAATTCATCTCTATTTTTATTTAAAAAAGAAATTATGGCGAGTTCAATTGAAAATTTATCCAGTGTAGTGTCTCAAGATGTGCCTGATGCAAAGGGAATGAAGTTCGGCATTGTTCGAGCAGAATGGAATACGAAGATCACCACTGCGTTGACAGAAGGGTGTAAACAATTCTTGATAGAATGTGGGGCGGACGAAAAAGATATTGAAGTAGCAGATGTACCAGGTTCTTTTGAATTACCCATGGGCGCTAAAATCATGCTCGGTAAAGAGTCCTTTGATGCTATTATTTGCCTTGGTTGTATTATCAAGGGTGAGACGAAGCACGATGAATACATTGGCCATGCTGTAGCCACCGCTATCGCTCAACTGAATATTGTGGCGTCAAAACCAGTTATCTTCGGCGTTTTGACTCCGAATAGTATGGAACAAGCGGAAGATCGTTCGGGTGGCAAACATGGAAATAAAGGCGTAGAGGCCGCGGCTACTGCTGTGAAAATGGCGCATTTAAAAAAGAACATGCAACAGAAGAAGAAAACCATTGGTTTTTAAGATATTATTCCATCTTGGATAAGGTGATTAGTCGGCGTAGTATTTGCTTTTCGTGATGTTGCACATGCTTGTGAAAGAAACGGATCATACGTGTTAATGTAATCCTTCCAATTCTTGGATGCTTACAACTGGCCATTCGAAAAAAGCTAGGATCCTGCTCGTCCATGAATGCTCTCAAGGCTACTCTTGCCGCTAAAAAATTAGCTTTCACTTCTTCCAAGGATTCTTGATTGGAAGGACTATTGAGTTTGCCTGGTGCTTTAAATTTAAGTGGTAGACTCAGCGCTATCATAGTGAGATGAAATCTCCAGCGTGCTTTCCAACTTTCCTTTTCCAATACAGCACCTTGCTCTTTTTTATATTGCATATACGATAGGGCCAATTGTTCTCCTTGAAGCACATGATTCAAAATTTGAATCACCGACCAGGTATTTTCGTCGAGTTTTTCCGACAAGTAATGAGGATCAATATCATCAATACGTTGAAATAATTGATCCAATTGAACATTGCAGCGATCCAATGCTCTGATCGCTATTACTTGATGATCCGCCATGCGATAAAGATATACAATTCTCTGGCCAATCTGTACTTTAGAATTTTTAATACAGGATATTCCCTTTGAGAATATCCTGTAATGCGATGAGGATTTTAATTTCGTCCAGCCATAACACCTCCATCGGTATCCCAGATAGCTCCTGTGATCCATGATGCTTTATCGGATAACAAAAAGGAAATCGCTTCAGCCACATCTTGCGCTTGACCATTTCTACCGATAGGATGAAAAGCATTAAAACCTTTCAAAGCTTCTTCTGCTTCGTTCGTTCCACCAAATACCGCATCATATACTGGAGTTTGAACCACAGCTGGTGAGACAGCATTCACACGAATATTGTAATCAGCTAGTTCCATCGCCAAATGTTGGGTTAAGGAATGAAGACCTGCTTTCTGCATAGAATAGGCAGAAGACGGTGTGGCTTTTACAGCTTGTTTAGCCCACATAGAACCTACATTTACAATGGATCCACCTTTTGTATCCTTCATCTTATTAGCGGAAGCCTGCGTCAAGAAAAAGAACCCACGATTTAAATCCATATAGGCATCGTAATCGGCTTGATTATGTTCTAGAAAAGGTTTTGGTCCAAATATACCAGAGGCATTAACCAAATAGTCTAAGTTATTCCACTGGTTTAATTGCTCGATAAATTCTTGTACCTCAGTTGTATTGCTAATATTAACTTGATGTTTTGTCAATCCGTTTTGATCTTGTACTTTTCCAGGATTTCGTCCCACGATGTGCACCTGTGCTCCTTGATCGAGAAGTTGTTTAGCCAGTGCCCAGCCGATACCACTAGTTCCTCCAATTATCAGGGCTGTTTTGTTGTTAAATTCAGACATTAAGTAATTTTTAAATAAAGACAGACCAGTCTGTCTTATAAGATGTAAAAAAATATTATTTTAAAATGGATGTACACAGCTTCTTAGCCTCATCGATGGGCCATTTCTCCCGATACAAATTACTCTCCGAAATGGCGGCTTCGTATAACAGGTATACTCTTCTGCTAAGAAGTTGATCTTTATCTACAGTTTCTGAGGTCTCCAACAATGCTTGGATATAGCTTAAGAACTGCTTTTTCTGTTTCATGATTTCGTCGCGAACCATGACATTTTCTTTGGGTAGTTCAGAAAGTGTATTCAAACACCAACAACCATTGAAATCGTCTTCTTTGAAAAACTCCAATAAGAAATCAAACAGATATAGGACCTTTTCCGTCTTTCCCGACTGTCCTTCTATAAATTCATCGAGCTGCTGATAGAATTGATTATTTCGGAATTGCAAATAGGCTACACAGATATCTTCTTTAGACTTGAAGTGATTGTATAGCGTTGCCTTGGCAATACCAGCTGTTTTAATAATTTCATTGATCCCGGTACTATTGTAACCGTTGGTATAAAACAGCTTTGCAGCTGTTTCGATTATCGTACTTTTAACCAATGCATGTTTCATCGAGACAAAGATATAAGAGTCTCATTTTGAAAACAGACAGACTTGTTCATTTTAAGATAATATTAACATTAGTCCAATAAATTGAGATAACTTCTGTCTGGTTTCTTTTTCCCGGTTATTGGATCATGATCGCGATTGTGTCTACGTTTATTTTTATTCCTTGATTTCTTTTTAGATGGATTCCGCTTCGTTTTAGTCTCCGCAAATGGTTGCTCTTCATTTTTCGATCGTTCGTCCCTTTTATTTTGGTTCGATTTAGTAGACTTGATTTGCTCTTTTCCTTGTTTTTTCGAATTGGAGCCTCCTGACTTTTGAGGGCCATCTTTTTTTCCCCTTCTCTCCCCTTTTGCCTGTTGTGCCCTTGATTTTTTTCCATTTCGAGAAGATCGATTCCCCTGTTTATTAGGATGCTTCTGTTCAATAGGTTGATCGACCATTCCTACATAAGCGTGATTATCAATAACTGGAATCTGCTGATTAATCAACTTTTGTATTGCTTTTAAGTTAGCTCCATCATCTGGCATACTGAATGAGAGGGCAATTCCACTCGCTGATGCCCTACCCGTTCGCCCGATACGATGTACGTAGGTTTCCGGGACATTAGGAAGATCATAATTTATAACCAATGCCAGCTCAGAGACATCGATTCCCCTTGCTGCAATATCCGTGGCAACCAGAACGCGCACTTTTCCTTCTTTGAAAGCATTGAGGGCTCTCTGTCGATTATTTTGCGTCTTATTCCCGTGTATCGCCGCCGCTTGGATATCGGCTTTCATTAATTTACGCACTATTTTATCTGCACCGTATTTAGTTCTTGAAAACACTAAGGTGGAATCGGCCTTTCGTTCACGTAAAATATCGATCAAAAGATTGATCTTATTTTGTTTATTGACATGATAAATTGCCTGCTCGACTCGTTCGGCTGTCGCTTGTTCAGGTTTAATAGTGACGGATTCGTAACTCCCAAGTATTTTTTTAGACAATTCTACAATGGATTTTGGCATCGTTGCAGAAAAGAATAAAGATTGTCGTTTTTGAGGAATAAGTTTCAAGATTTTCTTGATATCATGGATAAATCCCATATCCAACATTTGATCGGCCTCATCCAGTACAAAGTACGAAAGATCCTCCAGAGAGATGATTCCTTGACCTTGTAAATCCAATAATCTACCCGGTGTTGCCACTAAGATATCTGTCCCTTGTTTTAATTGATCAACTTGTCGACCCTGCTTAACTCCACCAAAGATCACCACATTTTTGATGCGCGTATACTTGGCATATTGCGTGAGATTATCATCAATTTGAATCGCCAATTCTCTAGTCGGCGTTACGATTAAAGCTTTTATTTTTCGCTTACCCGGTACATTTTGATCGTCATTGACCAGATGTTGAATAATTGGAATGGAAAAGGCAGCCGTTTTGCCCGTACCCGTTTGGGCACAGCCCATCAAATCTCTTCTTTTTAATAAAATAGGAATGGCTTTTTTCTGAATGGGTGTGGGCCTTTCGTATCCTTGCTCTTCTATTGATTTCAATATGGGATCAATCAATCCCAACTCTTTAAACGTCATAACTTCCTTGAATAAGCCCCAAAGGTAACGAATTCCTTATCATATATAGAAATCTGTTATGTGTTATAGCGTTAAATTATGCATCGATTCGATTTTAAGACTTATTTGTAAGAGATCTGGACTTGAATTTATGCCTTAATCTAGCCATTCCATTCCAACTACAACTGGCATCCTTTTTTGACCATTTTTCATTTTTATAACTGAGTGTGTAGGTATCGACTGAGGTACAGTACCCCTTAGAAATATTGACCAATTCCTGTTCGAATCCAATAAAATCTTTTAGATCTTCTTCGGTGAGTTCGATGGTCTGGTCGTCAAACGTAGCAAAATAATTATTCGATTTTCTGAAGATCGTCATCACATATTCTGACCCTCCAAAACAGCCCATACTGTTCAATTCGATGCGATATGATTCACCATCGGCTAGTCGCTCAATAAAACTTACATGCTCCTGATTTGCTTCTATCGAACCTTTCATCGCGATATCTATATTTTTGATTTGAGCCAATGCTGGTACAAGCAACATGAAGGAGAATATCCAACTAAGTATATAAGATTTTCGCATAATTTCTTCATTTAATTCAATAGTAAAACGATTTCTTTTCTAATATTACACAGAATAAAACTCCATTTTTCTGTGCGACTTCTTCTATGGTGCTTTTTGGCTATACTTTTGAGTCCCTTTTCTGGGCAAGCTTTGGACACCTTGGAGATCAATTATGAAGCCTACATTCTCAACTATATTGACCTTATTCCACCGAGCTTTACAGACGAATTCATAGAACCGACGAATGCAGAAATGATCCGATGGGATAGTTGCTTCATGCACCTACTTCGGGAGGAATATAACCTAGCAGATATCAAGGCGCAGTCACTGAATTATCGATTGGATTTATTAATCGATACTATATCCAGTGATACTTTTTATGGATTAGAAAGGCAAGCCTCTGGTCCACATTGGGGATTATACCTCTTTAATCCGAAGGCCTGTCGCAGTCAATTGGTGTTTATGGCACCGCATCCTAAAAAAGATTTAAATACGGGACTTCAAGCCGCCTATTGTTTTCAAAACACAGAAGCCGGTTTACTAATGATTTCCGGCACAAACCGCTGCAATTCCTCGCAATTCTCTAGTTGTTCAGGTTCAACTAGTGTCTGTGGAACGAGTGAAGATTATCGAATATCCGATTTAGCACATAATGAAAACAGTGTGTTTCAACAAAGTTGCGCGACTATATTGGACGAACACCTAAATCCTTATTTTATTCAGCTACATGGTTTTTCTAAAAAGGAAACGGATCCTTATTTGATCATGAGTAATGGGACCAGAGACACACCGAGTTATGATCCTATTGAAAAATTGGCTCGATATCTTCTTATTAAGGATACATTATTGAGTTCTAAGATTGGTCATTTAGATCCTTCTTGGAGCAGGTTGCTCGGTTTTACCAATACCAATGGTCGATTAATCAACAATTCCTCTGCGCCTTGTAATCAAAACGCGACCATGAGTGCAGGCCGTTTTCTGCACATTGAACAAGAGTATCATCGATTGCGCAAAGATTCCTTGGGTTGGGATAAAATGGCACATGCCTTACGGGCCACATTTCCGGGAATACAATGCGATTCAAGGACAGCAATAGATGATCATAGTAGTTGGTTTGTCATCAAAGATGCCGTTGGAAATGGTCGGAGTTGGGAAACAGCGCATGGTCATTTGGCAGATATTATGGCCATGTCCAAATCGGGCGATAGTATTTGCATCGCGCAGGGAGAATATCTTCCGGATAAAACAAGAGATACCGCCTCCTTTGTATTACATACTTCCTTGAATTTATATGGTGGTTTTCCTTTAGAAGGTGGGGCTTTCGCCCAAAGAGATTACATTAATAATCCGACCGTTTTATCCGGGAATATCGGTTTATTAGATGATCATTACGATGATATCAAAGATATTTTAAGCGTGTATTTTCTCGAGCAATCATGCATTCTTGATGGCCTTTTTATCAAGACAGGTAGGATTCCTGATGGTCGGTCCATATTTATCGATGAGGTACCGCCTTCGGATACACTCAAATTAAATAATATCATCATATCCAAATATTAATTAAAACTCTAAACAATAAAGCGCAAGGAAGGAAGTTTAAAATATATCGCTGTTTTCAGTGATCGACCAACTACAAACTTACTTGCATGCGATTTCAACTTAGATTACCATTCATTTTGCTCCTATTGTGTCAATTATGCATTCATCTAAAGGGGCAAAATCAAATTGAATATGGTGTCGGGGTTGGTGTAATATTTGGCGATTATTCAGAAGATATCATCTTTGAATCGGACGTTTCTCTTCCAGAAATAGATAAATCAAGGTTTTCAATGACCTTTCAAACAAGATCGGCTTACATCCTGAATGAACGTTGGAAAATTTCCTTGAACCCATCCATTGTCATCAAGGGTGCCAATGATGTATTTGGCGCTCAAAAATATACAGGCTACAATCTCGATTTTCCGCTTTTAGCGCATTTCAAAATTTGGCGTAAAATCGAATTTATGGCAGGGCCATCTTATAGCCACGTATTACATTTTACCATCGAGGAAGATGGTTTGGAGACTGATGTCACAAATAGCGTCCCCAACAGAAATATTGTTGCTGGCGTATTGGGATTGGGATATACTTTAAATCCCTACCTAGAGGTGATATTAGCGGCAAACGCCGATATCAATGAAGCCATTACGATTCGATACGAAAATGATTTCGGCATGCCTATCGGAAATATCAATCTACGAAATCAATATCTGTCCTTGACGATTCTCTATCGAAAATAAATAATTCCTTCTAGTTCACTATATTTACTCGTCATTCAAAATTGTTCGAGATGAGAAATATACTGATGCTACTTTTTTTACTACCTGCTTTGATCAAGGCCCAAGACAAATGGGATGTAAATAATCCACCGGGCTCCTTCAAAGAAGAAGTTTTACATCTAACGGAAGGTACTTGGATGAACTTGGACATCAGTCCCGATGGTAGCACCATGGTTTTTGATCTATTAGGCGATATCTATTCGATGCCTATTACTGGTGGAGAAGCAAACGTTTTAAGAAGTGGATTAGCTTGGGAAGTTCAACCCCGCTTTAGTCCAGATGGAAAAAGGATACTCTTCACTTCGGATGTTGGTGGAGGTGACAATATTTGGCATATGGCGAAAGATGGTTCTGATGCAAAACAAGTAACCAATGAATCTTTTCGCTTATTAAACAATGCCGTTTGGTCTCCGGATGGCCAGTATATCATTGCTAGAAAACACTTTTCATCGACTCGATCGCTCGGAGCTGGAGAAATGTGGAAATATCATATTTCCGGTGGATCAGGTATACAAATCACCAAACGTAAAAATGATCAACAGGACGTTAATGAACCTTCTTGGTCAAAAGATGGTCAATACCTTTACTTCAGTGAAGACATGTATCCAGGAGGTTATTTTCAATATAACAAAGATCCAAATGATCAAATTTTCGCCATTCGACGATACGATATGGAATCTGGAGAAATCAAAAATGTGGCCGGTGGCCCGGGAGGCGCCTGCAGACCTCAGATTTCGAATGACGGGCAATATTTGGCCTTTGTCAAACGCGTAAGGACTAAATCTGTCTTATATATCAAAAACCTAAAAACCAATCAGCAATTTGCTATTTACGACGGTCTTAGTAAGGATCAACAGGAGGCCTGGTCTATATTTGGCACCTACCCTGGTTTTGCCTGGTCTAAAGACGATGCATATATCTATATCTGGGCTCAAGGGAAGATTAAGAAGATCGAAGTTTCTACCAAAAATGTCACAGATATCCCTTTCGAAGTAAAGGCCAATCATAAGTTTATGGAGACGGTCCAATTCAAGAATGAAGTTGCACCTGAAAGCTTCGACGTAAAAGTGATTCGACAACTCACGACTTCTCCGGACAACAAAACTTTATTGTTTAATGCTTTAGGTAGTTTGCACACCTCTAAAACCAATGGATCAGGAGCCAAGCGATTAACCAATTCAGATCATTTTGAGTTTGAACCTGATTATTCTCCAGATGGTAAAAAAATCGTTTATGTGTCTTGGAATGACGAAGACATGGGATCTTTGATATTGTGTGACAATAAGGGGAATAATGCCAAAAAGCTCACCACTAGTAAGGGAATTTATCGAACGCCTCGATTTTCTCCAGACGGCGATAAAATTGTTTATCGAGTAGAAGCCGGTAATAACCATCAAGGCTACCTATATTCCCAAGATCCAGGAATATATATCATGGATTTGAATTCAAGCGAAATTCGATTTGTATGTCGAGAAGGTGAAAACCCAAGATTCAGCGCGGATGGTCAACGGATTCTTTATCAAACGGGTGGCTACCTATTCGGAAGTCTAAACAAAGCCTATAAAGCATTCAATCTTGAAGACAACAATACCTCCGTACTCTATAATTCTACTTACGCCAATCAATATGTTCCTAGTCCTGATAACAAATGGATTGCCTTTACGGAATTATGGAATGTTTATATAGCACCTATGTCGGAAATTGGTAAGGGTATGGGACTTTCGTCCAAAACAAAAGCTTTTCCCATAGCCAAAGTATCCAGGGATGCGGGTATTAATTTACATTGGTCTGCAGATAGTAAGCAATTACATTGGACCCTAGGAAATCGATATTTTACGGAAGCCTTAACCGATCAATTTTTATTTCTTCAGGGAGCAGCGGATACCATTCAACCAATCGACACGGTGGGTATAAAAATTCAATTGCAGCAAAAGCATGATCAACCTGAAGGAAGTTTAGCAATCACGAATGCTCGAATTATCACCATGGTCGGCGAACAGGTTATTGAAAATGGATTAATTGTAACGAAAGGAAATAAAATTCAATATGTAGGCCCGATGGATGAAACAAAAATTCCGAAAAAGGCCGAAATTATTGATGGACAATCTAAAACCATCATGCCGGGCATCATTGATGTGCATGCACACTTAGGAGCTTTTAGATTCGGATTGAGTCCTCAAAAGCATTGGGAGTATTATGCAAATTTGGCCTATGGTGTTACAACGACTCATGATCCGTCTGTGAATACAGAAATCACCTTTGCACAAAGCGAAATGGTCAAAGCAGGCATCATGACAGGACCAAGAATATTTTCTACGGGGACTATTCTTTATGGAGCAGAAGGTGACTTTAAAGCGGTCATCAATAATTTGGAAGATGCAAAAAGTGCCTTGAGAAGAACAAAGGCATTTGGTGCATTTTCTGTCAAATCCTATAATCAACCAAGACGAGAACAACGACAACAGGTTATCGAGGCTGCTAGACAACTCGACATTCAAGTGGTACCCGAAGGTGGTTCTTTCTTCTATCACAACTTAAGTATGGTGGCAGATGGGCATACTGGTGTAGAACACAACATTCCGGTAGCTCCCCTATTTGACGATGTTATTCAATTCTGGTCCAAAACTCAAACCGCTAATACGCCGACATTAATCGTAAACTATGGAGGTTTGAATGGTGAATACTATTGGTATCAAAATACCAATGTTTGGGAAAAAGATCGACTCTTGAACTTTACCCCACGAGGTATGATTGATTCAAGAGCAAGACATCGAACGATGGCACCTCAAGAAGAATATGACAATGGACATATTTTGGTTTCTCAATCTTGTAAAAAATTGACAGATGCTGGGGTCCGAATAAATTTGGGATCACATGGGCAAATTCAAGGAATTGGAGCTCATTGGGAATTATGGATGATTCACCAAGGAGGTGCTACCAACTTTGAAGCCTTACAATCAGCTACAATAAATGGGGCAATTTATCTGGGTATGCAAGACGAAATTGGCAGTTTGGAAGCCGGTAAATTAGCCGATTTTATAGTGCTTGATGAAAATCCATTGGAGGATATTCTGCATACAGAATTGATACAATATACCATTGCAAATGGCCGACTTTACGATGCTTCTACCATGAATGAAATTGGTCTAAGAAATAAAAAACGGACTAAATTTCACTGGGAAATAGAAGGAAGTGGAAATGGATATCCTTTTTCTACAACGACAAACAGTTTCATGAGACCTTCATGTCTGTGTCATCAATAAATTGGAACAAGCCATTTATTTTTTAACAGAAAACATGTATCAGCATCGGAGTCATTCAGATAATATTATTCGTCTTTGTTCTCTTAGTCATACTTTTTACTTTGTGGCTTTGGAGAAACACAAGTATTCCTCCATATAAAGGGCCAATTACAGATCACTTCGACGGAAAAAAATTCTTTCAACCAGGAGGAAATGAAATGGGTGATTTCCGGGCTTTAATGCGTCATCAGCTGAAAAGAAACCGGCAGCCTTGGCCTTCTAGGATTGTCCAAGCCGAGCATCAGGATCCATGGGATAAAATAACTCCAGAAGCCATTCAATATAAACACATTAATCATGCAACGGTATTACTTCAACATCAAGGTATCCATATTATTACAGATCCTGTCTTCTCCATACGAGCCAGTCCGCTTTCCTTCATGGGACCTGCGCGCTACAGAGAACCATCTTTGTTTAAGGAACAATTAGCCAATATTGATGTCGTCTTAATTTCGCATGATCATTACGATCATTTGGATATTCATTCTTTAAAATATTTCTATGAACATCATAACAGCCATTTTTTGGTAGGATTAGGTTTGAAAAAGTATCTTGAAAAATTTAACATCGGCAATATCATTGAGATGGATTGGCAACAATCATATAGTATACATGGCGTTCAATTTAGCTTTCTACCGGCTAAACACTGGAGTAATCGATTTGCATCGCCTTACAGTACGCTTTGGGGTAGTTGGATGCTCCAAAGTGAGTCAAAAACAATTTATTACGCGGGAGATTCTGCCTTTGATCAACATTTTGAGTCCATAAAAGAACAATATCAACATATTGACTTGGCATTGATCCCTATCGGAGCATATGAACCCAGATTTTTCATGAAATATGTGCACATGAATCCGAGCGATGCATTTAAAGCGCATCAAATATTAGACCCTACAAAAAGTCTGGCTATCCATTGGGGCACATTTCGATTGACTGATGAAGGAATGTTCGATCCAATCGAAACGTTACAATCAATCCTCGAAGAAAACGATGATTTTCGTTTTGAATACGATCGTGATCATAACAAAACATTCTTATTAACTTAAAAAAAATAAGCTTGATCAAATCATTGATCAAGCTTATAATATAAGTATAAATAATGAATTAAATTCTATTGTTTCATAAACGATTGTTGATAGAAACCTCCCGAATACTCTATCAAGATTCTATACATACCTGCCTCCAAGTTGGAAACATCCAATGGATTTCCGCTTTGATTTTTTCCTGACCATATTTCTCTTCCAGATAGATCCACAATTCTTATCTGTACATCCTCTTGACGCTCACCCAAGTCAATTTGAATAACATCAACGGCCGGATTTGGATAAATTTCAATAGACAAATCCTCTCTTGTAATTCGAATGATCTTAGAAAGCTCTTCAAATCCATCAAAATCAATGATTCTTAAACGATACATTTGCTGTACCGATAAGTCAAGGTCTTCAAATTCATACGTTTGCTGGATATTCGAAAATCCAATTGCTTTCTCTGTATGTACCTCAAACCACCTTTTACCGTCGAAAGACTTTTCTACAACAAACTTTTCCGTATTAAATTCCTGAGCCGTCTGCCAAGATAATAGTACTGATCTATCTTGTAAGCTTGCTTTCCAATCCGTCAATTGAACCGGTAGTGCTGCCAATGAAGTTCCTGTCGCATCAATTGAAAAAGTCTCATTCGCATTATTTTCATCAAATACTCGAACCGTTAAATTTTGAGGTGTAAAACGATTATTGTTCCCTTCTTTTCCAACTAAGGTATTTGGAACGAAGTAATAAAGATTAACATCATCTCCCGTTGCCGCGGCCGTTGCACAGGCCAATTCAACCAAACTTCCACAACTATTTTCATATAAAACAGCAGTGAATTTACTAGAAGGTCCGCTTGTTATGTCTACATTAAGACCACCACCATCAATATCTGTTTCTATACTATAGTAAACATCCTTCGTCGGAGAAGAGCCACAAGATGCTGCTGCTAATCCTGAATCCGTAGCAAATTCGGTAGATTGTCCTGCCAAACTTCCCGGTTCACCAGCTTCGGCAAGAACCATAGCCGTGGAACAATCATCATTTGGCGCAGTTTCCATTTCACATCCGTCAAATTGAAGAAGATCTACAGCAAGATCTCCTAGAAATCCCCCACTTGCTGTAGCTACATGTAAAAATTCTACATAAATCGTTTGACCAGCATATGCGGAAACATCCAATCCGACCAGTTGCCATGGATCACTTTGATTTGTTTGAAGCGGGCCATTCCAAGACCAAAGATTGGTAAATGGTCCGGTCGCTGAAGTACTTACCCCAACGCTTAAAGAATGAATTCCAGTCCCATAGGCAAACATATAAAAACTCATATCTACCGTTCCTGATGCTGCTGTTAAATCAATTGCTGGGCTGATTAAAGAAGCATCTGGAGAAGTTTCTGAAGAACTACTTGATTCGTAATAAAAGTAGGACGATCCTGAATGTGCTGAGGCAGGTCCTGTATTTCCTGTACCTCCCGAAGGCGTTGTACCACTATCCAATTGCCAAGTTAAATTAGTAGAAGCACTAATATCTCCTGTCCAACCTGTTTCAGATTCCATATCTTCTGTCACGCTCACTTCAGTAACACCATTTCCACAGGTAACGCCAGAAGGTTGTGGTATAGAAATCGTACTAAAGACATTTTCAGAACAACCAGAAGAAGATCCACCTGCCGATTCAGCAATGACCTGCCAATAATAGGTTTTACCCAGATCAAAAAAAGATGATATGGTAGCTGACGTTTCGTTTCCTGAAAACAATTGAGTTAGATTTCCACTAGTTTCACCCGCCGACAAGATATAATTCGTTGGCACATCTCCAGTTGGAGCGGCACTCCACTCAAAAGTGATGGTTAATTCCTGATCCACCGCATTATTCATCGGCGAAATTAATATGGGGCAATCAGGCTGAGCTAGTAAACCAAAGGACAGCAATAGCATCCAAGCTACCAGGGTCGTATTTTTTACGTTTTGCATATAAGTTGTTTTTGTATCCTAATAGTAGTTATATTAACATGAATGTGCAAATGTAATAAATTATTTATCAAGTATATAAATATTACATTTTTTCTTAATGTGTAGTAAAAACCTTAACATTTTTGAATAGTCAACAAATCGTCAACTTGGTCCCTACTCGCGTTAAAAAACAATAAAAATCCATTTTCAAAGCCTATAATTTCACATGTTATTATACTTTTACCGCCCTAAACTTTCTGATATGAAATGGTATAGTATTCTTCTTATTTTGACCGTATTACAATGGAGTTGTCTTCCTGATTCCGCGGATAAAAAACCGACTCCGGATAAAACGTCGACCGAAAAAAAAGCTCCCGTCAAGAAAAAGAAGAAAACCAGTGTTACTTCTAAAGGCGATGGTATCAAAGTAACCGAAGCCAACAATAACTATTCTGAATCTAAGGCAAATTCTACGATTGATTATAGAAATATCGACCTGCAATTATTGGAACAACTCTTACATGAAGAAATCAATAAGGTGCGTCGTGCTAATCAATTGAGCATTCTTGGGAAAAATAATATTCTCAGAAATGCTGCAGTCGATCAAAATAATTATCAACTAACCGTTAAAGAACTTACACACCAACAAAAAACACCTGGAAAAGAAAATCTCATTGATCGCGTACGTCATTATGGTGGTGGATTTCAGTTAATGGCAGAGAATTTAATCTATGAAGGTTTTACCGTCCGTACCATAAATGGCGTAAAAGCCGAAATCTTTGCCCCAACGTATCGAGAAATGGCTAAAACGATGACCAAGAATTGGCTAGGCTCTCCACCTCACCGCAAAAATATACTGCAATCAGAATTAAAGCTGGTCGGTACTGCAATGGCCTTTAATGCTGAAAACTATGCGATCTATGCTACACAAGTTTTCGGTACCAAGCTATAAGCCTGATCTGCTATGATTATTAGAAAGGAACGCCCTACCGATTTCCAAATCGTATTTAGCCTTATTAAAGAGGCTTTTGAGCATGAACCTTTCAGCGACGGAAAGGAACATTTTCTGGTAGAACGATTACGTCAATCGGATTCATTTATTCCTGAACTTTCATTAATCGCCGAAATCAATGAAGAAATTGTAGGTCACATATTACTTAGCCGATTAAGTATAAAAAATGAAACCGACCGTTTTGAATCGCTGGCCCTGGCTCCTGTTTCCGTTTTGCCAAGCCATCAAAGAAAAGGAATTGGCAGTCTTTTAATACAAGAAGCACACAAAAGAGCAAAAGCTCTTGGCTTCCGATCCATCGTACTTTTAGGGCATGAGGATTACTATCCCAAATTTGGTTATAAAGTGGCTGAGACCTTCGGCATTGATTTCCCCTTCGATGCACCAGCACGAAATTGTATGGTTTTAGAACTCGTTCCGGATGGACTTCTCCATGTTAAGGGTACCGTAGAATATCCGAAGGCATTTTTCGAATAATCGGTGTCCATGCTTATCTAGCTTGTTTTAAGACAAAGAAAAAGGGAAAATCTATTCAATAGAAATTCCCTATTATTATTTATTCAAAGCTTGAATTAAGCATTTCTGTCAATACAATTTAACTCCTCAAAAGCTTGCGTCATACGAACTACAAAACTTTCTTCTGCTACTCGTAACCATTTTCTTGGATCGTAAAACTTCTTATTTGGTACATCATCACCTGTAGGGTTTCCAATTTGTCCTTGTAAAAAGTCATGATTCTTAGCCTCGTAGTTTCTTACTCCATTCCAAAACGCCCATTGTAAATCTGTATCAATATTCATTTTTACAGCTCCATACTTGATTGCTTCTGCAATTTCAGATGCGGAAGAACCAGATCCACCGTGAAATACGAAATTTATTGGATTAGCATCGGTATTAAACTTTTCTTGAACATAGTCTTGTGAATTCTTGAGAATGATCGGTCTCAGTTCAACATTTCCAGGTTTATATACTCCATGTACATTTCCAAATGCCGCTGCAATCGTAAACTTAGAGCTAATGGCCATCAATTTTTCATAGGCATAGGCAACTTCTTCAGGCTGCGTGTACAGCCTTGAGCTATCTACATCGGTGTTATCTACACCATCTTCTTCACCACCAGTAACACCCAATTCAATTTCAAGTGTCATACCGATTTTATCCATTCGTTCTAAGTAGTTGCTACATATTTCTATATTCTCTTCGATTGGCTCTTCTGACAAATCAATCATATGAGAACTATATAATGCTCTACCTGTATTTTTGAAATGTGCTTCACTAGCGGATACTAAACCATCCACCCATGGTAATAATTTCTTGGCACAGTGATCCGTATGTAAAACAACCGTCACTCCATACAATTCAGCCATCGTATTAACATGATGAGCTGCCGAAATAGAACCTGCTACAGCCGCTTGCTGATTTGAATTATCAACAGATTTCCCAGCATAAAACTGTGCACCACCATTTGATAATTGAACAATGACTGGTGAATTGACTTTCTTAGCTGTTTCTAAAACAGCATTTAATGAATTGGTTCCAACGATATTTGCTGCAGGTAAGGCAAAATCATGTTGATTTGCGTAACTCAGTAATTCCGTCACCTCGTCACCGACGAGTACTCCTTTTTTAAATTTAGACATAATATATGTTGATTTGCGATTTGTGACTTTGAAGTGATCAATTTAAATAATTCCCTTTTCGACTAAGTAGCGTTCTGCATCCAATGCTGCCATACATCCAGTACCAGCAGCCGTAACAGCTTGGCGATAAACGTTGTCTTGTGCATCTCCACTGGCAAAAACTCCCTCAATATTGGTTTTTGTTGAATCTGGTTTAGTAATTAAATATCCCGTATCATCCATATCCAACGCTCCTTTAAATAAATCCGTATTTGGCTTATGTCCGATCGCAACGAAGAAGGCAGAAGCATCAATCACTCGCTCTTCACCCGTCTTTGTATCCTTTACTCGAGCACCGACTACTTCATCTTCTCCCAATACCTCTACCGTAGAAGTATTCCAATGAATCGTGATATTCTCTGTATTTTCAACACGCTGCTGCATAATCTTAGAAGCTCTCATTTCGTCTCTTCTAATCAAAAGATGTACATTCGGACACAATTTTGCCAGGTAAGATGCTTCTTCTGCTGCGGTGTCTCCACCTCCTACAACAATTACATCCTGTCCTTTAAAAAAGAATCCATCACATACTGCACAGGCTGAAACTCCCTTGTTCATTAATTTCGTTTCAGACTCCAATCCCAACCACTTTGCACTAGCTCCAGTTGATATTATCACACTATCCGCAGTCAGTTCTTGTCCACCTTCGGTTTTGATGTATTTTTTATCTCCTTCCAACTTCACTTCCGTCACCACATCATAGCGAATTTCCGTTCCGAAGCGCTCTGCTTGTTTTCTAAAATCATCCATCATTTGAGGTCCCATAATTCCTTCTGGGTAACCTGGATAATTCTCAACATCCGTTGTAATCATTAGCTGTCCACCAGGTTCTTGCCCCGTAAACATCAATGGTTTCATAGCAGCTCTTGCAGCATAGATCGCAGCAGTGTAACCCGCTGGTCCTGATCCTATAATTAAACATTTTACGTGTTCCAAAATCTTTCTCTTTTTAAATTTCCACAAATGTAAAAAATTATTGATTTGTTGAATCTTTATTTTAAGGGTACAAATCAAATCAATCAATACAACACGGTTTCTTGGATCAATTGTTTGATTAAACGAGCTTGAGAAGCTCAAATAGAGTCGATTTGTCCGTCAGCAGATAAATCTATTTTTAGTCTATTAAATCAGCATATTCATCCAAGAGAGCGGCTCCGTTCAATCTTTCCTTAAAAAAATACGTTAAATTGAAGTTCGGGTGAATTTTATCTATTAAACTCCTGTTATCATAGTATAGAATAGAATATATGTTATTTACTATTTCCATATTAGGTTTGACAATTAGCTTGCTGGCATGGCAACTCTGGAAAGAATCCGAAAAAGCTCAATTCCTAGGTGTTTTAACCTTGGTATTTATCGTTTTTTCTAGTTTACTTTTCATAAAAGGGTTCTCGGTTCAACGATTAGGTCTTTTGGCCGTAAGCTTATTAAGCTTGGCTTTATTATCATCTATCGCCAGTACTGTACGTCATATCAGCATTCTAAAAATACCCTATCTGGCTGTTTCTTGTTTTGCCATGTGGAATATTCTGTTGTTTATGCCGAAATCAACTTTTCCGATCCTATCTATTCAATCGGATCCTACCGCTGAAATTTTGGTCAAGGTGCGTCATGATCAGGTGCAATCTTTTGAGGCTTTCGCCCAAAGTGTACACACAATTACAGTAAGCCCTGCTTTTGATCCCATGTATCAAGCGGAGACAGAATTAGACGATTACTTTACGGTAGATATTTTGGGCAAGCCGAAAGGCGCAAGCCCGCAAGAAATAGATCATATAATAGAACTACTTCGAGCTCAACCTGAAGTCTTGCATGTTGAAGTAAATGAACAAATCGATATTCCGAGCCTTCAACGAAGTAAGATACGCCGTTCTGATGGTTCGCATTATTTGTTTTTTGATCCCCTGAGCAAAGACCAATGGGCACTGGAGCAAACGAATATGAATGAGGTTTTCAAGATCATTAAATCGAATAAACCTGAAAATAAAGCGCGACTGTTTATTTTGGATACAGGCGTAGATAGTCAACATCCTGACATAAAAGATATTTTCGTCAAAACAGAACAACGAAATGATAAGGATGTCAAAGGGCATGGAACGCATTGTGCTGGAATTGCAGGTGCAATGACAGGAAATCATCTAGGAATTAGTTCCTACAATGCGGAAGGAATTTTTGAAGTAAGCTCGATTAAAGTGCTTGCTGATTTTGGTGGCGGAACTCAGCAAGGTATTATCAATGGAATGATCAAAGCGATCGATCAAGGGGCGGATGTTATCTCCATGTCCTTAGGTGGTAGATCCAATGATAGTCGACAAAAAGCCTATAATGAGGTCATCGAATACGCTGAGCGAAATAATGTCATCGTGATAGTGGCTGCAGGCAATTCGAATCAAAATGCTAAATTTTACAGCCCTGCTAACTCTAAAGGTGTCATTACCGTAGCGGCCGTCGATCAAAACTTGCAAAAAGCGAGTTTTTCAAATACCTTAGAGGATATTGAAATGGGGATTTCTGCTCCTGGTGTAGATATTTTATCGACCTTTCCTAAGTCTCGATATGAACGATTTAGTGGAACTTCCATGGCGACTCCGTATGTTGCCGGTCTTGTTACCTTGATGAAATGCTATAAACCCGATTTGACGAGCCAAGAAGCCTTTCAATTACTTTCGGATACTGGTATACGAACACAGGATAACCAAATCAAAGAAGTCATCAATCCTGGATCTAGTTTGAATGAATTACTTAAAAAGTAATTATCTATACATTACTTGTTTAACCGCTTGGATCACTTTTGAAGGATTCGGTAAATAAGCCTCTACTAGGGTTGGTGCATATGGTAATGAAACGTCTGCCGAATTTACTCGAACCACTGGGGCATCAAGATAATCAAAGGCATATTTTTGCACTTCGTAGGTAATCTCGGCAGATACACCTGAGAATGGCCAGGACTCATCTACAACAACCAATCTATTGGTTTTTTTCACCGACTGAATCACGGTGTCAATATCTAAAGGTCGGATGGTTCTTAAATCAATCACTTCTGCAGAAATTCCATCTTTTGCTAACTCATCTGCCGCAGATTTAGCGACTTCAATCATTTTATTGAAAGAAACTAGGGTTACATCAGTACCTTCTCTTCGAACGGCTGCTTTTCCGATAGGGACTAAAATTTCGCCTTCAGGAACTTCTCCTTTGAAGCCATACATGATTTCAGATTCCATTACACAAACCGGATCTTCGTCTCGAATCGCCGATTTTAGTAAGCCTTTGGCATCCGCTGGATCGATACAAGAAATCACTTTCAATCCTGGTGTATTTGCCATCCACGCTTCAAAAGTCTGTGAATGCTGTTGTGCCAGCTGTCCTGCAGAACCTGATGGTCCTCTAAATACTATTGGACAATGAAATTCACTCGCCGATTGCGATACCGTTTTAGCAGCATTATTTACGATTTGATCAAATGCAAGCACGGCGAAATTCCATGTCATAAACTCAACAATGGGTCTTAAACCATTCATTGCTGCTCCGACTCCGATTCCCGCAAATCCTAATTCTGCAATGGGTGTATCAATGACTCGTTTAGGGCCAAACTCGTCCAACATTCCCTTACTCACTTTATATGCTCCATTGTATTCTGCAACTTCCTCTCCCATCAAAAAGACATTTTCGTCTCTTCTCATTTCTTCTTTCATTGCTTCATTTAAAGCATCTCTCAGATTTATTATTCTGCTCATTTGATCTATGTTTTCAAGCGCAAATGTATCAAAAATTGAATATTTGATAAATAACATTGAAATATTAATCCAATCGTTATTTTATTTTGGAATCAATCTGGATTTATTGAGAGGTATTCCCTCCTTCATTCATGATACAATTACATCATATTTCTTTGATTAAACCGTCAACAGACCTACATGTTGATAAAATATGTATAATTTCATACCTACTCAGAGATTTGGTATCAAATTTGCAGTATCGATCTGTAATAGCACTTCGATATTAATTTCTCTTGTACTTTGTATTTTATTGGTGTTTTAGGAAAGACATTTTGAACGAAAGTCAAAACTTTCTTAAAATTGCTATATTATATATATGAAAATATATTTTTATTCGTTTTAATAGGGGTATGATGCATAATATGCGTCATATTGGTGTTAAACCGATACAAACATTATATTATTTAACTAAAATCTTGTTGAAGAATGAAAAAATCAGTTTTAAAATCAGTTGCTGCGGCTTTTGCATTAGTACTATTCCTTAGTGTATTTAGTTCTTGTAATAGAGGCATTGGATGTCCAGGTGAGATGACAACAACCAGTATTATTAAAATCTTTTAATCCGTTATTTTGAATTGGATTACATTGAATGATGAACGGCAATTAGATTCTATCATTGCCGCATCTAATGACACACCTCAGATTATTTTTAAGCATAGTACCTCTTGTCCTATTTCTTCAATGGCCAAGGCTCGTTTGGATCGAGATCAAGGACAATTAGATCATGTAGATAGCTACTATTTGGATTTGTTAGCTTATAGAAGTTTATCTAATTTGATTGCCAATCGACTAGCAGTACACCATGAATCACCACAAGTTATTGTTGTTCATCAAGGAGAGGTCAGCTATGACGAAAGTCATCTGGACATTCAGGTTGATGAACTATTGGAACATTTCAAATTTCTGCAGAATTGATTCATTCTGACCAGAAAGATCAAGGTTCTATTATAACTACAGAAGATGGTTCTCAAACCTTGATATCTGAGGTTTTCGGAGAGCGATATCATTCCATTTATGGGGCTAAGACTGAATCTCAGGTCGTTTTTATAGAGGCAGGTCTTCATGATAAAATGCATCAAGACTCCGTATCCATTTTAGAAATGGGTTTTGGTACTGGCCTCAACGCTTATATGTCCTGGATTGAATCGGAAAAAAATCTGCAACAGGTTGATTATGTTGGCTATGAAAAGTATCCCGTAGACGCTGATCTAGCCCAGAAATTCAAATTTCCAAAGATTCTGAACAGCACCCTTGACTTCGTCCAGCTGCATCAATCTACTTGGCAAGAAGTACATCAGTTATCTTCTTTTTTTAGTTTTCAAAAAATAAAAAAAGATATTAATGCATTGAATATGTTGAATCAATTCGATGTTATTTATTACGATGCTTTTGCTCCCAGTGCTCAAGAAGAATTATGGACGGTCGACATTTTTCAGAAAATGTTTGATGCTCTGAAGCATGATGGAGTGCTTGTAACCTATTGTGCGAAGGGTTATGTAAAACGGAATCTCAAATCTGTAGGATTTAGCATCGAAGCTTTGGCCGGACCTCCTGGAAAAAGAGAAATGACCCGAGCAAGAAAAGTTATTAATAAGTAAAATATTTTAATAATTTCTATTGTATAAATAAATGATAGTCATAACTTTGTGAATTATGACCAAAAAATCCCCCAAATATTCCTTGCTCTTCGTAGCATTTTTCATTTGTACATCGTTTTCAATGACCAACCCCAAGATTGGTGATGTAATCGATCGTCTGCATGGAGTTCCGATCTATTATAATGGTTCTTTATTACACGTGGGTGGCCGAAATGTAGCCAAAGATGGTTACAATCTCGGTTTAAAATGGCAATGTGTGGAATTTGTAAAACGCTATTATTACGAAAAATACGGTCACCGTATGCCTAATTCTTATGGTCATGCAAAAGATTTCTTCGATAAGAACATTGGAGATGTTGGATTCAATCAAGCTCGTGGGCTGCACCAATTTAAAAATGTGCGATACGAAAAACCTCAGGTCAATGATATTTTAATCTATGACGCTTATGAAGGTAATCCATATGGGCACATAGGAATCATTGCCGAAGTGGGACAAGA
Organism: Saprospiraceae bacterium; assembly: GCA_020628475.1. GTDB lineage: Bacteria > Bacteroidota > Bacteroidia > Chitinophagales > Saprospiraceae > JAHDFB01. The sequence continues at coordinate 39,201 of JAHDFB010000001.1, read as the reverse complement.
CTATGTCATTTTAGTGCAGCAAAATGTAGGTAAGAAAACACGACAACGACTCAACTTAGTAGAGTACAACGGCATCTATACGGTAGCCGACTTTGATGTGCTAGGTTGGCTTAGATTATAATGCTTACCTTTGTAATTGAATTGTTTAAACATTATTAATTAATGAGATATATTATCTTTTTATTGCTGTTTCCTTGTTTATTATCAGCACAACTTCCTGATTCATTACTTAGTATCATTTCTTATCAAGGATTACCCAATAATACATCCGTTCGCGATATCGTAGTCACTAAATCCAATGCCAAATATATCGCAACGAATAATGGATTATTTAGAATCATTAATAGAACATCGGCTCCCGAATTATTGGTAGAAGGTGATTTCTCAGCGGTCTGTACCAATAAAAAGGAGGACGTCTGGGCAATGCGCGGAAATGTACTTCAGTCATTAACGGAGGAAATTACTCGATTGGAGGATGGAATTGAAGTCAATCATTTATTATACCATCGCGGTAATATATGGATATCTACGAACAACGGTGTTCAGAAAGTTAATATCAAAACCAAAAGAAAAACAGCGAATTACAGCAGTAGAAATAGTAAAATGAAATCCGACATCGTCAATTTCGTTTTTGCAGATCGACAAAATCAAATCTGGATTGGCACGAATGCAGGTATTTGTCTTATTAATAAAAAGAATAATTGGAAAATCTACGAAAAGAACCTTGCCATGGAATCAATGGCTTATAATAAAGAGGGTTTATGGTTGGTTTCCAATGAAGAAATGTGGGTAATCGATGATTTTGGTCGTTGGTATCCAGCTGCTTTGGATAAAGGATTGAAAGAAGGAAAAGTTCGAGATATCACCACCGATCGAGATGGTCGGCTTGTTCTAGCCAGTAATGCCCTTGTCCGCTACAATCCTTATATTGAAGAGATACATTCATATTCGGATCAGTTGGGATTTCTTTCTAAACAAACCAATGCTCTTGAAGGTGATTTAAACCAGGATATTTGGATTGGTACTGAATCCGATGGACTGTATTTATTATCTTTCGGAGACACAAAAACGCTTGATCTTTCGGCTATAATCATAGTCGATCAAAAAATTTCTTGTAAAGGAAGCAATAGTGGTGCTATTACTGTAAGAGCTTCTGGAGGGAATAGTCCATATCGGTATAAATGGAATCAGGAGAAACTTTCTGGAAGTCGTCTCAGTGGGTTGAAAGAAGGAACCTATGCCGTCACCGTTACGGATAAAAATAATAATCAGTTCGAAACAGAAATTTTCTTAGATAATCCATATCCTTTAAATCTGAGCTTTGATGAGATTAAGGGAATTACAGAAGCAGGAAAAAAGGATGGTGTAGCCATGGTTTCTATATCTGGTGGTGTTCCACCCTACTCTTATCTATGGGACGATGGAAGTACCGAAAAGAATAATAAAACATTGAGTGCGGGAGAACATGCCCTGACAATCACGGATGCTGATCAATGTAAAGTGGCCGTAACCATTGATATCCCCGCAGAAAAATTCATTCCACAATTGGATTTAGCCAATATAGAAGTCGGCCAGACTCTCAAGGTGAATCAACTGTTCTTCCAAGCCGACTCAAGTAGCATTACTACAGATTTTGAACCCGTACTCAATGAGATTTATGGATTTCTTAAATCGAATCCATCAGTGGTTATTGAAATTGGAGGACACACCAATAATCAACCGCCAAAAGAAGTTTGTTATCGACTTTCGACAGCTCGTGCTAAAAACATCGCTGAGTTCCTATATCGAAAAGGAATTAACGCCGATAGGATCAGTTATAAAGGTTACGGAAAAGATAAACCGATCGCTTCAAATGCGTCTTTAGCAGGGCGGAATAAAAATCAGCGTGTAGAAATAAAAATTCTCAGTATTTAAGAGCTTATTTCTCTAATAACCAATAATTTTCTTCCAGAGATTTAATTTGATGTAGCTGATCTAGGTTGCCACATGGGATTAGAACACCGATTCTGGTATTACCATTAAAGGGAGCTTTGTACACCTTTAGATCCAGTTGTTCAATTTTCCGTTTCATTTTGTTGGCATTGGCTTGATTGGAAAAGCTTCCTAGAATGTAGATGCATTCTTCTACAGTATTTTCTTCTACTGTGACTTGCTGTTCTACCACAGATTCTGTTGAATCGATAATAGCATTAGCCTGTACAGGCGTATCTTCATTTTCTGATGTTAATAGATCTACTGAATCCTCCTTGGATAAAACGTGGTCTATATTTTTTTCAGATCCATCGGTTTCTGGAGACCGATTGATTTGTTCCATTGAATATTCACTACTATCCAAATTATACCGTACTGGTTTAATGAAACTATTATTAGCCTGATCCCACATAGAAATACCTATCAGAGAGAGACAAAAGAATAATAAAGAGGCCGCAATCCAACGATAATATTTCGGTCTAATGACAATATAATCCTCATCCTTCCAGGTGTCAGGAGCAGCTACTTCTAACACATCGGATTGATTATTTTGAACCTGAAAAGCCTTATTTAAAGTCCAAGATCGCTCAAAATAATGTTGACTCAATTCCAATTGTCCTGAACTCTCAAACTGAATTTTATTATCCAAACAATTGAATCGCCCCATTCCTGGAAATTCAAAAGCCTGTTTGTTAGCACAGGCTTGGTTTATTCGAGCAGATAATTGATTTAGCGCTGCTCTTGTTCTAATAGGTTCAGTTTCCCAATATTCCGATAGAAATTGAATTTGAGCGTCGAACTGTATGGATTCATTTTCAATCAATCGTAATTCGCTTGGTTCTTTTGAAACTTCTTGGCTAGCGCTATTTACGATTGACTGCGCTGAATTTAGCCGGAGTGTACCGATGCCCGGGAGGTATAGATACCCTAGTTTTTTCAAACATTGAACCAGACTTTTATAGTACATTTCTCAATTTTAGTGGCTGCAATAATACAACATTAGTAAAGGAATTTACGGTATTTTGACATTCCTAAAATAACAAATTAATATATCATTCCGTAGTATAATATGTAAGAAATTGTAGTCCATCATTCCATGAAATGGGATGATGCTAAAAATATTTTCGATTTTTGCAAAAATATTTCTACGTATGAAATGGGCCCCTTGGGTAATTATTCTCTATATGTTAGCTGCTTTGTGTTGGTGGACTTATTTATTGTACAATAAAAATGAGATTATCTTTCAGCAACAAGAAGCGATTTTCTATTTGAGTGACGAACAGAATCAAGCTTTTCGAGCAGAGGTCAAAGATACTTATGAACGACAAAAAATCATGATAATCAGTGAGGGTATTGTATTTACCCTAGCCCTAATCAGTGGCTTGTTTTTTTTGTGGGTCGGATATCGGAAAAATTTAAAAAACTCAGAAAATCAAAACAACTTTTTGTTGTCTGTAACTCATGAGTTGAAATCGCCTCTAGCTTCTATAAAACTGGCTTTTGAAACCATTAAAAAGCGCAACCTAAATTTTGAGCAAAATAGTGCTATTTCAGAAAACGGCATTTACGAAGTAGATCGATTGCATCGTCAAGTGGAAAATATCTTATCCGTAAACGCGATAGAACAACGATATTTTGTAAATCACGTTGAAACGACCGTACCTGAACTCATAAATCTGATTCAAACTTCCAGAATGTATGCCCCAGGAGAATCACGTGTAACCTATTCCATTTTGGGCGAGCAAAGCGAAAGCCCCAAAAAAATCCATATAGATATGGAAGGCGTGCAACGTATTGCCGATAATTTGATCAATAATGCATTAAAATACAGCCAGGATGAGGTAGCGTGCAGCTTTGAGATTGTGGAAGATTCTTTTATTATACGCGTGAAAGATACCGGAGAAGGCATCCCAAAAGAAGAACGAAAACATATATTTAAGCGTTTTTACAGAATTGGCAACGAAGAAACTCGAAGTCACAAGGGCACAGGTCTCGGGTTATACATCGTAAAAACGATTACACAAAAAAATAAAGGAGACATTAGCATTTCCGATAATACTCCGAAAGGAAGCATATTTACAGCAGAACTTAAGATGGCATGATTAGAATATTATTAGTAGAAGACGAAGAAAGTATTTCCAACCTTATTAAAATTAATTTGGAGTTGGATAATTACACCGTAGTAGCCTGCGAAAATGGGAAAAAAGCTGTGGAGGTATTTAACAATGAACGATTTGATTTAATCATATTAGACATCATGTTACCCGGTATGAGCGGGATCGAAGTCTGCCAGCAAATTCGATTGACGGATTCATCTATTCCTATTTTGATGCTCTCTGCTCGTTCGCAACCGGAAGATCGCATCAAGGGTTTAAAAAAAGGTGCGGATGATTACCTGAGCAAACCATTTGTTCTTGAAGAATTATTACTTCGGATTGAAAAATTGCTACAGCGGTCTAAAGATGATATTAAGTCTGAGATGGAAGCTTACGAATTTGGCAATAATGAGGTTGATTTTAATACGTTTGAGGCTCGGGGGCCCAAAGGCATCTTTGTTCTAACCAAAAAAGAAGTAATGCTTCTTCGCTTATTGATTGAGCGTAAAAATCAAGTTGTAAGTAGAAAAGAAATCTTGCAAGCCGTATGGGGATACGATGTCATACCTTCTACGAGAACCATCGACAATTTCATATTGGTTCTTCGAAAAAATTTTGAAGAAGATCCTTCGCATCCCAAGCACTTCATATCAGTACGTGGCGTAGGCTATAAATTTGTAGACTAAGAATGAATAAAATCCAATGTCGGTTTCATCCATTCTTCTAAGGGTTTGTAAAGGAATCCATGACTCAGACCTGTATTTAGTTTTATCTCGTTAAAATATTTCAAGTCTGGAGAGGTGGGCTTCATAACTTCGCAACTCTCTCCACCGATATCATCGGAGGATTCAAGGATGGATAATACTCTTCCGTGTAAATTTAGAGCGTAGTGATCTGCTACCCATTGATTACAATTGCCCATCACAACATAAGAGATGGCAGGATTATCATATTTCGTAGAAACCAACATGGCAATAAGTGCACCTTTTGAGGCACCAATCACATAAATTTCTGCTGGTTGTACCCCTTTGGAAATCAAATCCTTGATTTCATTGATTATTTTATCCGAGTAGACATCCACACTGGTATTGGCTTCACGTAGTTCTGTATGCAGTACGACTCCACTTGCTTTAATTTTTTCGATGATCTCAGTATACTGATATTCTCCATAATCTGGACTAATGGCATTTCGCTCCTCTCCTTCTAAAATACTCCCATGTAAATAAAAGACATGCTTCGTATTTTGATCCGTCTTAGGTGTACAGAGTTGTAATGAAAAAATTGTTAATGAAAATAGTAGTAATAGTTTGGTCATCGATAATTTAGTTTTTAGCAAGTATTATTTTATCCTGAAACTTAGATTGAACCTGGTCATAGAATTGCTTCACAGAACTGTAATAACTTGGTTCTATCATTGTTACATTTCTCGTTTCTCTTATATTTAAGACGATTTCGGCACCTTGCACCTTGGGTTCGATTAAATACTGGAGTTGTTTTTCCGGCGATGCTATCAACATTTTTTCTGGAATGCTCTTGATTTCATAGCCCTCAGGTATCGCAATTTTCACAATAGAATTCACCTTGGAAGTAGACTCGAAAAATATAGGAAAATTTCTCTCTTCCGATGTGAACGGATTTTCAAAGGAAGCATGTAATAATGAAAGATCGATAAAGTACTCATCACCTATCTGTCGCAGTCCTTCTTGAAATTGTACGGAAGCTTTTACTGAAACACTGTTCTTATTACTGTAGAAATCCGATATTTCTATATCTGAATAGCTTACTCCCGACTCATCCATTCCTTCTATAAAATTCTCCTCTTTTTCATATCGAACTCTCTCTTTGTAAGCTTCATATCCTTTTATTCTCCCTTGGAAACTACCTTCAAGCTGGCCGTCTTCTATTTTTAAGGTGTAATAATTCGTCACCGAACCTCGATTTGGATTTTGAATGGGCATCAACATTCCTTGATCATCATTTACGACGACTCCCCGTAAATTGAGTGCTCGAGAAGGAAGCATGTTGGGAGAAACATTGGGACTTGTTGCATCTAAGTACAACAGCCCTTTCTCCAATTGAACCACCGCAAGGACATAATCTAAATTATCAATTGTTGGGTTCGATATATTTAAATTTCCTGATTTTCTCGTTTTGTAAACCAATGGAAAAGCTTGAACGCCTGATTTTTGAAGAATATTAACCAACAACAGATTAATGGCCGCGACGTTTCCAGTACCTTCCTTCATTAATTTTTTCATGTCATCACCTGGATAAATGGAATAGAATCCATTCCAGGTAAAGCTTGATTGAAAGGCATTAAATATGGTAGCGATTTTCTCCTCTTCCGATAGATCGGCCACTTTTTCAACAAGATCATCCAGATCTTTATATTTTTTTCGTAAAGCTGTTCCGAAACTTGTTTTACTAATCAATGTAGCTACTTTATTCCAATCTTTGGTGTAATAATTGATTTTGGAATTAGGAAACTTCGTTGATAAAAGCTCCATTCTTACTGCACTTTTATAATTATTCATCGTATAAACGTAGGGCTCATTTTTAATGGCCGGAACATTATTGGCGGTATAACGCTTAATATCGACATTCACATCGACATTGACCCTTTGTTTCTGTGCTCGTCCTGTTTGTGAGCCTGGTAAGTCTTTGCCTACGACCGTAGTGGTCATATTGAAACTACGTGACTCTCGTTCTTCTTCTTTATTCAGTGCAACATTACCCTTGATATCAACATTGTAGTTATAAAATTCTGGAATTGTTGCTTCAAAAAATGCATTGGAAATCGGAATATCTTCTTGGAAATAGAATTCATCTACGGAAAACACGCGTGGAGAAGTTAATTTATATTTGATCTCTATTACACTACCCTTTTTTACCGCTGGTAATGCAAATTTCTTGAGCGCATAATATTGATTCAATTCTTCATCGAAAATATTTTTTTTGGATAGTTTCGACACCTCTGTTTTTCCATCTACTAGATTGTAGGTTAAGGCTTTAAGATTGGATATATTTTCATTATCTGGGCTGTTTCCCCCGATGTAATATGGAATCGAAAAATTGGCGTATTCCACCCCTTCTTTCGTGTAAATTTTAATTTGATCATGAATGTAGTATACCAGATCAAATCGACCATAAGTATCGTTGTATTCAAATTGGACTTTTGCAGAATGATAAATATATTCGGCATCAGCCTGATCATAGGTGCAAGATTCCTGTTTTAACCAAGTTTTATCTACTTTTCCAAATTTTACTTTTTGAGCAAATACGGAATTAATAGAAATCGTTATAAGGAATAGTAAGGGTAGTATCGCTTTCATGATATAGCGTTTTAGTTCGTTAATTGAGGACGAAGATATAGAGTTTTAAAATTTTCTTAAGGAAAGCTGTAACTTTTTTTTAGCTTGGATCGTCAGAAAGATGTAGGAATAAATTTTGGACGAGCCGATAGGCGAAAGTCCTAGAAAGAAAAGAAGAATAATTGTCTTATCTTTCGCATTATTCTCCAAAAATAAACAATGGACAATCAAGAATTTACAAATATAATCAACGACGTCAAAGACAAAATGTATCGGCTTTCTTACCGTATCGTTGGCAATCAGTTTGATGCTGAAGATGTGGTTCAAGAAGTGATCATCAAAGTCTGGAACAAACGTGAACATTTTGCTTCTATTGATAATAAAGCTGGATGGTGTATGACCTTAACTAGAAATTTATCGATTGACAAAACGCGATCAAAACATCGTAGAACCAATGACCTCAGCGACTATGGTCATTTATCAGATGGAGGCCCTACCCCGGGTCAATCTCTTGAAAACAGTGATTTGCTGAGAAAAGTAAAGGAATTGTATGATCAATTGCCGGAAACACAGAAAACGGTGCTCCATCTTCGCGATATTGAACAATATAGCTATGATGAAATTGCTGAAATAACGGGTTTCTCTAACAATCAGGTAAAAATTAATATTTACCGTGGTCGACAAGCTATTAAGTCACAATTAGAAGTATTAAAGAACGCATAATGATGAATTACGATCATATAGAACAACTTCTTGATAAATATGAACAAGGTATTTGTTCTCCCGAAGAAACAGAAATTGTAGAAGCATTTTTACTGGAATCCGAACAAGAAATCATCCCTGGATATAATGATTTTATAGAGAAAGAACGAGAGATTATTAGCTCTGTCGACATCCCTTCTCTTTTGACGCCCACCAATGATATGGAGGTATTGCTTGATCGCTATGAACGCGAGCTCACCAATCCAGCAGAAACTGCACAAGTCGAGGCTTTTTTAGAAGCTGCAGAACAAAGTATGCACCCGGCCTATATTGCCTTTATCGAACAAGAACGCTTGCTTCAATCTGAACTGGATGTTGCCGATTTTGTTGAGCAGAACGATATGGGACCAATCTACAATCACTTTGTAGAAGCGGAACGCCTACGAACCTGTTCTATTGACGTGGCTGCGTTGGTTGCTTCTTTAGAGGAAAAAGAGCGACAAAAATCAGAAGCTACCGTCATACCTATGTCTTCTAGAAGAAGATCTTGGAGAAACGTAGCGGGTATAGCTGCCATGTTTGTATTCGTCTTAACGGCTCTCTTTTTGATACCGGATGGTGATCCAACAGGAGATGAATCTGGTTATGCCGTGGTCAATGGTGTTCAGATAGATGATCCTGAAGAAGCTATGAGTTATGCCTTAGCAGCTCTCGGTAAAACAGGAGAAAAGTTTCAAAAAGGCACGAACAACATGGAACGATTAAAAGATTTAAAACATACTAGTATATTCAAATAATTATTTTTAACAAACAATATTTAACAATGAAACAGATAGGCTTAATCTTGCTTTTTGCCACCCTTATTTCAAATGTCTCTTTCGGTCAAAAGGATGCGATTGCCAGTTTTTTCAGTCAATATATGGAAGATGACGAATTTACATCGGTGTTCATCAGTCCCAAATTATTCAAATTGGTGTCTAAGGTGGCTCCGGAGGATATGGATGACGATGTCAAAAAACTCATCTCAAATTTGGAAGGTCTTCGGATCTTATCTACCGATTCTTCTAACGGCATGCAATTATACCGAGAGGCAAAATCTAAAATTAATACCAAGGGGTATGAAGAGTTAATGTCGGTTCGAGATGGTCCGGATGAAGAAGTTTTATTCTTAGTGAAAGAGAAAAACGATGTTATCTCAGAATTACTTATGATTAGTGGTTCCTCGAGCGATTTCAGTATGATTTCCTTCATCGGAGATATAGATTTGGCGGTTCTCGCTAGATTAAGTAAAGATATTGATATCGAAGGTATGGAGCACTTTGAGAAAATTGAAGAAAAGTAAATTTAACTAACTACTACTTTACTACTATAAAGCCTTGATTCTTTGAAAGAATTAAGGCTTTTTTAATATTCTCGAATGCCTTCTATTCTTGTAGGTCAAGCGTTAAAATTCTACTTTTACAAAAAAATATTGAGGTGAAAAATTTTGGGATTGTAATTAGTGGCATATTGGTATTAATCGCCGGTGTATTATTTGGTTTATCATACCAAAATATACATCCATCCTCTGAGGTTGAAAGGCAAGAATCACCAGCTTTACAGCAGGTTGAATATACCCCTGAGGACCTACAAGAAAATGAAAAAGCGATCATCGCATTGTTTAATCAAAGCGTACCTTCGGTTACTTATATTACTACGAGTACCTTAGAGAAAAATTACTGGAACAGAAATGTGAGCGAGATTCCTCGAGGCAGTGGATCCGGGTTTATTTGGGATGAGCAGGGTCATATCGTTACAAATTTCCATGTGATTCAAGGAGCGGACAAGGCAACCGTTACACTACATAATCAATCTACCTATGATGCTATTCCCGTAGGCATAGCACCGGATAAAGATTTGGCGGTGCTTAAAATTGATGCTCCGCTCTCTGAACTCCAAGCTTTGGCGAAGGGTGAATCCTCTAGCTTGCAAGTAGGACAAACTACCCTGGCTATCGGAAATCCATTTGGATTGGACTATTCTTTAACGACTGGAATCATTAGCGCCTTAGGAAGAGAAATCAACTCCGTCAATGATATTAAAATCACGGATGTAATCCAGACCGATGCCGCTATTAATCCAGGTAATTCAGGAGGCCCACTTCTTAATTCAACAGGAGAATTAATCGGTGTCAACACCGCTATTTATAGCCCATCTGGTGCCTACGCGGGTATTGGATTTTCCATCCCTGTTGATGAGGTAAAATGGGTCGTTTCCGATTTGATTCAATATGGAAAAATCAGACGTCCAGTACTCGGCGTAGAACTACTTCAAGGAACTGTTGCTCAGGATCGATATGGACTGGAAGGAGCTCTAATTATGAATGTGACAGCCGGTAAAGGCGCCGCCATAGCAGGAATGCAGGGAACAAAGAGAGACCGACGAGGAAGAATTATTCTTGGAGATCTCATCGTAAGCGTCGATGGAAAAGCAATTAAAAATAATAGCGATTTAGTATTGCATCTTGAAGAGTATAATCCCGGTGATACCGTCACGGTTGAATATATACGAAATGATAAAAAAGAATCTGCCCAGGTGGTCCTCAGTCAGAATTAGTGTAGATTTGATTGTATGAATATTAAAAATGCCATTCCATCCGCATTAACCTGTGCCAATCTAGTATGTGGATTTCTCGTCTTCATCGTTGATATTAATTCAGGAATTTGGTTGATTCTTTTAGGTGCGTTGTTTGATGTATTTGATGGTGCCGTCGCTCGGTGGTTGAATGCTCAATCCAAATTTGGTGGCGAACTTGACAGTCTTGCGGATATGGTTACTTTTGGTGCAGCACCCGCCTTTCTTATCGCTCATGAACTGGATGAAAACTGGGAATTTTTGAGTGTTATTATCGTAGTGACAGCTGCCCTTCGTTTAGCACGATTTAATATTTCTGGAGGGGAACAATATTATTTCAAAGGCTTAGCCGTTCCAGCATCTGCCCTATTTTTTCTTGGGTTAATTATATTCAATCAAAATAGTCTACTATTTGATTATCCACTATTTAGTATTCTTTTCATCTTTGTCGCATTACTTAATGTTAGTAGCATTAAAATGTTCTCATTCAAAGGATTGCGCAAGGATAAATGGACTGGATTATTTTTGGCCATGACGATGTTAAGTGTATTGATCGCTAGCTTTGTTAATCTAGCTAGTGCCTTGTTTATTGGAATGAGTGTATATATCATACTTTCTGTAATCTATCATTTCCTATTAGGCAATCCTGAAAGTAACAATAATCTGGAAAGTTAAAACTGCTTTTCTGGTACAAGAATTAAGAATTAATCTTTATTTTTCTACAAAATTCTTGATCATGAAAACACTTATATTCCTTTTCATATCCATTATACTCTTTTGGAATTGCCAACCGAGCAAATCTGCAACAGACTCCATCTGCAATAATGATAATATGCCTGCCTATGATTATCGAGCGAAGATTGTAGGTGAAATGACTCCTGAGATTGACTCATTATTGAGAATCGAAAAAAGACGAGATATATTCAAACCGTGTCAAAAAATGAGCTATCGAGTTATTTACAAAGATTCTTTAAATCAAGTTATTTCCGATGAAATTATTAAGATAACACCAACAGGTAATCGTTGGAAAATAGATCCTGAAAAACAAGATGAAATATTAATAGAATACAGCTATGATTCCAGCAAATTGGATATTATTGAATCTCATTTTTTAAATCAACATTTTACTCGATTTGACTGGCAAAGAAGTGAAATTACTGGAATTACTGAAAATGTTGAAAAAGTATGGATGCATCCATTTCGATCCAATCAATATCATATGACGGAAATATTGCCATTCCCCCAAGTTGTTTTACCAATAAGGATCGGTAAAAAGTGGACGGATTCCGAAATAGATTTATCCGACTATCCCGGTGAATGGAAAGGTCTGAGGGTAAGAAGTCGTTTTGAAGTGGTGGCTAAGGAATCTGTTAAAACGCCTTATGCCGACATTGATTCTTGTTGGAAAATCGAAGCAAGTTCTCAAATTCCTTTAGGTACTTCGTATATGACTTATTGGTTTCATGAGACTTTTGGCTTTATAAAATTTGAATCCACGAATTATATCGGCCAATCTTTAGATATGGAATTAATCCAAGTAGAAATGGTACAGTAGCCTCATGAACGAACTTTCTCTATATACTTATCCAAAAATGTATTGGTTGTTTTTTGAATTTTATTCTTAAAAAAATTGGTGCCTCCTAGAAGCAAACCAGAAAATCCCAATGCTTGTTTCGCCCAACGATGCAGATTGAAATCATCTACATGTTCAATTATTTTACCGTCTTTAAATCGAAATTGAGCCTGTACTTCGTTGTGCACTTTTCGTTTCTTAGCACCGTATAAATAATCAGCATGCCATTGTGCCTGAACAGTGTCGTTGATTTTTTGCACGTTGTGATGTGTAATAGATAGATTATCAGATCCTCTTTCTATTAACATACGCCACATCATTTTGGCTCTTTCGCCCTGTAGTGTACCGAATGCAGGATCTGTAAATTGGACTTGATCATGGTACAAACTGACCATGCCTTCAACATCTTTACTGGCAAAACATTGATAGAATTGATGTACTATTTCTGTATTGTTACTCATAAAACTGAAAATACCGAATTATTCCCAGTTCTGCAAGCCACTAGCCTTCGTTACACATTATTTACTCTTCGGAATTCTGTCGAAATAATCTCTGATTTCAGAGGCATCTTCTGGTTTCATTCTTCCACTTAGAATTAATCTCAACTCTCTTCTTCGAACAGCACCAGCGTATAATTTCTTTTCTTCTGTTGACAGCGCAATAACCGGAGGAACTTTCATGGGTTTTCTAGTATCATAGTCTAAGGCTACGAAGGTGAAAAATGCATGATTTGACTGTCTAGGATTGTCTCCTGTAATATCTCTAGCGAACACTTCAATATAAACCTCGACAGATGTATTGAAAGCTCTTGTCACTGTTGCTTCAATGGTGATGGCATCTCCCAATCGAATGGGCGCTGTAAAGGATATGTGATCGACCGATGCAGTTACTACATGTTGGGCACAGTGCTTAGCGGCACAAATTCCACCTGCAATATCCATCCATCTCATCAAATTACCTCCCATTAAATTTCCCAGTGGATTTGTATCATTTGGCATGATCAATTCCGTCATGGTCGTTTTTGATTCAACTGTTGTCTTACCTTTCAATTCACTCATTCTAATTTGTTCTAATTACAGCACAAAGATACAGTATCAACTACTTTTAAACTACCAATGAAACGTACATCGCACAGAATCCAGCTCTAAATGTGCTATAAAATACCTTTTTGTACGGAGTAATAATTATCTAGATATTCGCTCATGTTTTGACTTAACAAGTCGATTGTTTTCTTATTTTAGTCCTTCATAATCGAACATATGCCAGAATTGAATAATGAACGAATTAAAATAGATCGGTCAGAAATCTTGGCCAAGGGCTTTTTTACGTTTGAAAAATATTTCTTGCAGTATAAAAACAAGAAAAACATCTGGGAAAAACAAGAAAAAGAAATTCTCAACAAGGGGCACGCGGCTTCTGCCCTGCTCTATAATCCAACTAAAAAAACGGTTCTTCTGACTAAACAATTTCGACTACCTGCTCTTCTTACTGGTCAATCCGATCCATTTCTGATTGAATGCTGTGCCGGCATGCTGGATGATGACAGTCCTGAAGCATGTATCAAACGAGAAATTTTAGAAGAAACAGGATATCAGGTTGAGAAGGTCGAGAAAATCTTTGAGGCATTTATGTCACCCGGTTCCATCACCGAGATTATTCATTTTTTCATCGCCGAATATGATGCTAGTATGAAAGTGCACGCGGGCGGTGGATTGGAAGAAGAACATGAGGACATTGAAGTCTTAGAGATGCCCTTTTCCGAGGCCAATAATTTAATACGCGACGGTAGTATTTGCGATGCGAAAACTATCATGCTTTTACAATATGCCACAATTCATAAGCTTATCTAATCATTGTACATGAAACAAATCAATAGAAGAAATTTTATTAAAAAAACTTCTCTTTCGGGAGCGGCCATTGCCTTAACGGGATTAAGCTCAAATCGTGCAGAAGCGCAGGAAAGATCTTCAAAAGCTCAATACATGGGTGATTACGCCGCCCCAAAACTGGATCATATTCGCGCGGCCTTCATAGGAGTTGGTGCAAGGGGCCCATATCATTTGCGATTTTTTGCTCAACAAGATCACTGCGAAGTGGTCGCCATTTCTGATTTATATGAAGATTTGGTCCTTAAGGAAAAAGCTTTTTGTGAAGCCATTGATGCTGGAGAAAAACATGCTAATATTGCCACATACTACGGTGGTGAAGATCAATGGAAACGAATGCTTTCGGAGGTCAAACCAGACATCGTTTTCATCTGCACCAATTGGAAGAACCATGCACCCATGGCCATTGAGTCCATGAAACAAGGTGCTCATGTTTTTATAGAAGTTCCGATGGCTGTCACGCTACAGGAAATGTGGGATATCGTAGACACTTCTGAATCTACCAAAAAGCACTGCATGATGATGGAAAATGTCAACTACAGTCGAGATGAGTTGATGTTCTTGAATATGTGCAGACAACAAGTAATTGGTGATTTATTACATGCTGAAGCTGCCTATATCCATGAATTGCGGTTTCAAATGGAAGAGCAAGAACGCGGTACAGGTTCGTGGAGAACTCATCATTATGCCCATCGAAATGGTAATTTATACCCTACCCATGGTCTCGGACCTGTTGCGCAGTATATGAATTTGGCTAGAGGCGATGATAATTTTAAGCGTTTAGTATCCTTTTCTACCCCTGCTATGGGACGACAGCAATATGCCGAAAAAAATTATCCTGCCGATCATAAATGGAATGCTCTCGATTATACAGGTGGTGATCTGAATACTTCCATTATCAAAACAGAATTAGGAAGAACGATCATGATACAATGGGATGAAACGAGTCCTCGTCCTTATTCCCGTCACAATCTTATACAAGGAACGAAGGGAACCCTGGCAGGTTTTCCAACTCGAGTTGCTTTAGAAGGAGGCTACGAAGGCATCGTAGATCATCACCATCGATGGATCCAAGGAGATCAATTGGAAGCTTTGTATGAAAAATATGATCATCCTTTATATTTAAGAGGTAAAAATGCTGCGAAAGGAAGCGGACATGGAGGAATGGATGGATTAATGCTCTACCGAATTATCGAATGTCTTCGAAATGGACTTCCATTGGATCAAAATGTCTACGAAGGCTGTTTTTGGAGTGCGGTTTCTCCACTTAGTGAAGCATCCGTTCAAATGGATGGTGCACCTCAGAGCTTCCCTGATTTTACAAGAGGAGGCTGGAAAACAACAAGACCATTGGATATTGTCGGATAAAAAATAAGAGGCGATCTCTATGTAGAAAACGCCTCTTGATTGAGTTAATGGAATCTATTATTCGACGATAATTAATTTTTTCCGATCTACTATATCTGTTCCATTACGGTATACGCAATAATAGGTTCCAGCGGGAAGATTCAGTTTTACCGTGCTATTTGATTGTTCAACGATATGTTTCTGTACTCGTTGACCAAGCTTATTTAAGATCCAAATTTCAGATACTTCAACATCTGCTAGATCATAGGTAAATTCATCTTTTGCTGGATTCGGGAATTGGTTGATGGATGAAAATTCCGATTTCCTACCCTGTATGCCTTCCTTGTCTGCTTGCGCTCCCGATGCCATTTTTTTGTCTCTGCAAAAGGTATGATGACTATATTCTACATAAAAGTTGTTCCAAAAATCATAGAATCCTTGCCATAAATGGTATTTATCTGTATACGCGCCATAATCATAAAGTCCAATAATATCTGAAACAGGTTGTCCAGATCCAGTCTTTACAGCCGCCAATTTATTCGTGATTTTATCCGCATTATACACATTTCCGACCCACGCGGAATTAGATCCCTGAAAATCAAAAGATGATCCTGTAGATTTGAAGATATGCATTTTTGTGATTCCATTTCCGACATCATAGAATGCAACGATATCATCATATTCTTTTTCATCGTACATAAAATCTACCGATATAACTCTACCCGTGATATTATTGGCCGTATACTGATTGGCCACATACCATCCATAAGAAGATTGATAATCAAAGAATGTTCCCTGACCTAACCAAACATGTATTCTGGTTTCGCCATCTCCATAATCATAAAAAGCTGCTATATCATTAACGAATCCGTCTTTATCAAAATCTCCTGATACCACTCGATTCGTTATTTTTTCTGCCGAGTAGCCATTGGAATTCCACCAGCCCCAGCTGCTTTGATAAGAAAATGAACTTCCAGTTCCCAACCAAACATGAATTCTGGTTTCTCCGTCTCCATAATCATAAAAGGCCGCTATATCATCCCATTCATGGTCTCCATCAAAATCTCCCGATACTACTCTACCCGTTATTTTATCAGCATCATAACCATTTTGCGTATACATTTCAGTACGTGTAAATCCACCTGCTCCATTCCCAATAAACACATCAAATCTCATCTTAGATGACGATACGCGATATAATAAGACAAAATCATCTCGATCTCCGTCGTTATCAAAATCTCCGCCAATCATACGTCCATTAACATTGTCGAAATGGTAGTTGAATCCTAATGGTGGAGATATGCTCAGCGATTTATTCAAATATTTGCTGTGACTTACATTCGCTAACATATCGATCGTGACAAAACCACTAGGATTATTTGCATTGATCATAATGACATCATCGATTCCGGCCCCATTTCCATACATATCTTCCACATATTCTCCTGCCAATACATAATCCGTGAAATGAGCGGGAGCTACCTCACAATAATTTTCCTGTGCTACTACATGTTGGTGGATCAGAAAAATCATGGAAGCAAGCATAAAGAGTTGCATTTTTTTTGTAAATCGCCTGAGGTGATCCCTCCAACATTCTGTCCTGAAAGTTTTCATGTTCATGATTAATTTGTTGTTCTTTTTCATATTAATGTATCATTTGTAAGGTTATAAAATCTCTTTTATGGTGCTACAATAATACGGTAGATCAATCTTGAGGAAAAGTGATTTTTCATAGATGGTCGTTGGATTTAATATCTGGTCTTCTTTATATATGAATGGTCGGAAAATCGATGCATTGGCCGTCCATTATTAATAGATAAACCGTTCGAATCTTATATGTTTAAAAGTTCGTGAATGGATTGTTAATGGCGAGATTAAAGGCTTCGTAAAGCTTACTATTTATCTAGTTTTATATCAGACTAAAGGTATTTTATTTACAAATGAATCAATCTATACAGTTAAAAAGAGTATTGTTAATTTTCGGGATTGGTTTCAGTTTTATCCTCTTAGCTTGTGTACAACATTTGGATTTCAAGAAAAGTACTTCCAATCTACCTCGTACGAATCACGATCTGAGTTATATTCCTTTTGATAAGGATTTGGATCGATCAGACTTTGTGGTTTGCGATTCGACGGCTTTTCAATCCGGTCGAAATCGACTTCAATACATTGGTGGCAATGAACAGCTAAAACAGGATATCCGTCGCTTTTTTGAGTCTAAAGACCTACAATCTGACTTTTCCGGATACGTCATCATCCGATTTTTACATAATTGTCACCATGAGGCTGGAAGATATCGTCTAGAAACGTTGAATCCTGACTTTTCCAAATCGGAAGCTCCCACTTCATTGCGGGATATTTGTCTACATTCTATTAAACGATTAGATGCTTGGAAGAAGGCTGAAGGGACGGAGGAAATAGAATACTATAAATACGTGAATTTAAAATTAGAACGAGGTGAAATACAACATATTTTACTGTAGATTCGTCGCTATCTTAGCCTGTATCATGCTGTACTCTAGCATACAGGGGCAAGGAAATTGTCAGATTTATCCTTTGGAAAGCGGTGAGCGGATGGCATGTGAACTGAGTTATCGAGCCATCGAGTACGAGCAAGGCAGTAAGGAATCGCAATATCTGTTTGATCAAGCCATCCAGATCGGTCCGAAGTATGCTTACGCCTATTATCAGAAGTCAGTCCCTTATTTTAAACGAGCACGGTACGCCGAAGGCTTGACGTTGATTAATAAAGCCATCGAATTGGAACCTGCTAATTACTTATTTTACAGGGCTTACTGGTATTTCTATAATTATAATTTCCAAGCTTGTATCCAAGATTTAGAAAGCCTGTATCAGGTGCATCAAGCCCATTATGTAACTACCCCGGGTGGCGAACTTGAAATGCGTTTGTTATTGGCTATGGCCTATGCCTTAGAAGGTTCCGTTGATAAAGGTATCCACATCATCGAGCAATTGATGGTTCTCTATGAACAGGAAGCTAATTTAAAAGGATTATACGATCATTATTGTCTTGGCTTGCTTTATTTTCAGAAGAAGGATTATGTACAAGCTTACCAGCATTTTGAGAGACAATTGTCTTACGATGAAAAATTTGCAGACAACTATTTCTATCTAGGTCGTATACATCAAGCTCAAGGGAATATTGATCAAGCTCGAAAATATTATCAAGCTTCTTTGGAGCGAAAAAAAGGAAAGCATGGTGGATATAATAGAGCCATTTTTGCCACGTACAATATTTCCACATTTGATATAGAAGAGCAATTGAAGAACCTATAGTTTCAACGTATAAGAGTTTGAAGTATCCTAACAGTCTGGCCTTGATACGCCCTCGATATGGCTAAGGGGTGGCAGCTGGGCGGAGTATTCCGCCTCCCGAAGGGATGAACATCGTGAAACAGCGAACGACCCGACCCGTCGACGATCTGAAAGATCGGCAAGGGACGCCCCAAATATTATTCATCGATCAATAAATCGACCTCGAACAATGCTTTAAAGTGATGTAATAATCGCTGTCTCACTTCCTTCATATCTATCGGTCTGCCTAGCTCTTTCTGAAGAGAAGTGACTGTCTTGTCTTGATCATTGATGCCACAAGGCACGATGTAATTGAAATAATCCAAATCCGTATTGATATTGAAAGCAAATCCATGCATGGTAACCCAACGTGAAAGATGAACGCCGATCGCACAAATCTTGCGTTTTTTATCGCCATCTAATAACCAGACGCCCGTATAATCTGGTATACGATCTGCCTTGATACCATAATCCGCACAGGTGCGAATCACCATTTCCTCCAAGAATCTCACATATTTATGGATGTCTGTAAAAATTTCATCCATATCCAAGATCGGGTATCCCACGACCTGTCCTGGACCGTGATAGGTAATATCTCCACCTCGATTGATCTTGAAGTAATCGATCGATTCCGTGGCCCGCTTCTTCTCATCGATCAAAAGATGATCGACCGAACCGCTTTTACCCAAGGTGTATACGTGAGGATGCTCACAAAACAAAAAGTAATGCTCCTGTTTTTGCCGGTCTTTTTCCTCCGCCTTACGATTATCGATCTTAATATTCTTGACGCGATTATGCACTTCTGTCTGGTAATCCCAAGCCTCTTGATACCGAATTTTACCCAAATCCTCCACTTGTACGGTTACTCTTTCCATGCTACTTCTTTCAAATTTTTAACTTGTAATAAATTAAGGGCATTCGTTTCTATTCCTTGTATATTTTTGGTGGTAAATAAGGCAGATTCATCATAAAATAAGAATATGACGGGTGCTTCATCCACTATAATACGATTCATTTGATGATAGAGTTCCGTTCGCTTTGATAAATCTGTTTCAGCAATGGCTTGCTTGTACAACATATCAAAATCAGGGTTTTTAAATCTAGTATAATTGGGTGGTGCTGGGTAATCCGAGTAAAATAGACAAAGAAAATTTTCTCCATCGGGGTAATCCGCGATCCAAGATGCCCTGAATATATCCAGATTTCCCTTGCGCATGCCTTCCCGTAAAGAGGCGGATTCTAACAGGTTAATACTAACTTGTATTCCAAGCGCTTCCCACTGTTTGGCAACGAAAGTAGTGATATCTAGATAATCCTTGTTTGTATGAATGTCCAAGGGCTCCATGCCTACTCCATTTTCATAGCCCGCCTCTTTCAATAGCATTTTGGCCTTTTGTAAATCATAGGCATATCCCGGCACCATTTTGGGGTCATAGGAAGGCAATCCTCTCGGAATTATCCCTGAATTAGCTGGAATCCCGATATTATTTCTCAATGATTGCATCATGGTTATCCGATCTATAGCATAGTTTAATGCTTGACGAACGCGTTTATCCGAAAGCGCCTGATTCGAGGCAATATTGTCCATATTTATTCCTAGATATTCAACGTTGAGATATGGACTTTTATATAAGTTAATTTTTGACTTTTTATCTTCTTTCAAATCGCCCTCTTGGTCCAATAATTCGTTGATAAATGAGGATTCCAAACCAGAAACACACTCTACCTTTTGGTTTAATAATTCGAGAAATGCGATTTTTTTATCTTCCATGAAGGAGGTGCGCACTCCATCCAAGTATGGCGGTCCTTGACCACCTACATTTTCGAAATAGTCTTCATTTTTAACGAGGTATAATCCTTGCGTTTCGATCCATCGTTTACACCGAAAAGGCCCCGTACCGACTGGATTGGATCTTGTATTTTTCTTGTAATAACGGACGGCATTCTCGGATACCACGGAACAATATTGCATACTCAACATATTGAGCATGGGCAGGAAAGGTTTCTGAAGATGAAGAACGAAGGTGCTATCATCGGGGGCTTCGAATGGCCGCTGAGGGTCTACTTTTCCAGCAAATATCCAAGACCCGGGAGCATTTAAATCTTTACTGATTAAACGATTGAAACTAAACACCACATCTTGGGCCCGTAAGCTTCGATCTTGCTCATTTTCAAAACATTCATTATCATGAAATCGCACGTCCTTATGTAGATGAAAGGTATATTCCAATCCATCGTCAGTTATTGACCAACTTTTAGCCAGATTCGGCTGCAATTCTAGATTTTCGTCCAGCTGTACCAGCGTGCTGAAAATATGATGAATCGCCCACATATTGTTTTGACTTTTGGCAAAAGCGGGGTCTAAAGAGGTAATTCTGTTGGGTTGATTGTAATGAAAAACATGAACATGATCTGTGGAATTCGTATTGGATTGACAGCCTCCTAAAACGACCATGAATATTGTCAGATATAGCCAATTGCTTCTCATTAAAAATCTATAAATGCACGTGCATGTTCCTGTAAGGTCTCCTTGGTGAAATCGTCTGTAATTTCTAAGTCGTTACTGATTGATTTGACCAAAGATATCGGTAGTTTTCTTGAAAAGACGGTAAATCCTAAATAATTAGCAGCATTGGAAAATTGATCGATCCCTCGGAGATTACCGGCTCTACCAGAGGCTACTCCGATTAATGCCATTTTTTTCTCTTTAAATGTCTCTTTATAGTTTCGAACGGAAACAGCGTCTATAAATAACTTTAGGATTCCGGGATATGATCCATTATATTCGGGCATGACTAGCACCCATTTATTCGCAGGTGTCAATATTTCATCTTGCAATCTGGCTAAAGCTGGATGCTGTCCTTGCTCTTCGTACATTCTGGGATTTATAATGTCCAAGGGTACATCTTGAAGACTGTAATAATGTACTTTTTCTTCCGTTTGCGTTTGCAAGCTTTGGTAATAGAATCTGGCTATTAGCTCGGTTTTCGAGTCTGGTCTATTGGTACCTGCAATGACAGTTATCATATTGAATGTTTACTAATGAACAGTGGAACGAACGAATAGTTGTCTACGGAAAGATGCTATTTCTTGCTCGTGATTACTTCAATGGCCGATTGGACATCTAGCATTTTTTCCATGCTATCATTATCTATTTCAATATCATATTTATCCTCGACATCTAAAATAATATCAACTAGATTCGCGGAATTTATCTCCAAGTCATCAATAAATTTCGTTTCCATGGAAAGCTGATTATAAGCCTCCTCATTTTGCACGTATGGTTTAATGATTTCCTTTAACGTTTCGAAATGTTCTGTGTTATTATCCATATACTTTTTCTTAGGGCTTGCGCTGGCGCTTGCCCAAAAGTAATGAAATGTGTTCTAAGAATAAAAAATCAGCCTAGCGAATCAAGGTTACATCTCCAATAATCTGAAACTCTTTTATTTCATCCTTGCATTCTAAGTAACTATATCTGGTGATATATGCAAATACATCTGATTTACTGCCTGTTTGGTGAATTAGCCCATCCCAAGAAAAATTGATATCCTGACTTTCAAATACTTTGTTTCCCCATCGATCGTAAATATCTATTTCGAACGTATACGGTTCTACAGCAGTGTGTATTTCGAAAAGGTCATTGACTCCGTCATTATTTGGCGTAAACATATTGGCGATGTAAATGGGTAGATCATCTTGAAGCCTAGAATCATCGACACGAAAATCGAAAGCTCTTTCTTCACATTCGTTGTAGATCGTCAAGCTATAATCGCCGGCTTCTTCAAAGGTTCTTTTTAAGGCATTGCTACCATCGGACCATACAATGTTCCAATTTTTGTGATTGTCCAGATCTTCGCTCAGATCAAATTCCAATGAAGGATTATCACATAATTCATAGGCTTCTTCAAACTGAACTATTGGTTCGATTGGTGCAATGTTTTCTACCACCGCTTCAGATTCAGAAATACATCCATCTCCTTGTAGAATGTATACTATATGTTCGCCTGCTTCTACATTTTCGAAGACATTACTCGATTGATATTCACCATCGATGAGCCTATATTGGAATGGAGCTACTCCACCTGATATTAGCTCGACTTCTATACGTCCATTGGCTTCATTTTCACAGGTCTTATCTGTTTGAATCGAGGCGGTCAACGGATCAAGTTGAATCAATTCTACACTAGCCGAATTTGTACAACCAAATTCATTTTCTATGATTAATTCATATATACCAGGTTCCGTAACAATAGGGTTTTGGACAATTTGCTGATCTGCCGGCATATTGGGACCTGTCCAATAAAAATCGATATCTTCATTCATATCAATATCCGCAAACAATTGAATTTCATTTTGACAATTTATCTCTTGATGCGTAGGTAGGTCTAATGCTGGTATTTCGAAGTTTCCTTGTACAACAATTTGTAATTCTGCTATGCAAAGATTGTTCGAAGAGACATTTTGGACGGTATAGGTACCAGCTTCTGAAACTTCCACCATATAGGATGTCGAAATTACTTGATTTTGTGGATCATACCAATAGAAATTTTGTTCAGGATTGCTCGTGCTCACCGATAAAATGGTCGTACTATTGTTACAATCAATGGATGGTGTACCCGACACGAACAGATCCATTTCAAATACTTCTACTTCGAGCGTTACGAAAGTTGGACAAAGGTTTCCATCTTGTATTTCGTAGGGGAAGATTCCTTCTGAATCGAATACCATTCCATCTACAATGACTTGATCGCCCTCACAGATAAATTCGTACTTATCAATGAAATCAGGTGTGTGGACAGTCAAATCTAGTATGAATAAAGAATCACATGCCCCTTCAAAGGAGTAGATACCTGACTCGCAGAATAATTGTCCTTGGAAAATGTAGCAATCACCTTCACAAACTTCGGCAGCTTCCTGAATTTCCACCGATTCGAAGAAGTCAAAGACTTCTATCGTTTGCGCATCCCAACAATTACCATAATTTATCATCAATACATAGATTCCCGCTTCACATGCTTCCGTGTTAGGAGTATTTGCCGTAAATCCATTAGGGCCTGTCCACAGGTAGTCCGCACCAGCAGGAACATTTAATTCAGAAATGGTTAAGGGGACACACTCAACTAAGCAAGTAATCGTTTCGGTAGGATTGATCATAAATTCTATATCCTCTGTCTCATCTATTATTTCAAGAGTATATTCGTTGGTACATCCTGAAATCGTATCTAAGAGTTCTATTGTTAGGCTACCCGGCTGACACCAATCTAAAATTGTCGTTGGATCTGATATCGGAATATTTTCTCCGTCCGGTAATTGTATGATTCCCGATGTAAATTCGGAAAATATCTCAATTATAATCGTTGCACATTGGTGTATACAGTCAATGACTAAATTTCCTGAGATATTTGCCATCGGTTCATTGAAGTTTTCTTGAACGACGAATGACTCACTGTATTCGCAGCCATGTGGAGCTGTGATAACCGTATAACTATAGACCCCTCCTTCGCAAACCGTTATGGTGTTGCTACCGCCCATGTCACCAGCTGGACCTGTCCAATAAGCTGAATCAATCGTGATATTCGGTTCACTAAAATTGACATCAGCCACCAAGATGGTACACGGATCATAGCAAGAAATATCTCCTCCCGTAATAGAAATTGCGCCTTCTTCGCAAGAACAAGGATCTCCAAAGGAAATGGTTATTGGTGGACAGAGGTACTCCGGAATCCCAGGAATATTCTTAGAACTACTGAATGAATTTCCTCCGCAACTCTGACATTCTGGATCATCTGCATAATGAATAGTCGGAATTATCTGTGTTAGTGTATCATAATGCCATAATTCCTGCCACCATAATACAAATTCTGCGTCAAAGGCCGTCGGAATCGTATCGCCATTGCTATCGATTTCCAAAAGTGTAAAGGTTAAATCACCTGGGCCATAATAATCCGCTCCTGGTTCAATAATAAATAGAAGATCTTTCATGTATTTATTAATCGAAGTGGTATCGTCTAATATGATCGTATCTATCCCTTCTAACATCGTCCATCTACCTCCATCATGGATGGGAAATAATAAATCGATGGTATCATAGGTAATACTATCGATACAAGATTCTGGAATATCAAAACATTCAGAAAGCACTGGAGGGCAGGAAGCCTCTGAGATGGCTTGATTGTATATACTATCGACAATATCGCAGAAAATATCCGCTGTCATATCGGTCGCATCAAAAGGCGAACAGGATGAAGACGAATTGGCGCCTGAAACACTATCGACTTCAATGAGCTGGACTAAACAATTCTCTGGATCGTCCGGTGTAGATGTCGTAAAATAATGTTTGTATTCGCAAAACAAATCATAACAAATATCCCATTCTGGATCAGGTGGTAATTCTCCTTCTATGGTGACAACATTATCACAAGAACTCCCATCAGAATGGCAAGAATAATTGAAGTATCCTAGGCTATTATTGCCATTGATTTCTGTATGGGTGTAACTAGGGTCATCTACCCTAAACACCACTAGCTTTTCTTCATCACACTCTTCAACATAAAATCGAACAGAGTAATAACCACAATTTGAAAAGGTAAATTGATAAATTCCGTTGTTAATTTCCTGAATAGCAATATTTCCATCGCCATCTTCGCAATCGTAAATCCAAATTCCGGGGAAATTAAATTCCGTGGGCATTACTTCCAGTGTAAATCCACAATGATAGATGGTATCTGGTAATTGAATGCAGTCTTGTGCTTGAACAAATTGAAAAGAATAAATAATAGTAAATAGTGTAGTAAGTAAGTTTATTCGTTTCATAGTAGACAATTAAGATTCTACTTATTTGAATTCAACTTCTGTTAAAACGATGCTAATATTTTTATTTTTTTTATAAAAAAAAGTTATTACTACGCTCAATGGATACGCTTATACGCTATAAATAGTAACTTCCGAATAGATTCGTTATCCAAGCATTTTACCATGAATTCGACAAATTCTTTTTACGCCTATTTCATGTTAATTCTACTTATTTGCAGCTGTGTAAGTTCAGAAGTTCTCTTAGAAAAAGGTAAATATCTTTCGGCTATTGATCATGCCAGACGACAACTTCAAAAAGATCCTAACAATCTTGCAGAATTTTACATTTTGAATCAATCACTTCGGCTGCATCAAGATAAAGAACAGCAGAAACTAACGCTGCGCTCTTTTAGTACGAAGGAACAAGAATATAAAGAGCGTTTAAGCACTTTATATGGTCTATATTCCTTATTTCAGGAACATTCACACTATTTAAATGAAGAATCATTGAATCGATTTCAGCGCATAAAAATGGATATCTCCGATTTCGAAAAATCGTTTTATGACTATTATTTGAATGTAGCTGAAGAACATAAGTCGAATTACTATTCATTGAAAAAAAAGATCTATGCGCAAAAGTCTTATAACTATTATCGCAAGGCGAAAGATTTAGATTTCGAATACTATTTTCCACAGGAAGACATGCAAAAAATGTTGTCTTTCGCTCAAGAATTTATTTACGTAAGTATTGATCCCTTTGAACAAGAAGTGAGTTGGCATTTTCAAATGCATTTAAGCAAGAAAATAGGATTTAGAAATTTTTCTTTTATTAAAAATCAACAAACGGATTGTCATGTTCATATTGATTGCGCTTTCTTCAATTATGAGGATCATGAGGATCAATCTTGCGAGTCGCATGAGAAGGAAATTGAAGACGGATATACTACCCATATTGATACATCCGGAAAAAAAATTAAAACTCCCAAGTATCGTACTGTTCAGGCTACCACTTATGAAACCACAACAACAAGACGAGCGCAATGGAATGTTGAGTTTCATGTAAAGGATATCAGCGGAGCTTGTACGAAGTCTATTCGAGAACATCGCTTTATACGTGAATTTGAAATAGAAACGGAATCCTATTCGGGAGATGAGAAGGCCTTACCTAGTTGCTATTCGGAAGATATATTTCCTGATGAACTTCCTGATCAGGATGATATTAAAACCATCTTTGCCCAAGATATATTAAAATACTTTGAAGCGCATTTTTAAGGATTATTCATAAAGATTTAATAGGCTACCGGGAATTTCATAGGTCGCCGTTTCCATCAAACCGGCATTTGATACATTAAAATATTGATATAGCACAAAAATATTTAATGACAATAACACCAATGTACTTAAGGTCGCGATAGAAAAGAAGCCAACTTTTGGGTTTTGAACAGTCTTGACATTATTCGATTCAATTTTTAAATACTTTCTTTCGACTGGGACATCTCTTCGTATACTTAAGATTTTGATGCTTGCTTGATTCGTTACTGCCGCGCTGTTCATAGGTTTAAATTTTAGCGTGAATAAAAATGCGTTCGTTATCTATACAATGCAGTTTAAAAAAGTCCTACCTACATTTTTAAATATTTTTAATTTTCTATCAAATTGTTTTTAGAATCGATAAAGAAGAGGGGTTCTATCCTAAGAATTACCGACTTTTGCGGTCAAATTAGCAATACAAAAACAAGCGATTGGATTTACTTATTTCTATACTTAATATTGCCATTTTTCAAGGTTTTATTCTTGCGCTCCTCATTCTGAGGTCCCCCTTATTTAAGAGCCAAGCGAACAACTTTCTGGCCTACTCCATGATTACACTTTCAGTATCTTTACTAAATTTTGTACTGGATGAAATGGGTTTGTATCAACGATATGACCCCTTACAAATCATCGATATCATAGACTCCTCCGTACTTTTTCCAGTGCTTCTTTTTTTCTATTTTATACATTACGTAGATCATCCCTTTAGGCGTTCCAATAAGCGTTACTGGCTATTCCTCCCATATTTTCTTTCGGTATTTAGCAGTATACTTAATACAATTACTAATAATGGAGGTATTATTACTGTATTCTTTGAATTGGTAAATCTATTACTCAGTTTTTTATTTATTCCTGCTATACTATTTGCTTGTTATCGCCTCATTAAATCCATAACGCAAAGGCCCGAAAAAAGATGGCTTCAATCCTTATGGCTGCTCAGCAGCATTTTATTTATTTCTTGGCTCCTTTTAATCCTTACGAGTATAATATTTGGCTTAGAATTGACTTATAGTATGAAGGCTCTAACGGTGGTCGTGGTTTTATTGTTTCATTGGGTAAGTTATTACGGGATTTACAAATTTAAATTGGCGAAGGATCAAGCTGCCATTCGACAATTTTTCAAAGATCAAACTTCCAAGACACAGGAAAAGCCCAAAGTTCCGCTTACTGTTCCAGAGGAAAAGGCTTATAAAAAATCAATGACCGCAGATAATAGTTATTATATACAGCTGATCAAACTCTGTGAAGAAGATCATATATATAAAGACCAATCCTTAGACCGGAATAAAACGGCAGCACTATTAGGAATCAGTCCAAGCTATGTTTCTCAAATGATAAACTCGGTCAGTAGTGAAAATTTCACCACTTTTATCAATCGATATCGGGTCGAAGCCATCAAGAAAATTATTGTCAATCCTGCATTCGAACATTACAGTCTTTTAGCCATCGGCTTGGAATGTGGCTTTTCATCCAAAACCACTTTTCATAATGCCTTTAAAAAATTCACCGGTATGACACCCAATGCTTTCAAAAAATCGCATCAGTGAGTTCAGGACGTAAATACTTCTCTTATATTGGGAGGTGTAAGTCCTTAAGTTTACTCCATATTCGATCAAAAGATTAGATTTGTACTGATATAAGATTATAGATCAAAGTTCAAGCATCCAATGAGTTCATTGTGTGACGAAAAGAAATACGCATCCTTTTTTAATCAACACGCAAAATCACTGTACAACTTCATTTATTATAAATGTGGTCAATCCAGCTTGTCTCAGGATATCGTTCAAGAAGCATTTTTAAAAATCTGGCAACATTGTCAATCCATCCTTGCGGATACAGCAAAGGCATATGTCTATACGACGGCGAACAATTTATTGACTAATCATTTCAAACACGAGCAGGTGAGTTTAAAATTTGAACGTCAACATCGCCTAAAACATGTTCAAGAAAATCCTGAATATATCATGGAAGAGAACGAATTCAAGGAAAGTTTGGAACAAGCGATTTCAAATCTCCCCGAAAAGCAACGTGTGGTATTTTTAATGAGTCGAATCGATAAAAAAAAGTATCAGGAAATAGCCGATATACTTGGAATCAGCAAGAAAGCTGTTGAAAAAAGAATGTATTTAGCATTAGATACACTTCGAAAAATTTCAAAAAAAATCCGTTAAGTGGTAGGACTTTTAAGATTTCACTTGTAGTAGTGACAAAAGAAGATAAATATGAAATGAAAGATGACGAATTATTACATAAATGGATAGAAGGAACGATTTCTGAAGAAGAATTAAACGTTTTTAAGCAAAGGCCAGAATTTGAATCATTGTCTAAAACGATTCAACATGCGGATCAACTTCAGGTAGCTTCAATCGATGAATCTTCGATGTTGAATGAAATACTAAACCAGAAAAAAACCTTACCGACAACCACCAACATTTTCTCCATTAAAAGATTGGGTTCTATTGCTGTTGCAGCTTGTTTACTATTTATCATAGGATATGTTGCTTGGCCTGGCGATCAGCTAGTTCGTATAGAAGTGGCTCAAGGCCAAAAGATTCATGAACTATTACCTGATGGATCTGAAGTTATATTGAATGCTTCAAGTATATTAAGCTATTCTAAAAAGGATTGGGATTCGAATCGTCAAGTTCAGCTTGAAGGAGAAGCTCAATTTACTGTTCGAAAAGGTAGTACGTTTAGTGTCTCGAGTCCGAATGGTACGGTCGAAGTTTTGGGAACGGTCTTCCAAGTGAAGGATCGAGGGAAAAACTATGTGGTTTCTTGTACAGAAGGACGTGTTCGCGTGTCCAATGCATCCAATTCCGAACGCTGGATTTTAGAGAAAGGAGCTTATGTAAAATTACAGCAAGGTCGATTGATAGAAGAATCTTTAATCGGTGCAAAAAACCATCATGATTGGGTGGACGGGATTAGTCGATTTAATAATGAAACTTTAGGATTTATTTTAAGTGAATTAGAACGTCAATACGCCATTGAAATAAATCATGAAAATATTGATTTGAATGTAAAATTATCCTGTAATTTTAAACATGACAATTTAGATCTTGCCATGAAGGCCATTACGCTTCCATTGGATTTATCTTATCGAATTGATCAACAGACTGTCTATATTTATTAAATAAGAAATCGTTTTGTGCGCGGGGGAATCACGCTTATTTTCATATTTCTAAGCTGTGCAATTTGGGCTCAAGGTCCAAGTGTCATCTTGCATTTTAATCATGGTTCGATCATTGATATCATGCAAGACATTGAATCTCAAACGGACATTCTTTTTTCGTATAAGATTGCTGACGTAGAAAATCGATTTATTGAAGTTCATATAGAGACCGATTCTATTGAGCTCATTCTCGAAGAAGTTTTTACTAAAAATCAGCTTACATATGTTCGCTTGGAAGGAAACTTCATCGCGATCAAAGCAATGCCTATTCCCATCAAAGGGTACGTATGCGGGACTATAAAAGATGCGGAAAGCAACTCAATACTACCCTATGCCACGGTTCAAATTGAAGGGAGCTCCGTTGGAACGGCTGCCAATGAACAAGGTTTTTTCGAGCTGAATCAGCTTCAAATTGGAAGTAACTTGGTCATTCGATATGTAGGTTATGAACAAAGGCTGTATTCCATAAAAGCCATTGACGGAGATTGTGTTGAAATTTACTTGGAACTTCCAGATTATTCGGACGATTTCTTAATTATTAAAGATTACATACTAGACGGTATCGATCTTCAGGATAATGGGGCATCAACGGTTCTCTCTCCTAGACGGATTGGTAGTCTTCCTGGGGCTGCAGAACCAGATGTGCTGGCTTTAGCTCAGTTCTTACCCGGCATCTCCTCTCCTAGTTCACAGGCATCGGATATTCGCATCCGAGGATGTACACCGGATCAAAATCTCATTTTATGGGAAAACATTCCAATTTATCACGCGGCTCATTATTTTGGGATGGTATCTGCTATAAATCCTTTTATTATTGATGAAATGGAGGTTTATCGTGGAGGTTTTGGTGCAGAATACGGTGGGCGAATAGCCGGCGTGATGAAACTTAGCAGCTCGAATGAACGGGATACGCTTGTTCGATATGGCGTAGGAATAAATATGACACATGCCTATTTATATGGGCATCAATTTCTTCCTGGAAAGCGGCCTGTTAGTATTGATTTTTCATTGAGACGGTCTTATGATGAATGGTTCAGAACGCCAACTTTCAAAAATATCGCTCTATACAATGAACAAGGTTTAATTCTGGGAAATAAGGCTTTAGCTGGTTTACCAGATCACATTATGGTGGAAGATGACATTTATTTTGGCGATGCCAATATTAAAATTTCATCGAAACTTTCAGCCACTCAACGACTTGAATTTTCTGGCCTCTTTGCACGAAATCAATTTATAGATGATATTCAGAACAATGTCCAAAACGAATTTCAAAGTGACAGTCTATTCATTTCTAATATTGGATTGAGTGCTTTTTATCAAAAACAATGGAACTCTTCTATTCAATCAAATATACAAGGCATTTACACGAATTATTCATTTGATTATGCGTTTGCTAACCGGGTTGATAATCCTGAAGATTTTCAGGTTATCGGCGAGAAAACCAATCAAATTATCGATCGTCAGATTGGTATAAGCACCAAGGGTAAAAATCGATTGCATCAAGTTTGGGAAATTGGATATCAATACAATCACTATGAAGTCGCGTTTTCTGTATTGGAACAGGTTCGGATGGACACTAAAGTTGAAGATAATGCGAATACTCAATCTTCATTACATAGCCTATATGTCAGTTGGAAAAACCCTATTCACCAAATTATAGGCGTCAATATCGGACTACGTACAAGCTTGTTTGGACGTTTTGACAATCTGTATCCCGAGCCACGAGTGCGTCTTTCCTATGCACTTAATGACCAGATAAGTGTTCATGCTAATTATGGACGTCACTATCAATTTATAAGTCAGGTTCAAGAGTTTCGAGGGAATAATTTTGGAATCAGCGCTTCCCTTTGGGCTCTATCTGAACGTAATAAAATTCCTGTACAATCGGCCGATTTATTCCAGATTGGTAGTGTTGCTAGTTTTGGGCAATGGGTCTTCGATATACAAGCTTATCGCAGAACCATCAGCAACTTAAGTAGTCGTGCACATGATATTGAATTGGTCGACCGTGGACAACCTATTGTTGGATCGGCAGATATTTTAGGGCTGGATATTCTAATAAAGAAACGATACAAAAATCTAAAATCTTGGCTCAGTTATTCATTAAGCAGAACGGCCTTTGAATTTTTAGAACTTCAGGAAGCAGCATTTTTATCGGATTTTGATCAAACACATGTTCTACAATGGTCGAATAAAATTCGAATACAACGATTTGAATTGGGTCTCGGCTTAAAATTTGCCTCTGGGTTACCTTATTCAGAAATTGTTGATTTCATACAAACGGGGCAAGATAATCAATATCAACTCATATACTCGGGCATTAATACCGAACGCCTAAGTCCTATTTATGAAATTAACAGCTCCATTGCCTATAATTATCAATGGAATAAACATCAGACGATGACCATCAGTTTTTCGGTACTTAACCTTTTTAATCAAGAAAACATTGAAAGCCGCGAATACTTCTTACTGCAAGGTCCTAATATGACAACAAACATTACAAGCTTAGAACGAAGGAACCTATTATTTACTCCCAATCTGAGTGTGCGTTTAGAGTTTTAATATATAAGACTTAATTGAGAATATTGAACTCATCGATATTATACAATCTAGGTTCATTGTACAAACCAATATCCAATAAAAAAGCCAAGTTCTTAATGCAGAACCTGGCCTTTATATATCTAACTTACAATTGATTTCTTAGAATCCCATTCCTCCGCCACCAAACGCTTTCATTTTATTCTGAAACTCTTCCATAGACATTTCTTCGAACCCCTCTGTATTTACGTTTAACATAGAATCATCCACTTCGAATTTCACATCGGTCGTTGTATAGATCATTGACATTCCAGGTCCGCCAATAGAATACTCCAATGGAAAACCATCGATTTTATCGGCGCTAATACCTTGGATTACGTCCGCTTTAATCTTTATTTCATCCGTCAAATATGCCGTAATCGTTGAACCTTGCATATCTGGTGAACTGATCGTCGCTTTGAAACATTTGTACCCAGCGATTTCTTTTGTGTCGGATTTGTCATAGGTTACTTCCATATCATTTGCCGCTTCTGTTTCCTTTTGTTTAGCAACATCTTCGGCATTGATATTCACCTTGTTTTTCATACCGACCATAGACATGTCGAACAATAAAAACCCTGTTTTATCTTCATTGCTGGTGACAATGGTCATACCCATCATTCCACCCATCATTTCCATTTTCACAACCGATTTTTTCTCATCAAAGGCTACCACAGTAGAAGAACCTTTCATCATTTGCAATTGAGCCTGCATAGCTGGATCATCTGCCTTAACTTCCGTTAATTCCATGGTTATCACACCTTCTTTCAATTCTTTTTGTGCTGAAACATTTGAAATGAAAGAAAAGCACAAGGCCATTACGGCTGTTATCGAAAATATTTTATTCATTTTTTATAATTTGTTTTGGTTATGTACATGTATTAAGTAACAATTTGTACTATTAGTTTCTAAATTGACGAATTATTCGACAAAAAGTCATTAATCCCTAGATTAAATAACAATTTTTTAACGAATAACTTATCTGATAATATCCACTTTCTTCGTCACTACTCCTTTCGATGTAAATACTTTAATCAAATAGTTCCCCGAATTAAATGCTGTAATATCGATCAAGGTACCCGTGCCTTTGGACGTAAGTCCTCCCAATATATCGTACATTTCATAGGATATAACATCCACTGAACTTCCCTCTAAAACCACAAAATTACTAGCTGGATTTGGGTAGACCATTAGCGAATTATCATCTAAGTAGTTTTCCGTTGAAACAATAAAGTTGATATCATCTGCATATCGCGGGACAATTCTGTAGCCTTCATCAAATGGCGCACTGATATCCCGCTGGCTTCCGATTCCACTGATTTCTAATAAATCATGTGCAGGAAGTGGTGTATTGGCTAAATCCGTTTCATTATCAATTAATATTTCCCAAGTAGTACTGCCGTCTGTCACATCCACTGAGAACGTCGACCCATCGCCTAACCATTGAGTTGGATCAACAAGCTCCACTGTATTACTAATCTTAACATATTGTGATTCAGAATATTCACCAAGGTCTGAGATAATAAATATAGGATTGATCAAATCCTCCGTTCCTAAAACAAATAAGGAATCCGGGATTAATTCTGTCAGTCCATTGAATTGATCAATCTGTCCCTTTACTTGTATATAATCTCCTTCATTTGGTGTGTATCCAAAATTCTCTGCTGAAGAAAATATCGCAATACCGTCTCCGGCATCATCAATAATGGTAAATTGTAATCCGGTAGCTCTCAAATTGAAACCATATACTGTTCCTTCTAAGGTACAATTGATATCCAATGAATCCGCAACGCCCTCGGCATCATTTTCAGTCATCTCGCCAATAGTTCGTGGAGGGTAATTGTTGACAAATGGATTGAATGGATCGATATCGCTCATGTATCTTGGTAATATTTGATACCCCTCGTCATACGGTGCATTTTGATCAAATTGACCTCCTATCCCTGTAAGATTAAAGGTTCCAGTAGGATAAGCTAATGGAATAATATCTGTTAGGTCATTATCAATTCGAAGATTAAAAGTGTTTGTACCATTGGTCACTTCTACATTAAATCCTCCAATGAAATTATCCCAATCATCGGGATTTACTATGCTCACATTTTCTATAGTAATTAATTGAGATTCTGTTGATTCATTCAATTCAGTCACTACTGTTGGAGCTGCTATACTTGTTGTATTCAATAACTGTACGTCGTCTAAATAAATTTGACTTAAACCATTGAATTGACCAATATTTCCTCGTAATTGAACAATATCTCCTTCTGTAACTGCATAGCCAAAATCCGTATCATTGCTAAATACCCCAATACCATCACCTGCGTCATCTATTACTGTAAATTGAAGACCACCTTGTCTTAGATTAATTCCATATACTACTCCTTCAATAATAGCATTGTAATTCGTTTTGGTATTTACACCTTGACCATCTACTTGACTCACTTCATCAATAGAATAGGTACAATAATTTTCCATTCCTGGAGAAGTTTGGAATGTTTTATCGGCAAAGGTAATTTCTGGGAAGGTATTTGCTTGAATATTATCAATTGAGAAGCTCCCAAATGGGTTACATAAAATCAGAGACGCACCAAATCCATCTGCCTCTAATGGCCATGGGTCTACATCTTCGTAGCTTACATTAATGATCTCTGCCCCATCCGCGTTCAACATAATAATATTATCGCCTCCATTGCTCAAGGTTCCTTCACCCCACTCTATGGCATTGATTCCCGTTCCAAATGCTTCTTCAAAAGCTGTTTTATTTTTACATATAACCGCGTACTCACCTGGTGCAACAGTCATAGCTCCAAGCGTCGAATTTATAGCTGCTGACTGAAGTGTGTAATTCTCAAGCTGAGCTGCTCCAGTTCCAGCATTGAACAATTCAATAAACTCCAATGTGTCTAATTGAATTCCGGAATTGTAAAATACCTCCGTTACTCGAAGATCAGAGTTATCCGGTTGAGCGAGAACGGTTACTGTACCGACCATACCTGCGCCTACGTGCAGATCACATTGATAATCATATACGCCAGCAATATTGAAAGTAAATGGATATTCCCATGCATCCGAAGACGGGTCTCCACTGTAAAATCCTTCTGGGTTATCCGGATAAGCGTCCAGACTTCCATTGACGTTATGATTTCCACCGCCTCCGTTATAAAAAGTGATGGTTTCGCCTACATTAATTGTTATATCTTTTGGTACAAAATCCAATCCATCTGTTGTCACTACAATTCCTGAAGGTCCACCTTCACAGCCCGGATCTTCCGTTGCATTTGGACTTCCTTTTACGGATTTGCCATTAATGGTCACACCGATTAAGTTCTGAGAAGCCTTCCAAGATTCTGGTAAACTGGGGTTATCAAAATCACATAATACAATCGAAGCACCTTCTCCGGCCGCGCCATCGGTACTCGTTGGCCAAGGATCTGAATTGTCGTAAATAATTTCATGAACAACGGCATCATTTTCATCACGGATACTTACATCTTCTCCTCCATTAGAAAGCGCACCACCAAATGATTCTGCCGTCATTCCAAATACATTTTCAAAGGCATCTGGATTGATAGCTATGATCTTAAATTCTCCCGAAGTCATGATACCCGCTGGAAAATCGTATTGAACGCCTTCCATTCTATATCCTGTGACATCTAAATCCGCTCCGGCATTATATATTTCGATGTATTCCAATGAATCATTTCCAGATTCTGGAGGGTTGTACATCACTTCTGTTATTAATAATTGTGCAGATACTGTAAAGCTGAGAATTAAGCCAAGTAAAAGGCCAAACGAACGTAGAATTATCTTCATTTAATAGGGTTTATATTTTTAATAAACATATGCATAAAGGTACAATATGTTATTTGTATAATATGATTCGTTAACATAAAAAAACGCCAAGCAACCCAGTTACTTGACGTTTGTTTCTATTTAGAAGTAATTCTTAGAAATTAAATCTTAAAGATGTATTCCAAGTTCTTCCATTACCGTTTAACAATCCAAATGGATCGGATTGGTTGATATAAAATGTATTCAATACATTATAGATATTCGCTCTTAATTCCAAGCTTCTCGCTCCAAACTTGAACTTATATCCTAATCCCATATCTACTAATGAATATGGATCTAAAGTTCCGATTTCAGATCTAAGGAAAGATTCGCTTGAGAAATTATCATTTCTAAAGATTCTATCGAAATAGTTGAAATCTGCATAAGCAGTAAATCCTTGAATTTCATAATCTAAACCTAATCCAAAAGATGTTTGTGGAGCATTTGGTACGTGAATCGCTGATAAATCAGTTCCATCTTCCTCTCCAATTAAGTCTCCTGTATCATCATTAAATACCGTCACACTTGCAATTTCAGTAAATTTCCAGTCACCGTAAGATGCATATCCTTTCACCTTCAAGCCACGCATGATTTTATAACCTAAATCCAATTCAATTCCCGAGTGTAATTGAGCAATTCCTCTTTCAATATTTCTCTGAGCAAAATCGTCAGACTCATCATCTGGTGTACCGTTATCATTATTGAATACAGTGATATTCGTACGGTTACCCCAAGTCGTTCTGTAAAGGTTTAAATTAGCCGCAAAGTTCTCTGTAAATAATTTGTATCCTAATTCTAGTCCTACAACACTTTCGTTCGATACCTCTGGCTCTACAAAGTCATTTGAATATCTAATATTTGAGAAAATGTTATCTAAGAATGGTTGTCTAGAGTAATATCCAGCATTGGCAAATACGGTGTTAGACTGATCGAACGAGTAAGAAGCTCCACCTTTTACATTGTATCCAATTTTACTGATCAATTCAGATTTTCCGATATCAGACCAACGTCCTTCTCTTTGATATGTCTGGTTTGATACAGCCGTTTGAACAAAAGTTGAAAGTTTAGCGGTCGCATATTCCAATTGTCCAAATACTCCTTGGTAATTGATGTTCTCTGAATAATCATAGGCAATTCTCTGAGATTCATCCGCAAAAGTAAATAGTGTTGACCAAGGGTTTACACTGAATGTTTCTGTCACTTGATAATCTGACGGTCTTTCAGCATGTCTAAATGATTCATTCCAGCTGTTCAATCCAAATAGATTAACTAATTGTCTGAAGTGATCTCCTCTATAGAATCTAAAATCAGCTCCTACTGACAATGATATATCATCTGTAAGCTTCGTCTCATAGCTTGTTACATTTCCATACCATTGGTGATTATTCATGGAAGCTCTTCTTGCATAGTTATCGCTAAAGGTACCAATACCATCGTCATCTGCTGCTCCCGCAGCTTGAATAGCATCCCAATCCACTTGACCTTCTTCCGTTCTAATTCTTGCTCTACCGTAGTTTCCTGTTCCACCACCTCGACCAAAAGAAGCATACAAGACAGAAGAAAGTGATGATTTTTCATTGATCGCAAAATCCCAAGATAAATTAAGAACTGGTTTGTGGTAAAAATTCGTTCTTTCTGAGATCAATTCACCATTGTACATTCCCCAGTGTTGGTTGAATTTTGGTGTTTCTGCCAATGTCAATGAATCTTGAGACCATCTCTGACCGTGGTTTTGAGGTGCACCTGTAATCAAGAAATTGAATGTATGCTTTGGAGAAGGAACAAATCCAATTGATAAGAAATAGTTTTGTCCTTGACCAAAGGTACCTTCTGCCCATTTTCTGTTCGCTTGCCAATGATCCATTAATGCAGATACGGCAATTTTTCCTTTTAATCCAGTATTGTACGCAATAGTACTTTTGAAGTAACCATCGTTTCCAACCATTACACGTCCAAATCCTCCTTCTTTTTTATCCACTGTTTTGGTAACGATATTCACCGTACCTCCTACTGAAGAGATAGCCAATTTAGATGATCCTAGACCTCTCTGTACTTGAACAGCAGTAGCCACATCAGACATTCCAGACCAGTTTGACCAGTACATTCTACCATCTTCCATTCCGTTAATCGGCTGTCCATTTAATAAGAATGCTGTATTAATCTGATTGAATCCTCTCATAAACATTTGAGAATCACCAAATCCCATTTGGTTAGATACGTATACTGAAGGCGTATTTTTTAATACTTCTGGGAATTCAACATTACCAACAGCTTTCGCCTGTATTTCAGCCAAACCTACTGTTGATACAGCCACAGGTGTGCGCCTATCTCGAACGATATCAACGATACCAGTAACCACAACCTCTCCAAGGCCTACTGCGTCTGTTGATAATAAAATCGTTCCCAAATCCACTTTATCTGAATCTATATTCACTTCCATTCTTCGTGTTTGGTAGCCAACATAGGTTACGACAAGTGTCATCAAGCCTTTATTCGGTGCGTTTAAAGTAAAGTTTCCATCGATGTCCGTAACCGTTCCGCTCGATGTACCATCAATTAGTACGGAAGCACCTATCATAGGTTCGTTCGTACCATCTTCTAAAATTTTCCCGGTAATCGTGCTCTGTGCATGTGCCGCTAAGCTAAACAAACACAAAATCATTAAGTAGTATAATTTTTTCATAAAAAATAGTTTGGTTAT